>JBKDQQ010000022.1:0-57351 GCA_046341775.1 Planctomycetia bacterium
ACGCGCACCACGACGACGGCCACGGCGACCACGGCCACGCCAAGACTCCCGCGGGCGTCGCCGCGCGGGCGCCGTTGCTCGCCCTCGCGTCGATGGTGGCCGCGTTCGCGCTGTCGCTGAAGGGCTTCTTCCTGCTGCGCGCCGAAGGCGCGCCCGTCGCCATCCGCGCCTCGAACTGGTCGTGGATCGACACGGGCTCGTTCCCCATCGACCTGACGATGCACCTCGACCGCCTGTCGTCGGTGATGACGCTGGTCGTGACGGGCATCGGCTCGCTGATCTTCATCTACGCCTCCGGCTACATGAAGGGCGACAAGGGCTACGGCAAGTTCTTCGCCTTCCTCGCGCTGTTCGCCTTCTCGATGCTCATGCTCGTGCTCAGCTCGAGCCTGATCGGACTGTTCGTCGGCTGGGAAGGCGTCGGGCTGTGCTCCTACCTCCTGATCGGGTTCTGGTACGAGAAGGGCTGGCCGGCCGAGGCGGGCCAGAAGGCCTTCGTGATGAACCGCGTCGGCGACGCGTGCTTCCTGATCGGCTCGTTCCTGCTGGCGAAGACGTTCCTCTCGCTGGACATGGCGATGATCGCCGCGGACACCGCCGGCAAGCTGCCGGAGTTCGGGCCGAAGCTGTTCCTCGCCGGCTTGTTCCTGTTCCTCGGCGCCTGCGGCAAGTCGGCCCAGTTGCCGCTGTTCACGTGGCTGCCCGACGCCATGGCCGGCCCGACGCCCGTGTCGGCCCTGATCCACGCCGCGACCAGGGTCACGGCCGGCATCTACCTCGTCGTGCGCTTGAACCCGGTGTTCGCCGCCAGCCCCGAACTGCTGACGATCGTGGGCGTGGTCGGCGTGCTGACCGCGTTCATCGCCGGCTCGACCGCGCTGGTGCAACGCGACATCAAGAAGGTGCTGGCCTACTCGACGGTGTCGCAGCTCGGCTACATGTTCGTCGGCCTCGCCTCGGGCGCGTGGGCGGCGGCGGTGTTCCACCTCGTCACGCACGCGTTCTTCAAGGCCCTGCTCTTCCTCGGCGCCGGCTCGGTGATCCACGGCATGCACGAGGAGCAGGACATGCACAAGATGGGCGGCCTGAAGAAGCACATGCCCGCCACGTTCATCACGTTCTTGTGCGGGTCGGCGGCCCTCTCGGGGCTACCGCTGCTCTCCGGCTTCTTCTCCAAGGACGAGATCCTGGCCCACACGTTCGCCCACGGCGGCGTGTACATGGGCATCTGGGCGCTCGGCGTCGCCACCGCGGCGCTGACGGCGTTCTACACCTGGCGCATGGTGGCCCTGACGTTCTTCGGCAAGGAGCGCTTCGACGCGGCCAAGACGCACCCGCACGAGTCCCCCGCCGTCATGACTCTGCCGTTGATGGCGCTGGCGATCCTGTCCGTCTTCGGCGGGTTGCTCGGACTGCCGCCGGTGTTCCATGTCGCGCACGCGCTGAAGGACTGGCTCGAACCCGTGACGCGCGCCGGCGACGCGATCATCGCCGCGCGCGGGGCGCACGTCCTGTCGCACGAGGCCGAATGGGCCCTGCTGGGGCTCGGTTCGGTGGTGGCGATCGTGTTCGCCACGCTGGGGTTCAAGAAGCACGTCGGCGGCACGCAGTGCGACCAGTCGTTCGCCGCCGCCCGCGGGCGCCTGCACGCGTTCCTCTCCGACGCGTGGACGATCGACACGAAGTACACGCACTGGATCGTCCAGCCCGTGAAGCTCCTGGCGTTCGTGATCGCCGTCGTGTTCGACCAGTTCGCCATCGACGGCCTGGTCAACGGCGTCGCCTCCTCCGCCAAGTCGCTCGGCGAACGCACGCGGCGCCTCGCCAACGGCAAGGTGGCCTCCTACGGACTGTGGATGGGCGCCGTGACCGCCATCCTCGTCCTCGTCCTCATCTGGAACCGCTGACGGAGGACGCGCGATGGACTCCTTCCTCGACCTGACCACCCTCGTCCTGCTGCCGCTCGCCGGCGCCATCCTCGTGGCCCTGACCCCGTCGGGCGCCGCTCAGCTCCAGCGACTGCTGGCACTCGCCACCACGATCGCCACCGGCGTCGTGGGCGTGCTGCTGTGCCTCGACTTCGACGGCTCGTCGGCCGCGGCCCAGCACCTCGTGCAGGTGCCGTGGTTCACGCTGCCCGGCGGAGTGGCGGTCCACTGGCGCCTCGGCCTCGACGGGCTCTCGCTGCTGATGGTCGGCTTGACCGCCATCCTCGGCCCGATCGTCGTGCTGTCGACGTGGGGCCACATCGACAAGCGCGTCAAGGAGTTCATGGTCTGGCTGCTCGTCATGCAGACGGGCATGCTCGGCGTGTTCCTCTCGCTGGACCTGGTGCTGTTCTACTTCTTCTGGGAGACCAGCCTCGTCCCGCTGTACTTCATCCTCGGGATCTGGGGCGGCGAACGGCGCCTGTACGCGACGATCAAGTTCTTCCTGTACACGCTCGCGGGCAGCCTCGTGATGCTGGTCGCCGTGATCTGGCTGATCCAGCAGTCCGGCTCCACCGACATCGGCTATCTCGTCAACTACGGCGGGCAACTGCCCGTGGACCAGCAACTGTGGCTCTTCGGCGCGTTCGCGCTGGCGTTCGCCATCAAGGTGCCCTTGATGCCGTTCCACACTTGGCTGCCCGACGCGCACACCGAGGCTCCGACCTCGGGTTCGGTCATCCTCGCCGGCGTGCTCCTGAAGATGGGCACCTACGGCTTGCTGCGGTTCTGCATCGCCATGTTCCCGGGCGCGGCCCTCGTCGCCTCGCCGTGGATGATGGCGCTCGGCGCGCTGGGCATCGTATACGGCGCCTTCCTCGCGATGGCGCAGACGGACGTCAAGCGCCTCGTGGCCTGCTCGTCGGTCAGCCACCTCGGCTACGTCGTCCTCGGACTGTTCGCGCTCAACGAGGCGGGACTGCGCGGCGGGGTGCTGCAGATGGTGAACCACGGCCTGTCGACCGGCCTCTTGTTCCTCCTCGTCGGCATGATCTACGAGCGTCGCCACACGCGCGCTCTCGACCAGTACGGCGGCATCGCCACCGTCATGCCGCTCTACGCGGTGTTCTTCGTGTTCGCGGTGCTCTCGAGCGTCGCCCTGCCGGGGCTCAACGGCTTCGTCGGCGAGTACCTGATCCTGCTCGGCACGTTCCAGGCCTCGTCCGCCATCGCGGTCGTCGCGGTCTCGGGCGTGGTGTTCGGCGCGGTGTACCTGCTGGTGGCCACGCGCAAGATGCTGTTCGGGCCGATCACCAACGCCGCCAACAAGGGCCTGCGCGACCTCACCGCGCGCGAAACCGGCTTGATGCTGCCCGTGGTCGCGCTGTGCGTGTGGATCGGCGTCGCCCCCAACATGTTCCTTGACCCGATGAAGGGCTCGCTCGCCGACCTCGACAAGCGCCTCCTGCGCGCGCGAGGCGAGGCGAGGAGCGCCCAGCTCGAACCGCGCGTGCAGGCGCCCGCCGGTCCCTTCGCGCAGGAGGAAGCCCGATGAACGCAGAGATGATCCGCCAGATGCTGACGCCCGAGGCCTTCGCGGCGACGGCCCCGTTCATCGCGCTGTGCGCCGGCATCCTGCTGATGCTGGTGGTCGAGATCCTGCCCGGGACTCGCGCGCTGAGGCCGCTCGTGTTCCTCGGTTCGCTCGCGGCCGCGCTGGGCTACGGCTGGACGCAGGCCCGGGGCGGCGAGACGCGCGTGTTCGCCGAGACCTACGTGGCCAACTCGATCACGGGATGGTGGACGATCCTGTTCGTCGCCGCGACCCTGGTCGCTTGGCTGTTCGGCCGCCGCTACTACAAGGAGGAGTCGGCGTTCGAGGGCGAGCACGACGTGTTGCTGCTGTCGTCGGCCGCCGGCATGGTGCTCATGGCCGGGGCGCGCGACCTGCTCGTGTTCTTCGTCGGCCTCGAGCTCTTGTCCATCCCCCTCTACACGCTGTCGGGGTTCCGCCGCGCTCGCCGCGAGTCGATCGAGTCGGCGCTCAAGTACTTCGTCCTCGGCTCGTTCGCCGCCGCGATCTTCCTGTTCGGCTCCGCGCTGGTCTACGCCGGCACCGGCACGCTGACCCTGTCGAAGATGGGCGCCGCCGCGCTGCTGCAGCCGATCACCGTCGCCGGGGCGGTGCTCGTCGCCGCCAGCCTGTTCTTCAAGATCAGCGTGTTCCCGTTCCACCTGTGGGTGCCCGACGTCTACCAGGGCGCGCCCTCGCCCGTGACGACGTTCATGGCGACCGGCACCAAGGCCGCGGCGTTCGCGTTCCTGCTGCCGATGTCCCTCCTTCTGCCGAAGGACGCCACCACCGTGCTCGCGGTCGTGGCGGTCGCCACCATGGCGATCGGCAACCTCGGCGCCCTGGTGCAGACCGACCTCAAGCGCCTGCTCGCGTACTCGGGCATCGCGCATGCGGGCACGATGCTGCTCGCCATCGCGGCGCAGGTCTCCGGCGGCGCCAGCGCATCCGACGCCACGCGCGCCATCGTGTACTACATGGCGGCCTACGTGTTCACCGCGGGCGGGGCGTTCGGACTGGTGACCGCGATGGAAGGCCGCACGGGCCGCGCCGTGACCATCGACTCGATCAAGGGCCTGGCGCAACGGAGTCCGCTCTGGGCCGCCACGTTCGCGCTGTTCGCGCTCTCGCTCGGCGGGATCCCCGCCACGGGCGGGTTCCTCGGCAAGTACCTCGTGTTCTCGACCGCGGTGGATGCCGACATGATCGGCTGGGCCATCGCCGGCATCCTCATGTCGGTCGTGGCGCTGGGCTACTACCTGCGCCTGATCGTGGCGATGTACATGCAGGAGTCCGCCGGCGTCGAGACGAACCTCGAGTCGCGTCCGTGGGCCAACGCCATGGCCGTCGCCTGCGCGGCGGGCGTGGTCGTGCTGGGCGTGCTGCCCGACCTCTTGCTCGAGCGCTTGGGCTGAGAGCCGCCGCCCGCGTGGCGGACGCGAACGGACGGGAGGCTCGTCGCGGCGCACGCGACGAGCCTCCCGTCCTGTTCGTGGCGTCGCGCCTAGCGCGCGTACTTCAGCGACAGCACCTCGATCACCTTCGCGGCCGTGGACTGGTCCACGCCGAGCACGCCCTGCAGCTTCTCGAGCAAGGCGTCCTCCTTGTCGTCGACGTCCCCCGAGCTGAGCGCGATGTCCGCGCACAACACGAAGCACTTGACCTTCAAGGCCGGCGTCGAGAGTTCGCCCAAGGCGGCCACCGCCTCGTCGAGCGACTTGTGGCGGCGGATGGCCTTGATCGCCTCCTCGGCCACCTTGTTGAAGTCCTTGCCCTTGAACTCGGGCAAGGTGGCGGCGAATCCCGACACGGTCATGATCTCGCCGGCGTCGATGGATCCGTCCGCGCCGGCCATTACCAGCATGGCCGCGGCGAGGTGGACGTCGTCGGTCGGCTTGCGCGCGGGGGCGACCATCCCCGTGATCCTGGACAACAGTCCCATGTGGGCTCCTTGGTGGTTGGCCGCGCGAACGCGGCGGCGAAGCCCCAGACCTTAGCGCCGGCGCGCCGGACGCGCCATCCGCTCGCCGCACGCGGCGGGTTCACTCGTGGTCGAACTCGACCGCCCAGCCGAAGTGGTCGTCGCGCATGCGCTGTCCGCGCACCAGGCGTCCTTCGACGACGCGCGTCTCGCCGTTCTGCTCGATCTCGAGGCGCACCCGCATGGGTTCGTCGGTGAAGAACAGGATCCCCGAGCGCGAGATGTTCTCGGCGGAGCCGACGAGGCGCGTCGCCGGCAAGTCCAGGCGCACGACGGCGCGGATCTTCCTGCGCGACCCATCGCGGCGGTCGTCGGTCGTGGTGCTCTCGCGAGCGTGTTCGGGCAGTTCCTGCGAGCTCATGGTGGTGGGTTCCGGCGATCGCCGGCTCGCCCAGCTCTTCGGAACGCGACTCGCCCGAACTGTACGCGGGAAGGGATTTCCGACCCGCGAGCGGGTCCGCGGGCCGCTCAGGGCTCGGGGTTCTCGTCCAACCAGGTGGCCTCGCGCAGCAGGCGATCGACGGTCTTCTCGTCCATGCCGCCGTCCTTCAGGCTGCGCCCCTTGCTGAGCTTCACGCGATTGCGCAGCGTCTCGGCGGCTTGCGCGCGACCGGCGCCGTCGACGTTGATGTACTTCAAGGCGTAGTCGGGCGTGGCGATCCCGCTGGAAACCGCCGCGGCGCCGCCGTCCTGGAACGGGGCCTCCTCGGTCGGCAGGCCGTCGCCGATCTCCACGATGTCGAGCGCCACGGGGACGGGCGCGAGTTCCGCCGGCTTGGTCGCCTCGTCGGGCGCGACGCCCGCCTCGCGCACGCCCGCCTGCGCCGGTGCTTGCAGCTCCACCACCGTGGAGGAGCCTTCGGGTCGCGCAGCGGCGGCGCTTCGACCATCGACCGCGTCCGCATCCGGCGCGCGGTCCTGCGCGGCCTTCCACGCGACGACGACGAGGGCAGTGGCGGCGAGCAGGACGAGGATGTGCTTGAGCTTCATGGCGGTGGTCGGCGCGATGTGCGCCGCTAGGAGAGTACTGCGCGACAGTCGCCCTCCACGCGTCCTCCTAGCACCGCATCCGCCGCGGTCGGCGGTGGGTGGAAGGATTTGCCGACGAGCGGGGATCCGAAACAGGGCGTAGACTCGTCCCAAGCACGCCGCGTCGTCGACCGGCACCCGCCCCCCCCTCGAGATCCCCGATGCTCGCACTCGTCCCGCTGGCCCTCGCGGCCGCACTCGCGCCGACCGTCCCCTCGACCCAGCGGCTGGAACAGCAGTTCCCCTTCCAGGTCGCAGGTCGCGTCGCCGGAGCCGTGCACCTGCGCCCGGACCTCGCGGGCATCCGCGCGCTCGAGGCGCGCACCGCCGTGCGCTTCGACGGCGTGCCCACCAGCGCCGGCCCGGTCGACCTGGTCCTCGAGCGCATCCCGCTCGAACGGTTCGCCCACGACATGCTGCTCAAGGTCGATGGCGCGGCGCGCGAGCTGCCGGACCTCGACCTGACCTTGTGGCGCGGGACGGTCGATGGCGCCGACGGCTCGAGCGCCTACTTCGCCTTCTCGCCGCACGGCTCGCGCGGCTGGATCCACGCCAACGGCAAGTTCGAGCACCTGCTGGCGCGCACCAACGACTGGAACGCGGCCGAGGCGTTGTTCGCCTCCGAGGAACTGCTCAACGCGCGTGGCGACGAGTTGCGCCACGCCTGCCGCGCCGAGGAACTGCCGCAGCCCGGCGGCGCGCGCCCCGCGCCGATCGCGACCGGGACTTCCTCGCTCGCCACGACCACGCTCGCCTGCCGCGTCGCGGTCGAGACCGACTGGCAACTGACGCAGCGCTTCGGCGGCAACGCCGGCGCGACCCTGACCTACGTCCTCTCCCTGTGGGGCGCCGCGTCGCAGCGCTACTACGAGCAGATCGACACGGTGCTGGAGATCGCGCAGTTGTCGATCTACTCGAGCAGCAACGACCCGTGGACCACCGCCGACAACGGCGGCAACAGCATCGACATGCTGTACGCCTTCCAGGCCGCGTGGCAGGGCGCGATCCCCTCCAACGGCAACCTCGGCCACTTCCTCTCCGGCGCCAGCCTCGGCGGCGGCGTCGCTTGGCTCGACGTGCTGTGCAACCAGACCTACGGCTTCGGCGTCTCCGGCAACCTCTCCGGCCAGACCACCTTCCCGGTCACGCAAGGCCCGCTGACCTGGGACTTCGTCGTCGTGACGCACGAGCTCGGGCACAACTTCGGCAGCTCGCACACGCACAACTTCTGCCCGCCGCTCGACCAGTGCGCGCCCAACGGCTACTTCGGCCAGTGCCAGACGCAGCAGGTCTGCAGCAGCTCCGGAACGATCATGAGCTACTGCCACCTGTGCAGCGGCGGCATGAACAACGTCAGCCCGTACTTCCACCCCGAGTGCGTCAACGTCATGCGCGCGCGCGCGGCGCAGTCGTGCATGAACTTCTTCTGCACGCTGCCGACCACCTACTGCACGGCCAATCCCAACTCCACCGGACTCGGCGCGACGATCTCCGCGATCGGCTCCAACAGCTTGGCGGCCGCCAACCTCACGCTGCGCGCCGTCAACGTGCCTACGAACACCATCGGGTTGTTCTTCTACGGCAACAACAAGACGAACACGGCCTTCGGCAACGGCGTGCGCTGCGTGAACGGCACCGTGTATCGCCTGCCGACCTCCACCAGCGGCTCGGCGGGCGTCCTGTCGCGCGCCCTCGACTTCTCCGCCGCCCCCGTCGGCAGCGGTCCGGGACGCCTCGCAGCGGGTTCGGTGTGGCACTTCCAGGCGTGGTACAGGAACCCCGCCGGCGGCGGCTCGGGCTTCAACCTCAGCAACGCGTTGACGCTGCACGTTTGTCCATGACGCGCGCACCGGCGGGCGCTGCGGCCTCCCGGGCCGCGTGGCCGCGCGCGAGCCGTCGCGTCGCGTCGCAGGCTCGCGCGCGACTGCTCCCTCCGCTCGACCAAGCCTGGAGGATCCATCCGACCATGCGCCTCGCCCTGCTGCTCCTCCTGCACGCATCCGCGCTCGTCGCGCCTCTCGGCGCCATGGACCGGTCCGGCGCGCTCGTCGCACTGCCGTTCCCGATGCAGCGCGCTTCGGATGCGCCCGAGGCGCGCATGGCGCCCGACGCGCAGGCGATGCGCGCGCTCGATCGACATGGACGCGTGCTGATGCAAGGCGTGCTGCTCGGCGACGGATCGAGCGTCGACCTCGAGTTGGAGCGCATCCCGCTGGAGCGCGTCGTCGATCCGTCGGCCTGGCACGTGGATGGCGTTCCGCGCCCGCTCGACGGCATGGACCAGACGCTGTGGAGCGGCAAGGTGGTGGGACAACCCGAGTCCGACGTCTACCTGTCGTTGTCGCCCCTCGCTTCGCGCGGTTGGGTGTGGCGCCGCGGCGATTGGCAGCACCTCGCGAGCCTCGAGGGCACCGACTCCCCGCACTTGTCGTGCTGGGTCTCCGAGGCGCGACTCGCCTCGGCTGGCTTCCAGCCGCGCTTCGACTGCCGGACGCCCGCGGTCCCGGGCGCCGCGTCCCTCCCGCCCGCGCCCCTCGCCTCGAACCACCTCGCCACCGTCGTGCGCACCTGCCGCGTGTCGGTCGAGTGCGACTGGCAGTTGACCCAGCGCTTCGGCGGCGACGCGCAGGCGGCGGCGAACTACGTGATCGCGCTGTACGGCGCGCTGTCGCAGCGCTTCTACGAACAAGTCGACGCCGTGCTGCAACTCGCGCACCTCGGCACGTACTCGACCGCCGCCGACCCGTGGCAGTCCCAGGAGAACGGCGCGGGGCTGGGCGGCCTGCTCGACGAGTTCAGGATCGCATGGACGAACGCGCTGCCCGGCGGCGGCGCCCTCGGCCACTTCCTCTCGGGCGCCGATCTGGGCGGCGGGCTCGCCTACGTCGACGTGCTGTGCAACGGATCATGGGGCTTCGGCGCGTCCTCGGGCATCAACCTCTACACCGGGCAGACGCCGCTTCCGGTGCAGCAAGGTCCGTTCACGTGGGACTACTTCGTCGTGGCGCACGAGATGGGCCACAACTTCGGCTCCTGGCACACGCACGACTACTGCCCGCCGCTCGACCAGTGCGCCGCGGGCGCGTGCAGCGCCGGCGGGCAATGCTCGACCAGCGGGACGATCATGAGCTATTGCCACACCTGCGGCGCGGGCATGGCCAACATCTCCCCCTACTTCCATCCGACCACGGCGCAGATCATGAAGGCGCGCGTGCAGGCCTCCGGCTGCATGCCGGCCTACTGCACGATGGAGGCGATCGGCTACTGCGCGCTTTCTCCGAACTCCGTCGATCCGTTCGGCGCGCAGATCGGATGGCAAGGCAGCCTGCGCCTGTCGCAAGGCGCGTTCACGCTCGAGACCACCTCGGTCCCGCCGAACACGCCTTGCATGTACATCTTCGGCCCCAACCAGACGCAAGCGCCCTTCGGCAACGGATACCGCTGCGTGGCTTCGCCGGTGCTGCGGTTGCCGCGCTTCAACGCGAGCCCGTGGGGCGACGCCTTGTGGATGCTCGACTTCGGCACCTATCCGGGCTCGACCATCGCGGCCGGCGCGCCGCAGCACTTCCAGCTGTGGTATCGCAACTCCGCGGCCGGGGGCGCGGGGTTCAACTTCAGCGACGGACTGCGCGTCGCCTTCTGTCCGTAGCCCCGCCTCGGCGTGGTGGTCGCCGCCGGTCGCCGACGGCGGTCACTGCGCCAAGGCGCGCGCCAAGGCGTCGACGAGACCGTCGCCCAGCGGCACGACGCTGCTGGATTGGCGCGCGAGGTCCTTCAACTGGGCCTGGCCGGAGGTCCACTCGTCTCCGCCGACGATGAGCGCGTGGCGGAAGCCGCGACGGTCGGCGTACTTCAGCTGCTGGCCGAGCTTCTTCGGCTCGGGGTAGAACTCGACGCCGATCCCGGCCGCGCGCAAGCGCATCGCCAACGCCTGGTAGTCCGCCAGGCGCGCCTCGTCGAAGTACGCGAGGAACAAGGGCGCGCTGGCGCGTCGCGCGTCGACGAGTCCCAGCTCCTCCATCGCCGCGAGCAGGCGGTCGAGCCCGAGCGAAGCGCCGATCCCCGGCAGCTTCTCCTTGGTGTAGAGCGACGCGAGGTCGTCGTAGCGACCGCCCGAGCACACGCTGCCGATCCCGGGCAGGTCGCCGAGCACCGTCTCGTAGATGGTGCCCGTGTAGTAGTCGAGGCCGCGCGCGATCGACAAGTCCAGCCGCAATCGAGACTCCGGCACGCCCGCGGCGCCCATCGCGCCGAGCAGCGTCGACAGGCTCGCGATGCCCGCCTCGCCGCGCGCCGTGCCCGCCACGAGCGGATGCACGCGCTCGAGCACCTCGGCGTTCGTGCCGCGCGCCTGCGCCAGTTCGAGGATGGCGCGCGACTGCGCCGCGCTGGCGCCGGCGGTCGAGGCCATCTCCTCCGCCACCTTCTCCGGGCCGATCTTGTCCAGCTTGTCCAGCGCGCGCAGCACCGGCACGGCGTGCTCGGCGAGTCCCGCGCGCTCCAGCACGCCGTTCAGCACGCGGCGGTCGTTGACGCGGATCTCGAAGCGCTCGAAGCCGATCGCGCGCAGCAGCTCGTGAACGACGAGCCCGGTCTCGATGTCGACCGCGATGCTGGTCGAGCCGATCGTGTCGAAGTCGCACTGCACGAACTCGCGGTAGCGTCCGCGTTGCGTGTTCTCGCCGCGCCACACCGTGCCGATGTGGTAGCGCTTGAACGGCAGCCCCAGATCGTTGTGGTGCTGGGCGACGAAGCGCGCCAAGGGCACGGTCAAGTCGAAGCGCAGGGCCACGCGCCGCCCGCCGTGGTCCTCGAACCGGTAGAGCTGCTTGTCGCTCTCCGCGCCCCCCTTGCCGACCAGGATCTCCTCGTACTCGAGGGCCGGCGTGTCGATCGGCAGGAAGCCGAACGAACGGTAGACGCGACGCGCCGTCTCCATGAGCCGCTCGCGCGGGATCATGGTCTCGGGCAGGTAGTCGCGGAAGCCCTTGAGTGTGCGCGGTTCGATCAAGCTCATGCGGCATGGATCCTACGAAATGGACGCCGCGAAGCCTCGCCACCGCGGCGCGCGCGGGGTGTCGGGCGCGCCGATCCGCGCTCGCTCCTCGCCGCTCGTGAGCCGCGGCGAGGTCGCTGCTAGGCTCTAGCCACCATGCAGACCCGCCCCGCGCTCGCGCCGCAGGCCTTCGCGCTCCTGTGCCTCGCCGCCTGCTCCGGCGACGAGGAGCAAGCGATGCCGCGCGCGACGGCCGCGCGACCGAACGTCCTGCTCGTGACCATCGACACCCTGCGCGCCGATCGGCTGGGTTGCTTCGGCCGGACCGAGGCCGCCACGCCGACGATCGACGCGCTGGCCGGGCGCGGCACGCGCTTCGCCGCGGCCTGGACTTGCGTGCCGCTCACCCTGCCGGCGCACGCCACGCTGCTCACCGGGCTCGAACCGCCCGAGCACGGCCTGCGCGTCAACACGCGCGCGGCGTTGGGCGCGAGCATGCCCACCCTCGCCGAACGCGCCCGTTCCGCGGGCTGGGCCACCGCCGCGTTCGTCTCCGCCGCGGTGCTCGACGGATCCTTCGGACTCGACCGCGGGTTCCAGCACTACGACGACGACCTCGGACCGCTCGTCGTCGGCGGTCCCCCGATGATCGAGCGCCCCGCCGGCGCGACCATCGACGCGGCGAAGCGCTGGATCGAGGAGCGCGAGGACCGCGCATGGTTCGCCTGGGTGCACCTCTACGATCCGCATCGACCGTGGACCGCGCCGGAGCCGTTCCGCTCGCGCCACCCCGACCCCTACGACGCCGAGATCGCCGCCGTCGACGCGCAGTTGCGTCGCCTGCTCGAGGCCTGCGATCCCGCCACGACCCTGGTCGTGGTCACCTCCGACCACGGCGAGGGACTCGGCGAGCACGGGGAGGACACGCACGGCGTGCTCGTGCACGAGGCGACGCTGCACGTGCCGCTGGTCGTGGCCGGACCTGGTGTCGCCGCCGGGGCGACGATCCGCGCGCCGGTGGGCCTCGTCGACCTCGCGCCCACGCTCGCAGCGCGCGCCGGATGGAAGACGCTCGGACGCGGACGCGACCTCGCCGACGCGTTGCGCGGCGTGGAACCGGCCGCGGGCGTCCTGTACGCCGAAAGCGAGTACGCGCGCCTCGAGTTCGGCTGGGCGCCGCTGCACGCCCTGCGCCAAGGCGACGACAAGCTGGTCGAAGGCCCGCTCGTCGACGGCGCCGCGGCGCGCGAGCTGTACGACCTCGAGCGGGACCCGCGCGAACTCGCGGACCGCGCGCAGGCCGAACGCCCGCGCGCCGAGGAGCTGTCGCGCGTGCTCGCCGACTACGCGGCCACCTTCGTCGCGCATCCCGTGGCGCGCGCGGGCGGCGATCCGGACAAGGCGCAAGCCGTGGCGGCGCTGGGCTACGCCGGCGGTTCCGGCACGATCGCCTACACCGGCCGCGATCCCCGACGCTCGATGGCGATCATCGACGACCACGCGCGCGGCGCTTCGCTGCTCCAGCATGGCCGACCGGCGGAAGCGCTGGAGCACCTCTCGCGCGCGGTCGCGGAGGACCCCGCGGCGCCCGTGTTCCGACTCGACCTGGGACGGGCGCTCTCCGCCACCGGAAAGCGCGCCGAGGCGGAACGCGAGCTGGCCGAGGCCGTGCGCCTGGCGCCCGACCTCGAGCAAGCCTGGTACCACCTCGGCGTGGCGCAGGCGCAGGACGGACGCCACGACGACGCGTTGCGCTCGTACGCGCGCTCGCTCGAGCTGGTGCCGTCCGCATGGCCGACCCTGCTCGCCCGCGCGTGGGTGCTGCTGCGCCTCGGCCGCGCGGCGGACGCGGCGGACGACCTCGCGCGCGTCGTCGAGCTGCGGCCGAAGGAACGCGGCGTGCGCCTCGAGCAGGCGCGCCTGCTGCGCTCGCTCGGACGTTCGCGCGAGGCCCTGCAGGCGATCGAGGCCGCCATCTCCCTCGACCCGTCCGAGTCCGGAGCCCGTGCGTGGCTCGCGTGGGAACTCGCCACCAACGCCGACGACGCGCTGCGCGACGGCGGGCGCGCGCTGGACTTGGCGCGCGCCTTGTCGTCAAGCAAACCGGACGATGCCGCGACCTTGGAGATCCTCGCCGCCGCGCTGGCCGAGGCCGGACGGCCGGCCGAGGCGGCGCGCGCGCAGGAGGAGGCATGCCGCCGCGCGCCCGCCGAACTTGGTCCGGATCTGCTGTCGGAGTGGCGCGCGCGCGTCGACTCGTACCGACGCGGCGAGAAGCACCGCGAACCCTGACCGGCGCCCGCCTCAGCGCGCGCGCAGCTCCGGAGCGGGGCGCGACGCCGCGGGCTCGAGTCGCCAGATGGAGCACGCCGCCCCGCCGGGCAGCCGCGCATCGAGGAGCGCGCGACCGTCGACGCCCACGCGGCGCGGCGAACTCCACGCGAGTTTGAAAGGCCCGCTGTCCTCGCCTGGACGCCACATCGACAACCGCGACCAAGCGCCGGCCGGATCGAGCTCGACTCCCGCGTGGCGCGGGGCGGCCACGAGGTGCGTGGCGCCCAGGGCGCGCATTCCGCGGGCCAGTTCTTCGAAGCTCGCCACGCGCGCCAGGTGCTCGACCGCCGCGACGCGCGCCTCCATCTCCGCGCTGCCGAGGCGCGCGTGCGAAGTCGCCGGCACCGCGCGCCTTCCATGCAGTATCGCGCGCGCCGCGTGTCCCGCCGGCACGAGCACGCAGTCCTGCGGCTCGCCATCGGGATCGTTCCAGGGGGCGCTGCTCGGCACGACTTCGCGCAGCCGACGCAGGCCGAGCGAATGCTCGATCCGCTCCTGGCGCAGGCCTTCGTCCACCGCGCGCCCCGCCAGCGCGAAGGCCGGCAGCAGCAGCGCGACGGGGATGGCGCGCGAAGCGAGCACGCCGATGCGCGACGCGGATCCATCGTGGAGCGGCGCGCGCGCCAGCTCCGCCACGACGAAGGCCGCCGCCAAGGCGACGAGCGCCGGTCCGTCCCTCAGCACCAGCCCTGCGAGGAGCGACGCGCCCGCCAGCAGCAGCACGAAGAAGCCCGCGTGATCGCGCCAGCGCGGCGCGACCAGCACGACGCCCACGAGCAACGCACCCAAGGCCGGCAGGTCCGGGCCGGGCCAGCGCGCCTGCAACGGGTCGTGCGCGAGCAACGCGGGCCAACCAGCACGCCCTTCGCGCCACGCTCCGGGCAGCCAGGCGATCGCCACCAAGACCAGCGCGGCGAGCATGGCCACATGCAGCACGCGGCGCGGCTCGCCGCGCTTCCTCGACAGGAGCAGCAGCACGGCGAAGGGCGCCGCCAGCACGAGCAGCAAGGTCGAGGCGCCGCGGATCCACGCGGCCCACGCCCCCTCCGAGGCGGCCCATGGGCCTTCCTCCAGCGGCAAGCGCAAGGCGAAGGCCGCGACGAGGTGCAGCAGCAACGCGGTGCGCGCGCGCAGGGCGCGCCCGACCGGATCGAGCGCCGCGCGCAGGAGCATGGCCGAGCCGCACACGACGACCACGGCCGCCGGAGCCCAGGCGGCGATGGCGATCCCCGCCAGCACGCCTCCGAGCAGGCCTTCGAGCACGCCGTCGACCAGCTTGGAGGTCGCCGCCGGCGTGCCCTCCTCCGCCGGCTCCTCGTCGCGCGAGGCGAGGCGCGCGTAGCTGCGCACGAGCAACGCCACGGCGATCCAGCCGAGCGCGCCTTCCGCGAGGCGGCCGAGGGCGCTCGGCGCGACCAGCGGATGCGCGCAAGCCGCCACCGCCGCGGCGCAGACCGAACCGAGGAGCACCGATCGCTCCGCCGACCCGGCGAGCAGCGAACGCGCCGCGAGATGCACGCAGATCGCCAGCAACAAGCCGAAGAGCGGCCCGAGGCGCAGCAAGGCGTCCTCCACGGCCGCTTCGTCGTGGCCGCGCAGGCCCGGATCGCCGCCCGTCGGAGCCAAGAGCCGCGCCAACGCCGCGTGCAGGGCCGCTGGCACGGGCGAAGCGGGATCGGAGAGCGGAACGCCCGCGGCGGCCGCCGCGTCGTGCACGCTCGAGCGTCCGGTGGCCAGGGCCAGCTCGGCGCGGCGCAAGGCGGCGGCGCTCTCCTCGTCGTCCACGATCCAGGCGAGCGCGCCCTGTCCTTCGTCGTCGGACACGCGCTCGGCCGCGCCCGACTGCCAACGCAGGAGGAAGGCGCCCGCCAGCACGAGCGGCAGCAACGCGCGCGCCAGCGCCTGGGCGAAGAGTCCGCGTCCCCCGCGCGCGTCGTCCGGTTCCACGGCCACCAAGGATCAGCGCTTGGGATAGGTGGCGAGCACGAAGCTCTGCCAGTTGGACTCGAACTCCATCACCCCGAGGCCCATGACCTCCTTGAGCGCGTCGCGCGTGGCGACCTTCTTCTTCAACTGCAGCGACAGGCGCACGAGCTTCTCGGGATCGACGTGCAGGAGGTAGTCCACGTAGCTGAACGCCACGGCGTGCTGCGGCAGGGTCAAGGTGTCGGAGGTCTGCTCGAACACCGTCGCCGCCGCGGGCGCCTCGTCCTTCTCGACGAGTTGCCGCACCGCCAAGCGGAAGCGCCCGCCCTTGAAGTCGACGTTCGTGTTCTGCTCCTGGAAGCAGTAGTTGTCGCACACGCCCCAGTACTTGTCCTCGAACCAATGCGCCAGGCCCTCGTCGAGCCAGCCGGCCTTGTAGCGCCCCATCCACTCGGGGTGCACGTGGGCCGAGAGGATCAGGTGCGCCACGTTGTGCACGAGATTTCGGTGGAGCTCCTCGTCGCCCTGGAAGAACTGCTTGCCGCCGCAGACCGAGTAGGACGGCTGCGTGCCCATCTTCTTCACGCCGCCCGAGGCGGTCTGGCCGCAGAACGCGCCCGAAGCGCGACGGTGGTCGTCGGGCAGCCACCAGACGAAGACGCGGAACTTCTCGCGGAAGTCCGACTCCTTGATGCGCAGCTCGCGCAGGTGGTCCTTGAAGAGCGTCTCGAGCCGCTCGGCATGCAGGTGCAGCAACTCGTGGGCCTCGAGCATGCGCTTGTCGACCTTGAGGCGCTCGATCTCCCACGCGAGCACGAAGTGCGCGGTCTCGCACTTGCGCACCTGGCGCCCCATGTCCTTGTCGATGTATGCCAGCGCGGCGCCGCGCTCCTTGACGGCGGCGCGCTTGGCCTCGAGCGCGGCTTGCGCCTCCTCGTTCACGCACGAGGCGCAATCGACGAAGCCCGCGCCCCCGCACGGCTCGCAGGCGGCGATCTCCGAGCAATAGAGCACCGCGTCCTCGCGCGCGCACATGGCCTTGTCGTGCGCGGCGCACGGCGCGCGCCCGGTCGATTGGCACTTCTTGCAGGCGACGGGCGCGCGCTGCTCCTCCACGCCGGGCATGGAGGTCGACGGCGCCGCGGGGGGCGCGAACGCGGCCAGCGAAAGCAGCAGCAGGCCGATCACAGCAGTTCCTCGATGATCTGCTTCTTCGGGTCGAAGCCGCGCAGGCGGATGGCCGCCGCGGTCTCGCCCGGCAGGGCGGCGCGCGGCGCGAGGCCCACCAATTCCGACTCGAGGATGCCGACGCCCTTCTCGGCCGCCAGGCGCTCGATCTCGGCGTAGACGCGCGCGAGTCCCGTCGCCTCGTGGTCGCAGACGTTCATCGACACCTGCGCGCACTTCGGCTCGTCGACGGCGAAGCCCATGGCCTTGATGCCCTTCATCCCGCCGTCCTTCTCGCGGATCTTCTTGGCGATCTCCTTCGCCAGCGCCACGTCCTCGCTGCGCAGGTTGACGTTGTAGGCGATCAGGAACTTGCGCGCCCCCACCACGACCGCGCCGGCGCTCGGGTGCAAGGCGGACTTCGGCCCTTCGTCGGGTGTCCGCGCGGGATCGGTCACCACCGCGGCGGAGAGCGCCTCGAAGCCGATGTTGCGCACGTCCGGCAGGTTCTTGCGCGCCGGCGTGCGCGCCGCCGCTTCGTAGAAGTAGACCGGGATGCCGAGCTCCGCCCCCACGCGCGCGCCGAGCGCGTGCGCCAGCGCCACGCACTCCTCCATGGTCGAGCCCTCGAGCGGCACGAAGGGCACGACGTCGGTCGCGCCGATGCGCGGATGCTCGCCCTGGTGCGTGCGCAAGTCGATCAGCTCCGAGGCCGCGCGGATGCCGCGGAACACGCCCTCCGACACCGCGCGCGGCTCGCCCACCACCGTCACCACGGCGCGGTTGTGCGAAGCGTCGAGGCTCCAGTCGACGACGCGCGCACCCGCGCTCGACTCGATGGCGGCGCGGATCCGCTCGACCACCTCGGGACGGCGGCCTTCGCTGAAGTTGGGGACGCACTCGACGAGTCGGGTCTGGCTCATGGATCCTGCGCGACGGGGGAGCGGGCGACCGGCGCCATCCTGTCAAAACTGCTTGACAGACGGCGGGAGGCTTCGACCGGACGCGTATTCCAGCAGCAAGGCGGGCCCGCGCCAAGGGGGCCGCGGCGGGAGCCCCCCCCGCGAGCCGGCTCAGAGGGTCGGGCCGGCCCGCTCGCGCACCACGACCCCGCGCTTGACCACGGCGCGCGCCGCGTTGCGGCCCAGCTCGTAGGCGAGCCGCCGGTGGTTGGGCATGTCGAGCACGACCAGGTCGGCCTGCTTGCCGGGTTCGAGGGTGCCGTGCGTGGCGCCCAGTCCCAGCGCGCAGGCCGGGTTGAGCGTCGCGGCCACGAGGCACTCGGCCGCCGTCATCCGGTAGCGCAGGGCGGCGAAGGCCAGCGCCTCCTGCATGTTCAGGCAATAGCAACTGCCGGGATTGAAGTCGGTGGAGACGGCCACCGGCAGGCCGCGGTCGACGAGCATGCGCCCCGGCGCCTCGCGCTCCTGCCGCAGGTAGAGGGGCACGAGCGGCGCCAGCACCGGCACGACTCCGGCGGCGAGCAAGGCCTCGGCCCCGGCCTCGTCGACGTGCTCGAGGTGGTCGGCGGAGGCCGCCCCCACCTCGGCCGCCAGCAGCGCGCCGCCCGACAAGGACAACTGGTCGGCGTGCAACCGACGCGCCAGTCCGAGCTCCTTCGCCTTGAGGAGGATGCGTCGCGCGGAGGCCACGTCGTAGACATGGGCCTCGACGAAGACGTCGGCCCCCTGCGCCAGGCCCGCGGCCGCCACGGCGGGCAGCATCTCCTCGACGAGCAGGTCGACGTAGCGCGCCTTGTCCGCGCGGTGCTCGAGCGGATAGTCGTGCGCGCCGAGGAAGGTCGGCACCAGCTCGAGCGGCTGCACGCGATTGGCGGCGGCGATGGCGCGCAGGCTCTTCAATTCGTCCGCCAACGTCAGCCCGTAGCCGCTCTTCGCCTCGAGCGTCGTCGTGCCGTGGTCGAGGAAGCGCTCCGCGCGCGCCAGGAGGAGCGCCAGCAACTGCTCCTCGCCGGCCGCGCGCACGCCGCGCACCGAGGAGAGGATCCCGCCGCCCGCCTGCGCGATCTCGACGTAGGTCGCTCCGCGCGTGCGCAGCTCGAACTCCTCCTCGCGCGTGCCGACGAACACGGGGTGCGAATGGGCGTCGACGAACCCGGGCACGACCAGTCCGCCGCGCGCGTCGAGGCGCCGCGCGGGCGCGTGCCGCGCCTCGATCTCCCGCGCCGGTCCGACCGCCACGATGCGGCCGTCGGCGATCGCCACCGCTCCGTCCGGGACGACGTGGATGCGGCCCATGGCGGCGCCGCCGAGCGGCGTGGAGCCGAGCGGCGTCGCCAGTTCGGCGGCCCCGTGGACCAGGAGGTCGCACGGACGACGCGCGGTGGAGTCGAGCGAAGCCATGCGCGCGAGCATAGCGCCCCGGCGGAGCGCCCTGCCACGGAAGGCCACGCTCTGGTAGCCTCGCTCCGGCATGCGGCGGACCACGGTGGCGCGCTCTTCCATGGCGGCGGTGCTCGTCCTCGCGAGCGGCTGGGCCGCCCTGCAGGACGCGCGCCACGCGTCCATGTCGACCGGCGGGGCGCGCGTCGACGCCGCGCGCCTCGATTGCGCGAGCTCCAAGGAGCGGCACGGGTTCTGCCTGCGCGAACGCTCGCGCGAACTGGGGCTCGAGTTCGTGCACGCCAAGGCCGCCTACGATCCCAAGGTCAAGGGGATCGAGCCGCACATCGCCGGCGTGGGCGCGTCGGTCGCCGCCTGCGACGCGAACGGCGACGGCCTGGACGACTTGTACCTGACCTCGAGCGCCATCGGCTCGCGCAACAAGTTGTACATCCAGCAGCTCGACGGCGCGTTCCGCGACGAGGCCGAGCAGCGCGGCCTCGCCTTCCTCTCCGACACGCGCGGGCCCTGCATGGGCAGTTGGTGGGCCGACGCGGACGGCGACGGCGACCAGGACGCGCTCGTCATGCGCCACGGCGCGCCTTCGCTGCACAGGAACGACGATGGACGCTTCGTCGACCTCGGCGTCGAGGCGGGCTTGCCGGCGCGCGTCAACGGCAACGGCGCCTGCTGGTTCGACGCCGACGGCGACGGGCTGCTGGACTTGTACCTCGCCGGGTACTTCCGCGCCGAGCACGACCTGCAGCGCCTCGACACCACGCGCATCATGCAGGACTCGTTCGAGTTCGCGAACAACGGCGGCCGCAACCACCTCTTGCGCAACCTGGGCGGCATGCGCTTCGAGGACGTCACCGCGCAGGCCGGCGTGGACAGCACGCGCTGGACCTTGGCGGTCGCCGCGGCCGACATGGACGGCGACGGGCGCCAGGACCTGTACCTCGCCAACGACTACGGGCCCGAAGAGCTGTTCCTCAACCGCGGCGGCTTGCGCTTCGAGCGCAAGAAGGGCGTCGGTCTCGACGAGAGCAGCAAGAGCGGCATGTGCGTGGCGCTCGGCGACTTCCTCAACGACGGCACGCAAGGCGTGTACGTCACGAACATCTCCAAGCAGGGCTACCTGTTCCAGGGCAACAACCTGCGCGCCAACCGGCTCGCCTCGGGCGGCCGCATGCAGAACATCGCCGAGGGCATCGTGTGCGACTGCGGCTGGGCGTGGGGCGCGCAGTTCGCCGACCTCGACAACGACTTCGACCTCGACCTGGTCGTGCTGAACGGCTTCATCAGCGCCAGCAAGGAACGCGACTACTGGTTCGGCATGGCGAAGATCGGCGTGGCGACCGGCGGCATCGCCGAGGACGCCTCGTTCTGGCCGCCGATCGACGACCGCAGCCTCTCGGGCTACGAGGTCTCGCGGCTGCTCCTGAACCAGGGCCGCGCGCGCTTCGTCGACATCGCGCCCGAGGTCGGGCTGGTCGACGACCTCGACGGGCGCGGCGTGGCGCTCTTCGACCACGGCGGCGACGGCGACCTCGACCTCGCCATCGCCAACAACGGCCAGCGCGCCTTGTTCTACGAGAACGAGTCCGCCTCCGGCCGCGGCTGGATCCAGTTCGCGCTGCGCGGCGCGGCGCCCAACACCTCCGCCGTCGGCGCGCGCGTCGCCGTCAAGGCGGCTGGACGGGTGCTGGCCCAGACCATCGCCGCGGGCAGCGGCTTCGCCGCGCAGAACAGCTTCGTGCTGCACTTCGGCCTGGGCGCCGCGACGCCCGAGGAGGTCGAGATCCGCTGGCCGTCCGGCCGCGTGCAACGCATCGACCGGCCGGCGAGCGGAAGGCGCCACATCGTCGTCGAAGGCGGGTGACCCGCCCCTAGGCAGCGGCCCGCGCGCTGGCGAAGATAGCGCCATGGCGACGACCGCGGCGGCGACGGGAGCGGGCGAGGGCTCGGACAAGCCTTTCTGGACGCGCATCGATCCGCGCTGGTACAGCTCGACCTTGCTGACGACGATCCTCGTCGTCGGCCAGTGGCGCCACCAGATCCTCGGCGACAGCTACCTGCCGTGGATCGTCGCCTTGGGCACCGCCGTGCTCGCCGAGGTCCTCGCGCGCCGCGCGCTGGGCCTGGCGGGGGCCAACTTCCTCTCGGCCTACATCAGCGGCAACAGCGTCGCCATCCTGCTCAAGCCGCAGGGCGACCTGCTCTGGCCATTCGTCGTGTGCTCGCTGCTGTCGATCCTCTCGAAGCACGTGCTGCAATGGCGCGGCCGCCACCTCTGGAACCCCACCAACCTCGGCGTGTGCGCGTTGCTCCTGCTGGCGCCCACGCAGGTGTCGATGTTGTCGCACCAGTGGGGCAACGACCTGGCGTTCGTGGCGCTCCTGTGGCTGGTCGGCGGCGCGACCACCTTGCGGGCGCGGGTCGTGCACATCTCGCTGGCGTGGCTGGCGGCGTTCGTCGCCTTCGCGTGGCTGCGCTCCGTCGTGCTGCCGCAAGGCACCTTCGTCGGCGAGCTGATGCCCGTCACCGGGCCCATGTACACGCTCTTCCTGTTCTTCATGGTCACGGACCCCAAGACCACCGTGCGCACCAAGGGCGGCCAGATGGCGGTCGCGGTGCTGGTGGCGGCGTTCGAGTGCCTGGTGCGCTTCGCCTGCGAGCTCGACTTGCTCGCGGCGACGAACCCGCTGTGCGTGGCCCCGCCGATGTACGCCCTGTTCCTCGTCGGACCGGCGGCGCTGGCGTGGAGCATGCGCGCCGATCCGCGCGCGGCGCGCGGCGGCGCGGCTCCCGCGCGCGCCTGAGGCGATCGCGCGGCAGGCGTCCGGAGCCGGCCAAGCGGTTCAGTCGCGCCGCGCCACGGCGACGAGCGACACGCCGCGCCAAGGCAGGAACCGGTCGACGCGCCGCAGCCACCACACGCTCCAGTCGAGCACCTTGAGCTGGAGCTTGCCGAAGCGGCGACGGCGCAGCACGCGGCCGTTCCACCACCAACCCGGCGTGGTCGGGCGGTTGAAGTCGAACATGGTCTCGACGCGCAGGCCGGCGCGCTCGAGCGCGGCGCGCAGGTCGGGGCGGCCGTAGCGCCGCTTGTGCTCGAGCACCTCGTCGAGCGTGCCGTACAGCCGCTGGTCCTGCGGCACGAGGATCACGGCCTTGCCGCCCGGTTCGAGCGCGCGCCGGATGTTCGCCAGCGCCGCCTGCTCGTCCTCGACATGCTCGAGCACGTTCAAGCACACGACCGTGTCGTAGCGGCCCTCGAGCGCGTCGAAGTCGGCGCGCTCGAGCAGGTCGCACTTGGCGACGTCGAGGTACGGCCTGTCGCGGAAGGTGCCGCGCAGGTAGTCGAGGTACAGCGGGTTGAGGTCGGTGGCGGTGTAGCGTTCGCGCGGCGTGAAGCTGCGCGTCAGGTTGCCGAGCCCCGCGCCGATCTCGAGCACCTTCGCGCCCAGGTGCGGTCGGATCGCGTCACCCATCCAGCGGTTGAAGCGCGGCGTGTTCGACAGGCTGTGGAGGATGTGCGAGCCGTGCTCGTCGTCGGCGTAGATGTCGTCGACCAGCCACCACTTGACCATCGCGACGAGCGCCAGCACGCCGTCGAAGGGCCTGATCTTCTTGCCCTCGTCGTAGGTGCGCCCGCTGTAGCGGATCGGCACTTCGTAGATGCGCGCCCCGCGCTTCTGCAGCTTGAAGACCAGTTCCGGCTCGAGCCTGAAGTCGCGGCTCCTGAGCGGGATGGATCGCAGCAAGCTCGTGCGCGCCATCTTGTAGCAGGTCTCCATGTCCGTCAGGTTGAGGTCCGTCAGCGCGCTCGCCATCAAGGTCAGGGCCTTGTTGGCGAGGCTGTGGCGCCAATACAGGACGCGCCGGTATTCGCCCGAGAGGAAGCGCGAGCCGAACACCGCGTCGGCGCCTTCCTCGAGGAAGGGCGCCATGAGCCGCGGCAAGTCGCGCGGGTCGTACTCGAGGTCCGCGTCCTGGATCACCGTCAGGTCGCCGCGCGCGTGCCGGATGCCCTCCGCCACGGCGGCGCCCTTGCCGCGATTCGCGCCCGACTCGACGAGGCGCATGCGAAGAGGATGCGCGAGCGCGAGCCTGCGCAGCACCTCGACCGAACCGTCCGTCGAGCCGTCGTCGACGCAGATCAGCTCCAACCACGCAAGGCGCGGGTCCTCGAGCGCGAGCACGCGCCGGATCGACTCCTCCACGAGGTGGCGCTCGTTGTACACGGGCATCACCACGCTCAAGCTCAAGGCGCGGGGCCCACGGTGTCGATCGGGCCGTTGTTGTTCCAAGCTTGCTCCGGACCCACCTCTATCGGCGGCTCGCGGATCCTACATTGAGCAGGGGTGAGCGCGTCAGAAGACCGCGCGCATCGCCAAGGGAACTTGACTCTTGATCGCTCGCTCCATACCATCCGCATTCGGCGCTGCGATTGCGCTCATCTATGCGCAGTGGAGGGGCTGCCCCCGGTCGAATCGGCTCTTGCGACGACCGCGGGCAGTGATCTACCCGGCAGTCCGCCTTCCCAGACTCCATTTCCGCAGGTCACAGTGATGAGATACATGCAGACCAAGAGCTTCTTCCTTGTTCTTGCCGCCACCACGATCGCCGGCGCCGCGCTCCTCCATCCCGCCGACGCATCGCCCGCGCAGTCCAGCGGCTGCGAGTGCCCCGCTTCCATCGGCCCCTTGGTCCCCTCGCCCTTCTCCGGCGGAGCAGGCAGCAACTGCTACCCGCTCTCCATCGTGGTCGACGTCTACATCCACGTGCAGGACGACGGGCAGTGCGACTCGGCTCCCGGTTGCAGCGGCCCGGCAGCACCGTGCGCGTTCGACTACGACGTCAAGATCACGGGTTCGGCGCCTTGCCGGATCGGCATCACGCTGGATGGCCGCCTGCTTGGCGCCGGCTGGATCGGCAGTGGCGGCGCCTTCCTGCAGTGCATCTATTCCGATGTGGACTGCGGTGGCTCGAGCGTGGTCGAGGCCATCTACGGCACCGGCGCCTCGCCCCTCTTCTCGATCACGAACACGTGCACGGATTGCTGAGGTCCGCCATGGCACTTTCGAAGAGCAAGCTCTCGGTGTCGCTGGCGCTCGCCGCCGTGGCCGCGGGTGCCTGGATGGTGCTCGGACGCGGAAACGACCGTCCGGCGCAGGCGGGCGCGACATCCACCGAGGCGCCCGGGCCGCAGGCCGCGGTGGCGAAGCCCGAGTTGGCGCTGGCGTCACCGCCCGCGAGGGAACGAGCCGTTCCACCGACCGAAGCCACCCCGACCTTCGAGGGCGACGAAGCCGCGTACGATGCCGCCGCGGCCGCTTTCGACCCGGCCAAGGACCGCTTCTTCAAGCCCTCGGCGCGCACGCTGCCCGATTGCTTCAGGATGCTGGTCGATCCGCGCGTCAACCCCGGCCGCAAGATGCCCATCGGCAAGGAGGCGCGCGACTTCTGCGCCATCCAGGAGCGCTTGCAAGCCGAGATGCTGCCGCTGTATTGGCGCTACACCGATCTGGTCGAGCAGAGCTTGGCGGAGCGCTTCAAGAGCGGCGAGGTCCTCGACGAGACCGAGGCCAAGGCCGCGTTGAAGGTGCCTGGCGCCATCGTCAATCGCCGGGATGGCTACGGGCAGGGCAACGAGGATCCGGGCAGCCTGACCATGGGTGGAACCGCATGGGCGGCGCTGATGCCGGGACAGGTGCCCGAGCTCGACAATCTGCGGGACCAGATCGCGGCGCTGAAGGAACGCGCCGCGCTCGACATGCGCCGCTCGCTCTCGGGACAGTAGCGCGCAGTCCTGCCGCTGGCGCGGCCCGGTCCGCGCCACGCATGGGCCCCGGGCCTGCTTCGCGCCCTAACCAGCTCGCAGCAGGCCCGCGGCGACCTCCAGTTCGCCGCCGATGCGCTGGCGCAACTTGGTGCGCGCGCGGAACAAGATCATCTTCACGTTCGACAATCCGAGGCGAGTGGCTTCCGCCACCGCCGCGTAGGACAAGCCGCGCACTTCGACGAGCTCCATCAGGTGCTGCTCGCGCGGCGTCAACTGGCGGTACGCCTCCATCCAGCGCGAGAGGACGATCATCCACGCTTGGGCGAGGCGCGTGCGCTCCTCTTCCGTCAGCGCTTCCTCGACCGGACCCGCATGGTGGTCGCGCGGCTCGAGGCGCGCCTCGGCCAAGGCGTCGAGCGAGGCTTCGCGCTTCCTGAGCCTCGCGCGCCGCACGATGTTGCCGGCGATCGTCCGCGACCACACGGCGAAGCTGCGGGGCGCGTCGTCGCGGAACCCGGCGGCGTAGCGGTAGATGTTGACGAAGGCATCTTGCAGCAACTCCCCGGCGTCCAGCCGGAGGCCGCGCGCCAGCGACTCGATCCAACGCAGGAGCCCCGGCGCGCCAAGGCGGTGCAGCTCGGCGAAGGACTCGCCGTCCCGCTCGTCCCGAAACAAGGCGCACAAGGCCGTCTCGGTGCGCTCGCGCCAGGCTTGCTCGCCCTCCCCGGGGAGGGCCCCCAAGGCCACGCCTCTGGCCCGCAGGCGGGCGGCGACCGTGGCATTTTCCAGGAGGATCACAGGGCTGGGAGTGGGAGGGGGGGTCATGGCAGAGCCGGCGGAGCACGCAGCGTGCCACCGACAAGACCCCGGAGAAGATTTGCATTAGCTGTTATTTTTTAAGACCTTATGATATTGATAGTTCCTTAATACGGCCAAACAACAGCTCTCCCGCCACGAAACCGTAACGCTGCGCGGAGCGCCGCCGTTCCGGGGAAACCCGTCCGGCAGGCGATACACTCTCCACTTGGTCGTCCAGAGACGGCGACCTGCCCGTTCCGTGCCATCGTCCGCCCCCAGTTCCCCGGCTGCCGGAGCTTTCCAGCCCGAGTCGCTGTGGCCCCTGATCTCCGAGTCGCTGGCCGACTTCGGGCCCCCGCTCCTGTGCCTCCTGGGCGCCGCCTTGGTCGCGACCTTCCGCGACGCGCTCGACCGCGCCGTGGCGAGCCGCACCCTCGAACGCGCGCCGGAGTCGCGCCGGGCGCGCCTCGCGCCCCTGCTCGAGAGGACGAGCGAGCTCGGCTCGAGCGCGGCGCTGCTCGAAGTGTCGCTGCGCGCGAGCTTCGCGGTCCTCTTGCACCGCTCCTTGGGCCTGTGGGGCCTGGAAGGCGCTCGCCAAGCATGGGTCGCCATCGCCATCGCGGTGCCGTCGATGCTGGCCTTCTGCGAAGTCGTCCCGCTGGCCCTCGTGTCGCGCGTGGGCGACCCCCTGCTCGTGGGTGGCCTCGTGCCCTTCTCGCGCGCGCACGCGGTGCTGCGCTGGGTATCGGGCGCCTTCGGCGCGCTGCGGCGGGCGATCGAACGCGTGGTCGGCGTCGAGCAGAAGTCCGAGCAAGCGCAGATGCTCGTGGAGGGGTTGCGCGACGTGATCGTCGAGAGCGAGGCGGTGGGCGAGCTCGACGAGGCCGAGAAGGAGATCATCGGCAACGTGATCGAGTCGCGCGACACCCCCGTCTCGGCGGTGATGACTCCGCGCACCAGCATCGTCGGCATCGACGCGTCCGAGCCCGTGGCGGCCGCGGCGCAAGCCTTGGCGGCCAGCGGCCATTCGCGCCTGCCGGCCTGGGACGGAGGTCCGGACGCCATCCTCGGCTACG
Organism: Planctomycetia bacterium; assembly: GCA_046341775.1. Lineage (GTDB taxonomy): Bacteria > Planctomycetota > UBA1135 > UBA1135 > SXXH01. The sequence continues at coordinate 26,939 of JBKDQQ010000022.1, forward strand.
TCACCGCGCGCGACCTCGTCGGCGTGGCGGCCACCGGCGCGTTCCATGTGCACGCGCTCAAGGACCTCCTGCACCCGGTGCACTTCGTGCCGGAGACCAAGACGATCAGCGAGCTGCTCGGCGAGTTCCGCCGCGATCGCCTGAAGCTCGTGATCGCGCTGGACGAGTACGGCGGCACCGCCGGGCTCGTGACGCTCGACGACTTGCTGCGCGAAGTGGTCGGCGAGATGTCGGACGAGACCGACGAGAAGGAGCCGCAGCGCATCAAGCGCCTCGCCGACGGCAGCGCGCTCGTCGACGCCACCTTGCGCGTGGCGGAGGTCAACGAGGAACTGGGCTGCGACTTCCCCGAGTCGGAGAGCTACGAGACGCTGGCGGGTGCCGTGCTGTGGGAGCTCGGCCGGTTCCCGAAGGGCGGCGAGGCGCTGGAGCTCGGCGGTCGCGCGGTGGTCGTGACCGAGGCCTCGGACCGCCGGGTGCTCGAGGTGAAGGTCGCGCCGCGCAAGCAGGACGAGCGGGCGCTGGCGGGCTGAGGCTGGCGCGCGCGGCCGCCGCGCGACGCTATCCTCCCCCCACGCGTGCCGAACATCCGCGACACCGCCATCCTGCTGCGCCGCCATCCGTGGGCGGAGTCGTCGCTGGTCGTGCATGCGTTGACGCGCCACCACGGGCGCGTGGCGCTCTTGGCGAAGGGCGCCTATCGCGCGACCTCGCGCTACTACGGAGTGCTCGACCACGGCCCCACGCTCGAGCTCGAGTACGCGCGCACGGAACGCGCGGAGCTCGGCACGCTGCGCGCCGGTTCCGTCGTGCGCACGCGACGCGCGCTGGAGCGCGACCTCGAGCGCTGGCGCGCCGCCTGCACGAGCTGGGAGCTCGTCGAATGCGTGGCGCGCCCCGACGATCCCGACCCGCTGCTCTTCGACCTGCTCGAGGCGACGCTCGACGCCTTGGCGCGCGGCGAGGATCCATGGCGCGCGCAGGTGCGCTTCGAGCTGCAGGTGCTCGAGCACATCGGCCTCGCGCCCGCGTTGCTCGGCTGCGCCATGTGCGGCGGTGCCGCCCCGGCGCGCGGCGCGCCGGCGCGCGCCTGGGTCTCGGCGGGCGCCGGCGGGCGCTTGTGCGCGCGCTGCGCCGAGGCCGCGCGCACCACCGGCCGGCGCGTGGGCACCTTGCCGGAGGCGGTGCTCGCCGACGCGCGCGCCTTGGCATGCGGAGTGCCGGACGCGGAGGAGTCCTCGGCCTGGCCCGCCGCGCGCGTCGAGCGCGTGCGCGACTTCGTCGGCCGGTTCCTCGACTACCACCTCGAGAGCCGCCTCAAGAGCCAAGGCTCCTTCCTCGCCGCGCCCAATCGCAACGCACCCGCCGCCGGGTAGGCGCGCCCCGGGGCCTTCGGGCGTTTTCTGCGCGCTTGGCGGCGGCCGGTCGCGCACAATCGCGCCGCGCCGCGCGCGCCCAGCACCAAACGCCATGCATCCCAGCCTGCACGACCTCCTGCGGCAGCTCGCCTGCCTCGCGCTGCTCGGCCTGTGCGCCGCCTGCTCCTCGCTGCCGCATTGGATGCCGGGCAGCACGCGCTACGCGCCGGCGACCATCCAGGCGGAGGACTACGACAAGGCGATGCGCATCGCGCGCGAGGCGCAAGCCGCGGGCGAGCACGCCAAGGCGCTCGATTGGATGCTCGCCACGCGCGAGACCGAAGGGCTGGCCCCCGAGCAGCGCGAGGCCTCGCGCGTGCTGCTCGAGGAAGCCGCCAAGGCGCGCGTCTCCGAGCTCGATCGTCCCGGCGGCGACACGAGCGCGCTGGCCGATGTCTCGACCTACGACCTGCCGCGCCAGATCGCGGTCGACGCGGGATTGCGCGCCGCGCGTCGCCTCATGGAGGAGGGCGAGCACCACGACGGGTACCTCGTGCTGAAGCGCCTCGACACGCGCTTCCCCATGCACCACGAGCGCCAGGCCGCGGGCGACTTGATGATCGAGATGGGACTGGCGCTCAAGGACGACGACGACGGCTTCTTCGGGTTGTTCGAGACGGTCGACGAAGCGCAGGAGATCCTCGAGTACGCGATCCTCAACGCGCCCTGGGCCAGGCGCTGCGACGAGGGCTACGCCGCGCTGTGCGCCATCTACGCCAATGAGCGCCGCTTCGACCTGGCCATCGAACGCGCCGGGCAGCTCGTGCTGAACCACCCCGAATCGAGCCTCAGGCCGCGCCACCAGCTGCTGATCCCGCAGTTGCGGCTCGACAGCCTCCTCAGCCCCGAGTACGACCGCCAGGCGCTGGTCCAGGCGCGCGTCGAGCTGATCGACTGCATGCGGGCCTTCACCGACTACGAGTTGGTGGCGGAGGCGCGCAAGGACCTCGTCGATTGCAACCTGAGGCTCTACGAGAACGACATGATCGTCTCGAAGTTCTACGCCGAGGTGGAAAGCCCTTGGGGAGCGCGCTTCCACGCGCTGCGCGCCATCGACGAGGCGCGCGAGGCGGGCGACGCCGCGCGCGAGGCGCAGGCGCGCGAGTGGCTGCAAGGGCTGCCGCCCGCGCCCGCCGGCGCCCGCACCCCGGAGGAGGTGCGCGCCGCGGAAGCCGCCGCGATCGGGGCCGACGGAGGAGCGCCGTGAGGCCGCACGTCGCCCGGCGAGCACTCGCCGCAGGCGCGCTGTGGGCGCTCTTCGGCGCCGCGAGCTGCGCCGGTTGGCGCGCCGGCCTGCCCGTGGCCGAGAACTACGCCTCCATCGGCGTCGAGATCTTCTCCAACGAGTCGTACGAGCCCGACATCGAAAGCGCCGTGCACGCCGAGCTGACCCGGGCCGTGCGCGACATGTGCGACGTCCCGCTGGAGCCGCCCTCGGAGGCGCAAGTCATCGTCCGCGGCCGCGTCCTCGACTACCGCTTCCGCGGCGGCGTGCGCTCGCGCGACAACCAACTCCTCGAAACCGGCCTGACGATCGTCGTGGAGGCGACCCTGATCGACCAACGCACCCGCCGCCCGATCGGCCCCCCGGAGACGGCGAGCGGCTCCATCGGATATCCGGTGCAGGAGCTCGATGGGGAGCGGACGGCGCGGGAGAGGGCCTTGCGGCACTTGTGCGACGAGTTGGTGTTGAGGTTGTTCGCGCCGCAGAGGGAAGTGTGATTCCGATGCTGGCCCCTTTCGTTGTGCGCGTCCCGCGGTCGGAATCCCGGCTCGGGTGCCACGCGCGCCACGCTGCGCGCGTCTGATCGGAATGGCCGTGCGCGCGGCTGGTCCCCGATGCGCTGCCAGGGCCGCGTCGGGGCCAAAGCCGGCAGGCCCGAAGGCGCGGGAAGGACTTGAAAGCCATGCGACGCGCAGTTGAACGCGGAGGGCGCCTCGGCCCGCAGCACGATGCTCGCGCTCCGCTCGTGCCAAGATTGCGTAAGTCGGCGCGGACCACGGCCCATGCCGGATGCCTGTTCCCGGCGCGAGCGGCCACCGCGGGCCTGCGGCACGGCGCTGACACGGCGAGGCCTGCGCCTCGGTCGTGCGTCCTCCAGAGGAAGAACGCGCAAGGCGGATCTCGCGTGGCAGGACGCCATCCAAGGCTCGCACAATGAAAGGGGCCAGCATCGGAGAGGTCGAAAACCCCCTCCCCCTCCCTTTTTTTGCCCCCCGCCCCCGTCGAACGCCGCCCTCCGGGTCTTATTCTCATCGGGCTACGCGGCACCCCGCCCCTCGCGCCCTTCAGGGTCCCCGACCCCGGCCGCCGAGGAGGAGTGAGGAGTCCGTCGCGGACAGCCGATACTCGACACCATGGCCGAGACCAAGAAGCCCGCCGACGACAAGAACAAGAAGTCCCGCTCCTTCGGGTCCTTCGCCATCTTCCTGCTCGTGCTCTTGGCGATCATGCTCATGTGGGGCGGCCAGAGGTTCCAGCCGCGCAAGGAGCTGACGCAGGACCAGTACGAGCACCTGCTCTACACCGGGCAGGTCGACTCGCAGGAGTTCCGCGGGTCGAACGTGATCGAGGGCAAGCTCGCCAACGGGGAGTTGTTCAGCACGAGCTTCGCCAACCTCGCCACCGTCGAGGCCGAATTCCGCGCCATGAAGGCGGCGAAGGGCTCCCGGCCGGTCGACGAGCAGGGATTCCGGACCGCGGTCGAAGGTGGTTGGTACGAGGTCCTCGCCGCGCGCCACCTGGTGGCGACGGAGGAAGTGGTCGAGCAGGCGCAGAACGCGGCGCCCAAGGAGGGCGAGCCGGCGCGCACGACCACGACGCGTCCGGTGCCGAAGGAGACGCTGCTCGTGCAGGTCGCCGCGCGGCCCAAGTCGAGCTGGACGGAAGGGGCCGAGGCCGGCTTCCCGCTGCCGGACGCCTCGGGCTCGTTCTGGGTCGAGCTGAAGAAGGAGACCGACCTCGCGCAGGTGCTCGGCCTGCTGCGCGCCCGCGGCGTCGCGGTGGAGACGCGCAACTTCGACATCACCGCGAACAAGGGCTCGACCTGGAAGGAGTCCAGCTCGCTGCTCGCCAACGTGCTCCTCATCTGGGGACCGTGGGTGCTGATCTTCGTCGTCTTCCTGTACTTCATGCGCCAGATGCGCAACCAGGGCGGCGCCGGCGGCGTGATGAACTTCGGCCGCTCGCGCGCGCAGCTCTACAACAAGGAGAGCAACACCAACGTCACCTTCGACGACGTGGCGGGCGCCGACGAGGCCAAGGACGAGGTCAAGGAGATCGTCGAGTTCCTCAAGAACCCCGGCCGCTTCACGCGCATCGGCGGACGCATCCCGCGCGGCGTGCTGCTCGTAGGACAGCCCGGCTGCGGCAAGACGCTGCTCGCCAAGGCCATCGCCGGCGAGGCCGAAGTGCCGTTCTTCTCGATCAGCGGCTCGGACTTCGTCGAGATGTTCGTGGGCGTGGGCGCGTCGCGCGTGCGCGACCTGTTCAAGCAGGCGCGCGAGAGCAGCCCCTGCATCATCTTCCTCGACGAGATCGACGCCGTCGGCCGGCGCCGCGGCTCCGGCATGGGCGGCGGCCACGACGAACGCGAGCAGACGCTCAACGCGATCCTGGTCGAGATGGACGGCTTCGGCACGGACGAAGGCATCATCGTCATCGCCGCCACGAACCGGCCGGACGTGCTCGACCCGGCGCTGCTGCGCCCGGGGCGCTTCGACCGCGATGTCACGTGCGAGCTGCCGGACCTCAAGGGCCGCGAGCAGATCCTCAAGGTGCACCTGAAGAAGGTCAAGGTCGGCGGCGACGTCGAGGTGCCGACCCTGGCGCGGTCGACGCCCGGGTACTCGGGCGCGGACCTCGCCGCCATCATCAACGAGGCGGCCATCATGGCCGCGCTGGCGAAGAAGGACGAGGTGTCGATGGAGCACCTCGAGGAGGCGCGCGACAAGGTGCGCTACGGGCGCCAGAAGAAGTCGCGCAACATCGAGGAGATCGACCGCAAGATCACCGCCGTCCACGAGGCGGGCCACGCGGTGGTGGCGGCGGTCATCCCCGAGGTCGACGATCCGCACAAGGTCACCATCGTGCCGCGCGGCCGCGCGCTGGGCTCGACCATGGTGCTCCCCGAGAAGGAGAGCTACCACATGCAGAAGAAGAAGATGCTCGGCACGCTCGCCGTGCTCTTCGGCGGACGCGTGGCGGAGGAGCTGTACTGCGGCGACATCTCCGCCGGCGCGTCCGACGACATCCGCCGCGCCACCGAGATGGCGCGCGTGATGGTCACCGAACTCGGCATGAGCGAGAAGATCGGCCCGATCAACTACGCGGAACGCCAAGGCAGCGAGTTCCTCGGCACGGAATTGATGAGCGCCAAGTGGCACTCGGAGGACACCGCGCGCGAGATCGACACCGAGATCCAGCGCCTGCTGCGCGAGGCGTACGAGCAAGCCAAGGCGATCCTCGTCGAGCAGAAGGAGACGATCGAGCGCATCACGCAGACCTTGCTGCGCTACGAGACGATCACCGGCGACGAGATCAAGCGGCTGATCGCCGGCGAGGAGGTCGTGCGCGCCGAACCGCCCACGACCCCGACGCCTCCGCCCCCGCCGTTGCGCCCCGCGCGCGAGGCGGCCCGACCGGAGGCCGGGCCGGAGGGCCTGGGCAACGCGGGCCTGTCGCCGGCGTGAGCCTGCCTCCGCTGGTCTCGGAACGCGCGCGGGCCTTGCGTCCGCGCGCGTTCGTTGGCGGCGATCCGCGACGCGCGCTGCTCGGCTTCGATGCGCTGGCGGGCGCCGAGGCGAGCGAGCATCTGGCGCTCATCGGGACGCAAGCGCCCGCGCGCGACCTGCCGGCGAGCGGGCTCGTCGCGTGGAGCGTGCCGCGCGACTTGCTGCGCTTGCGCGCCGAGGCGCATCCGGACCTCGATCTGCTCGCGCTGTGCGACGCGATGGCGAGCATGCCCGCGCCGCGGCCGCGCATCGTGGGCGTGCTGAACGCCACGCCCGACAGCTTCTCGGACGGCGGCGCCACGCTCGACGAACTGGTCGCGCGCGGACTCGCCATGGTCGCGGCGGGCGCCGACTGGCTCGACATCGGCGGCGAATCGACGCGCCCCGGCGCCGAACCCGTGGATCCCAAGGACGAGATCGCGCGCGTCGTGCCCCTGATCCAAGCGCTCGCGCGGCGCGTCGACGCGACGCTTTCGATCGACACGCGCCACGCCGACACCGCCTTCGCCGCGCTGCGCGCAGGCGCGAGCGTCGTCAACGACGTGACCGCCGGCCTGTGCGATCCAGACATGCTGGATGTCGTGGCGCAGGCCGACGCGGGCTACATCGCCATGCACATGCAAGGCGAGCCGCGCACCATGCAAGCGGCACCGCGCTACGACGAAGTCGTCGGCGATGTGCTCGAGTTCCTGCGCGCGCGCGCCGCCGCAGCCTGCGAAGCCGGCATCGATCCCGCACGCTTGTGGATCGATCCCGGCATCGGCTTCGGCAAGACGCTCGAGCACAACCTCGAACTTCTGGCCCGCCTCGGCGAGCTGCGCTCGCTGGGCCTGCCTGTGATGCTCGGGGCCTCGCGCAAGAGCTTCATCGCCAAGCTCGACGACCGCGCCTCGGATCCCGCCGACCGTCTGGGTGGATCGCTCGCCGCGGCCGTGCATGGCGTCCAAGGCGGCGTCGACCTCGTGCGCGTGCACGATGCGGCCGCCACGCGGCAGGCCATCGCCGTCGCCCACGCCATCGCTCGCCGCCGCGAGGCCGGACGAGGGTGAACCTCCCGCGGCTTGCAACCGCCAGCCAACGGGGGATGTCGGGCATCGCGGTCGCCGAGCCAAGTCGGGACATGGACTTGCCCCCATTGGCCGCCATGCTTGGACTCATGAGATCGGAAGTTCCGCCGATCGGTGACACGCTCGGCGCTGCGCATTCCGGCTTCGGCCTTCACATGTGGTATCATCTTGCCGTGGTCGCCCATGCTCGAGTCCGCGGCGTTTGAGCCGCGCGTGCAGGGCCATGGCAGCTGCCGCACCTGCGGCGACTGCCCGTGGACATCAACCCTTGCGGCGGATCTTGGAGCACCCTCCGCAGTCCGCTCATCCCCGGGTGACTGCAGCACTGCACTGCACGCGGGACACCGCGCATCCTTCGAACGGGAATTGCGAATCGCATCGCAACCACCCGGGGGACCGCCACTAGCACAAGCCGACCTCCCCACTGCATCCCGACAGGTCGGCCCCGAACCCAACCCTGCAGGGACGCCCGCTGCCAATGACCACTCCTGAAGGGACCCTGGAGACCTCCATGAAGCTGCAAACGACCGTCTTGATGTCCGTGTCCACCTTGGCCTTGTGCGGCGCCGCTTGGACCTACGCGGCGAACAGTGGCGTCTCCGCCCCTGTGCGTCCCGAGTCCCAGCCGTTCTTCGCCACGCACACGCAGGAGCTGGGCGAAGGCGTCGTCCTCGACCTGAACCTGTCGCTCCTGCCGCGCACGCTGCTCGCCGACGGACGCGAGGTGCGGCCGCTGTCGATGCGCGCGATCTTCGAGACCTCCGCCAACGGCACCTCGGCCGCGTACTTGGGCGAGTCGCGCAGCCACTTGCTGGTGGCGAGCTCGTCGGCCGAAGCCGTCGATCTTTCCATCCGCGGACTGGACCTCGTCGTGCACCAGGCCGGCGCGACCGACGAAGTCGAGCGTGCCTACGAAGTGCAAGTCATGCCCGCGGTCGGCAAGACTTGGGGCGATGTGGCCGACTTCAAGGACGATGTGCTCGTGATCGCCACCCGGCAGTGAGCTCGAGCGCCGCGGTGCGAGCCGCGCAAGCCTCACGGGCCTCGCAAGCTCCGCGAGGGGCGCCGCGGGCGCGGCGCGGCGTGCTCGACGGCGCGGGCGCGGTGGCCGCCGCGCCCACGTCGCCCTTGATTCCAAGCCGGAGAGAGCGTTTCCTCTGCATGGCATGGGGACGCGCATCTTCGGCACCGATGGCATCCGTGGACGCGCTGGCGAAGGCTGGCTGACCACGGGAGCGGCGACCAGTCTGGGACTGGCCCTGTCCGAGGTGCTGGGTGGAGCGGCCGCCCATCCGCGCGCGTTGCTGGGCCATGACGGACGCAAGAGCGGTCCCGCGCTGGAGGCCGCCTTGGCGCGCGGCCTGCGGCACGGCGGATGCGAGGTCCAAAGCTGCGGCCTCGTGACGACGCCCGGGCTGGCATGGCTGGCGAAGGAGAGCGGCTACACCATCGGCGCGATGGTCAGCGCCTCCCACAATCCCGCCGAGGACAACGGCATCAAGGTCTTCGGTTCTTCCGGCGAGAAGCTCTCCGACGAGTTGGAGATGGCGCTCGAAGCGCGCCTCGTCGCGCGGCCGACGCTGGAACTCCCCGGCGAAGGCCCGGAACTCGACCCCGCGCTGGAGGAGCGCTACTTGTCCTTCCTCGTCGATGTCGCCGGCAAGGGCTTGGCGCTGCACGGCCTGAAGATCGTGCTCGACTGCGCCAACGGCGGGGCGAGCCGCGTGGCGCCGCGCGTGTTCTTCCGCCTCGGCGCGCAGGTCATCTCCATCGCCGCCGAGCCCGATGGCGAGAACATCAACCGCGAGTGCGGGGCGACGCACCTGGGGCCCCTGTCGCGGGCGGTGCGCACGCATGGCGCGCACCTCGGCATCGCGCTGGACGGCGATGGCGACCGTTGCATGCTGGTCGACGAGCGCGGCGAAGTCGTGCACGGCGACGGGATCATGACCATCGTGGCGCGCGCCGCCGCGCAGGAAGGCGGCTGGAGCGACCGGCGCATCGTCGCCACCGTGATGAGCAACCGCGGGTTGCACAAGGCGCTGCGCGAGGTGGGCGTGGGCGTCGTGACGACGGATGTGGGCGACCGGCGCGTGGTCGAGGCGTTGCGCAAGGAGTCGCTGCCGCTCGGAGGCGAGCAATCCGGCCATGTCGTCTTCGGCGCCGAACACGACTACATCGGCGACGGCATCTACACGGCGCTGCGCGTGCTGCGCATCCTCGTGCGCGCGAAGAAGCCGCTCTCCGAGCTCGCCGGCGCCTACCGCGCCTTCCCGCAGGTGCTCCTGAACGTGCCCGTGAAGAGCAAGCCGGCGCTGTCGACCTTGGCCCGCACGATGGCCGCCCAGCGCAAGGTCGAGCTCGAGCTGGGCGAGGATGGACGCGTGCTGTTGCGTTACTCGGGCACCGAATCGCTGGCGCGCGTGATGGTCGAGGGCCCCGACGAGGCCCTGATCCGCGCTCGCGCCCAGGAGCTGGCCGACACGATGGCGGCCGAGATCGGGACTTGAGCGCGCCGGAGCGCGACACGGCCGAGGTCGACACGGCCAAGGGCCATTCCGCCTGCGCAGCCGAGGAGCGGCTCGGGGCCGAGGGCGGCGCGGTGGAGGCATGGGAGTGGCGGCCAGCCGAGGATCCGTTCGGCAGAGCCCCGGACCTCGCCTTGTGCATCGACGCCAGCGCTCGTCCCGCGTCCGCGGCGGCCTGGCGGGCGGGACGGCTGGTGGAAGTCGTGCTCGCCGCCGATCGCCAGCACGCCTCGGACCTGCTGCCGGCCTTGCAGCGCCTGGTCGAGGAACTCGGCGCCCGACCGCGCGACGCGCGCCTCGTCGTGGTCGGCACCGGACCAGGCAGCTACACCGGACTGCGCGTGGCGATCGCCACCGCCCTCGGGCTCGCCCGCGCGGCGCAGGCGACGGCGCTGGGGATCCCCTCCGGCGAGGCGCTGTGCCTCGAGCTGTGCGCCGAGGGCGAGTCGTGCACGCTGGCGCTCGATGCGCGCTCTGGCGGGACCACCCTGGCCACCTATCGGCGACGCGGCGCGGACGTGGAAGTCGTGCACCCGCCCGAGTGGGTGCCGATCGGCGCGGCGGCGCGGCGCCTCTCCGACGCGGAGCTGCTGCTCGTCGACGCGACCGTGCCGGACCTGTGCGGCTTCGACGAGGGGCTGCGCGCGCGTTGCCGCGCCTCGCGTCCTCCGCGGGCGAGCCACCTCCTGCGTCTCGGACTCGCGCGTCGCGCGGCGGGCGCGCGGACGCCGCTCGACGAGCTCGCGCCGCTCTACCTGCGCGAGTTCGAGCCCACGGCCCGCAAGCGTTGAGGCGCCGGAACCTTCCCGGCGACGAGCCCGCGCGCGCCGCGGGCATGGAACCGCGCCGCGGCGCAAGCTAGTGTCGCCGAGGTGAACGCACACCGTGTCTGGGCCGAGATCGATCTCGACGCCGTCACCAACAACCTCGCCGTCATCCGCCGCCGCGCCGGCCCCGGCACGCGCGTCATGTTCGTGGTCAAGGCCGACGCCTACGGCCATGGAGCGGTGGCCCTCGCCCACCACGCGCTGCGTTGCGGCATCGCGGCGCTGGGCGTCGGCAGCAGCGCCGAGGCGCTCGAGCTGCGCGCCTCGGGCGTGCGCGCGCCGATCCTCGTCCTGGGCACGATCATCGACGACGAGATGGACGAGTGCCTGCGCAACGACGTGCAGATGGCGCTGCACTCCTCGGACAGGCGCGCGAAGCTGCAGGAACTCTCGCGCGCGCTCGGCCTGCGCGCGAAGCTGCACCTGAACATCGACACGGGCATGGGCCGCCTCGGCGTGCTGCCGCACCGCGCGCTGGAACTCCTGCGCGAGCTGCGCGCCAGCTCGCACCTCGAACTCGCGGGGGTGATGACCCATGTCAGCTCGGCCGACGGCGCCAACTCGGCCAGCACCCACGAGCAGCAACGCCTGTTCGAAGGCGTGCTGCGCGGCGCGCGCGAAGAGCGCTTGTTGCAAGGCTGGATCCACATGGCGAACAGCGCGGCGCTGTTCACCGACCTGCGACCGCGCTACGACACGGTGCGCCCCGGCATCAGCGCGTATGGCGTGATGCCTTGCCATATGCCCGGCAGCGACCTGCTGCGGCCGGCGATGTCCTTGCGCAGCCAGATCGTGTTCCTCAAGGACATCCCGCAAGGCTACGCGGTCGGCTACGGATCGACTTGGCGCGCGCCGCGCGCGACGCGCATCGCGACGCTGCCGGTGGGCTACAACGACGGCGTGCCGTGGCGCCTCGGCAACAAGGGCGAGGTGCTGGTGCGCGGCCGCCGCGCGCCGATCGTCGGCCGCGTGTCGATGGACTACACGACGGTCGACGTGGGCCAGATCCCCGGCGCGCAGGTCGGCGACGTGGTCACGCTCGTCGGACGCGACGGCGCCGAGGCGATCAGCGCCGAGGAGGTCGCCGAACAGGCGGGCACCATCGCGTACGAGGTCACCTGCCACGTGGGCAAGCGCGTCAAGCGCGTCTACGTCGGCGGCGTCGACGTGGAGCTCGCGCCCGCGCCGCCCGGCGCCTTGCCGCGGTCGACGGCCGCGCGCGCCGACGAGTTGCACGAAGCGCGCTGAGGCCGGGGGCGGGACCGCCCGCCCGCGCGCACCACTCGGCGCCGGCGTCATCCGGGGTCGCGTCGCGACGAGTGCCAAGCACCGCGCGGAGTGCTAACTTCGTGCGCGCATGCACGCACGCCCGCGCGAGCCCCGACGCCTGGCGCCCCGCCCGGGGAGGGTGCTTCCGTGAACGGGCTGCGCGGATTCCTGCGCGGCGCGCTGCGCTTGGGCGTGCGCGCGGGCTGGGTCGTGATCGCGCTCGCGACGGCCTTGTCGTTGTTCGAGGTGCTCGGGCTGTGGGCCTTCGCGGCGCGCAGCTGGCTGGCCGCCGAGCTGGGACGGCCGCGCGACGAAGTGCGCATCGACATGCTGCGCTTGTCGTGGCTGCGTCCGCGGCTCGAGTTCGAAGGCCTGTCCATCGGCCCCGAAGGCGCCGCCATCCGCGTCGAACGCGCCGTGCTCGACTTCGACCTCGTGGGCGCCGACGCGCCGCGTCTCGTGCGAGCGCGAGTCGAGGGCGGCGGGTTCGAGGCCTCGCGGCAACTGCTCGCGGCGTGGCAGTCGCTGGAGCCCGTGCGCGACGCGCAAGAGGGCCCGAGCCTCGCCGACATGGACCTCGCGCCCGGGCTGCTCCCGGAGATCGAGATCTCCGACCTCGACATCGGACTGCGCTCGGAGACGCTGGGCCGCGTGCGGCTCGGCAAGCTGCACCTCGTGTTCTCCGCGGACGAGGATGGCCGACCGGTCGCGACCGGACGCCTCGATCCTTCGGCGATGGTCGGGGGCGGGCAGCGCGGCGCGGCGCTGCACCTGCGCGGCATGCGCGCCAAGGACGGGGCCTTCGAGCTGCGCGGAACGGCGCGCGAACTGCGCCTGCGCGCCGAGGAACTGCCCGAGGCGCAGCTCTTCGGCCCCGTGCGCGAGGCCAACCCGCAAGTGAGCCTGGACCTCGATCTCGAGGCGCGCATCCCGCTCGCCGCCGGCGAGGAGCCCAGCGCGCGGCTGGCGCTGCAGCTCTTCGGCGGTTCGCTGTCGTTGTTCGAGGGCGAGGAGACGCTGCGCGAGCTCGAACTGCGCCTGCAGGCGGACTGGCATCCGCGCACGGCGCAGGACTGGTTCTCGCTGGACGCGCTCGACCTGCAGGCGCGCTACTCGGGCTCGACCAGCCTCGGCGCCGTCAGGGGCGGCGCCGTGTGCGGCGCCTCCGCGGGCGACCAGCAGGCGGCGCTGTGGCTGGCGTCCGACGAGTTCCGGATCGGCGGACCGCTCAAGGACCTGCTCGCGCAGGACGCCTTCGCGCTGCGCCAATGGCACGCCTACGAGCCGCGCGGAACCGCGCGCTTGCGCGCCGCGTGGCGGCTCCCGCGGCCCGCGGCCGGCGCCGGCGCCACCGTCGACGCGGCGGCGCGCGCGCGACTCGACGCGTTGCTGCTGATGGAGGGTGGCACGGGCCTGTGCTTCCGCGGCTGGCCCGTGGCGCCGCTCAACGCGATGGTCGAGGGCTTCCCGCTCGACCTCCACGCGGTCAAGGGCGCCATCGTCGTGCACCACGACCGCGCCGATGCGCGTCCGCTGCGCGTCGGCGTGGCGGGCGTCGAGTGCTCGTCCAAGCACGCGCAAGGCGACGCGCCGGTGCAGGTGCGCGGCGATGTGCGCAGCCACCGCGCCGACGCCTCGCCCTTCGCCCCCGGACGCGGCATGGGCGAGTTCGACCTGCGGATCGACACCCCCGGCCTGCCCTTCGACGAAGCCACCATGGCGGCCATGCAGGGCGTGTCCGGCGCGGTCGACCCCGCGACCACCTGGATGCCCTTCGCCCCGCGCGGCGGACGCATCGCCACGCGCCTGAGGCTGGCCCGCACGGTGGACTTCGCCACCACCTCCGTCGAGGCCGACATGCGGCTCGAGGGCATCGCGGCGCGGTGGGAGGAATTGCCCGTCCCCATCGCCGCGGCGTCGGGCTCGCTGCGCTTCCTCTCGGACGGATTGGGGTCGCGCGGCCTGGACTTCGACATCGCGGCGCGCACCGAGGCCGGCAACGACCTGCGGGTGGAAGGCCGGCTGCAGACCCTGCGCGAGGATGGCGCGCGCGCCGCGCCGGAGACGGACGACTTGCTGCTGCTGCGCGTGGGCTCCTCCGCCTTGGCGCTCGGAGGCGCGGACGTGGGCGTGCTGCGCGCCGCCGTGCCGGAGGTCGAGGAGGCCTTCGCCGAGCTCGCGCCGCGCGGCTCGGTGGCCTTCGAATGGAATCGCCTGCGCGAAGGCCGCGGCGCGCCCGAGCTGACTCGCATGTCGCTCGCGCCGCGCGCGGACCTCGTCGTGCGCGCCGCCAGCTTCCCCATCGAGGCGCGCGCCATCGAAGGCGGGGCGCTCGTCGTGGTCGACGCCGCGGGGCGCGTGGCGACCAAGGCCGTTCCGCTCGTGGCGCGCGCCCAGGCCGACGCGCTCGCCGCGGTGGCGGTGCGCCTGCCGGAGCGCGCGGTCGAGGTGGTGGCGGCGGGCGCGGACGCCGGCGATCCCGAGCTCGCAGCCTGCCTGCGCGCCATCGCCGGCGCCGACGGCCTGGGGCGGACTGTCAAGATCTCTGGACGAGCCGACGCGCGCGGATCGGCCGTGGTCGGCGGCGCCGCCTCCTTCGCCGTCGCGGCGCGCGGCGCGTCGCTGGCCGCGGGCCGACTGGCGCTGGACGGCCTGTCGGGCGAGGTGCGCCTCGAGGACGGCCGGCTCTCCGCCGAGGGCCTCGCGGCGCGCCTGGGGACGGCGGCCGTGGACATCCGCTCCTTCGCGTGGGACCCGCGCGGCGACGGTCCGCTCGAGGCGCGCTTCTCCGCCGCGGACGTGCCGCTCGACCGCCGACACCTGTCGATGCTCCTGGACGAGGGCAACTTGTCCAATTTGCTTGACACCCTCGAACTGGCCGGGGCCGTCTCGATCGAGGATGCGCGCCTGCGGCTCGCGATGGGCGGCGCGGGCGGACTGGAGCTCTCCGGCACGGCGCGCCCGCGCAAGGTGGGCGTGCGGCTCGGCCTGCCGATCCGCGTCGACGACGCGCGCCTCGTGGTGGAGCGCCTGCACCACGGCCCCGACGGCTTGAAGGCCCTGGTGCGCGCCGAGGGGCTCTCCGGCGCGCTCGCGGACCGCGCGATCTCCGACACGCGCCTGGTGCTCACGTGGGTCGGGGACCAGCTCTCCATCGACGAGTGGGACGGACGGCTCGAGGGCGGCCGCCTGCGCGGCCTCGGCGGCGAGGGCCGCGGCGCCGCCGTGCTGGGACTGTCGATGCGCCCGCCCTCGCCGTTCCAGCTCGCCGTGCGGCTCGAGGGCGTCGAGGTGCCGGGCCTCTTGCGGGGGCTGTTCCCCGCGCGCATGGGCACGCGCGGCAAGTTCGACGCCGAGCTGGCCTTGTCAGGCGAACTTGACAGGTTGCTCTCGATCGAGGGCGACGGCCGCGTGCAGGTGTCCGACTCGCGCTTGTGGGCCGTGCCGGTGTTCCGCGAGCTGCTCGGCCAACTGGGGCTCGACGCCAGCGTCGTGTTCGAGAGCCTCGCCGCCAACCTGCGCATCGAGGACGGCAAGCTGCGCTGCTCGGACGCTTCGCTGCGCGCGCCGCTCTTGCAACTGTCCGGCGGCGGCGCGCTCGACTTCGACGGCGGACTCGACTTCGAGCTGGGCCTGACCTACGGCCTGGTCGACCGCCTCGGCGCCGTGCGGCAGGCCCTGTACTGGTTGCAGAACAAGATCCTCTCCGTCACGATCTCGGGCGAGATGGCCCAGCCGGTCGTGCGCATCCAGAACCCGCTCGGGTCGCTCCTGCAGGAGGCGCCGCGTCGCCGCCTGCCGCTGCCCCCGCTGTCCCCCATGCCGCCGAGGTTCTGATCCATGGCGAAGAGCCGCGCGCGCGCCAAGCCTGCGACCCGCGGGCGCGCGACATCCGCAGGTGGGCTGCCGCACGCCCACGCCGTGATCCTCGCCGGCGGTTCGGGCACGCGCTTCTGGCCCGCCAGCCGGCGACGCAAGCCCAAGCAGTTCCTCGCGGTCGGTTCCGACGCGCGCAGCCTGTTGCGCCAGGCGTGGGACCGGCTCGACGGAGTCGTGCCCGCCGAGCGCCGGGTCGTCGTGTGCGCCAAGGCCCACGCGGCGCTCGTGCGCGCCCAGTTGCCGGGACTGGCGCCGGCGAACCTCGTGCTCGAGCCCGCGGCGCGCAACACGCTGCCGGCGGTCGTCCTGGCGTTGCGCGGGATCGCCGCGCGCGATCCGCACGCGGTGGCGTGCGTGCTGCCCTCCGACCACGCCATCGGCCCCGAGTCCGCCTTCCGCGCGTCGCTGCACGCTGCGTTGTGCCACGCCCAGGGCGACGACGCGCTGGTCGTGTTCGGCGTGCCGCCCGACCATCCAGCCACGGGCTACGGTTGGATCGAGCTCGGCGATCCGACCGCCAAGCTCGGCGACGCGCGCTTCCACAAGGTGGCGCGCTTCGTCGAGAAGCCTCCCCTCGCGCTGGCGCGACGCTTCCTCGCCGGCGGACGCCATGCGTGGAACTCCGGCATGTTCGCCTTCGGAGTCGAGGCGTTCCTCGACGCGGTCCTCCGGCACGCGCCGCAGGTCGCGCGGGCCATCCCTTCGCCGCGCGCTTCGGCCGCCGCGTGGCGCGCGCTGCCCGCGCTGTCCGTCGACCACGGCGTGATGGAGCACCACGACGACGTCGTCGTCCTGCCCGTCGCATGGTCGTGGAACGACGTGGGCGCGTGGCCCGCGCTGGCGGCGCTGGTCGAGGCCGACGAGTCGGAGAACCGCGCTTCGGGCCGCGCGAAGCTCGTCGCCGAGGATGCGCGCGGCAACCTCGTGCACTCCGACGAGGACGCGCTCGTGGCGCTCGTCGGCGTCGAGGATCTGGTCGTCGTGCGCTCGGGCAAATGCCTGCTCGTGTGCCGCAAGGACCGCGCGCAGGACGTGCGCCGCATCGTCGA
This sequence comes from Planctomycetia bacterium, assembly GCA_046341775.1. GTDB lineage: Bacteria > Planctomycetota > UBA1135 > UBA1135 > SXXH01. The sequence goes on from JBKDQQ010000022.1 coordinate 43,710, forward strand.
GCGCCTCGCCAAAGAGGCGCCGGAGGAAGCGTGACTGCCACGCCGCGCGGCGCCGTGCTGGCCATCGACCACGGCGAGCGCCGCACCGGACTCGCCATCGTCGATCCGCTGCGCATCGCCGCGCGCGCCCTCGAGGTCGTCGACTCCCCCGAGGATGCGCTCATGCGGCGCATCGCCGCGCTGTGCGAAGAGCGCGTGGTCGCCACCTTCCTCGTGGGCCTTCCGCTGGATGCGCAGGGCAGGGATGGCGGGCGCGCGGCCTCCGTGCGGGCCTTCGCCACCCGACTCGCGGCGCGCTTCCCCGCCGTGGAAGTCGTCTTCCACGACGAACGCCTCACATCGAAGGAGGCGGACCTGCGCCTCGTGGAGGCCGGCCACGCCGGACGCGCGCGCAAGGAACGACGCGACGCGTGGGCCGCGCTCGTGCTCCTGCAGGACTGGCTCGAGAGCGGCGAACCGCGCGCCTAGGCGCAGTGCCTGGCGAGGAACTCCTCGAGCACCTGCGACAAGCGCGCGGCGCCGACGTCGTGCGCGGGCGCATGGCGGCCGGGGACGACCTCCACCGCGCCGAAGCACCCGCCGAGTCCCGCGGCCGGCGCCACGGGATCGTCGGCGCCCGCCACGCACAAGGTCGGCGGACCGCTGCGCGCCACGCGGCGCAGCGCCTCGGCCGCGGCGCGCGCCTCGCCGCAGGCGCGCAACGTGACGATGCCGTGGCAGGCTGCGTCTTCGCGCCACGCGGCCTGCTGCGCGGGATCGGAGGTCAGCTGGTCGGCGCTCCAACCCACGCGGCCTTCCGAGGAGGGCAGGACCTTCTTGAAGAGTCCGCCGAGGCCGCCGGGCTTCTTCGGTTCCTCGAAGCGCGGCTCGAGCAAGGGCGCGACGAGCGACAACGCGGCCAGATCGCCGCCCTTCTCCAGCGCGAAGGCCGCGCACCAGTTGGCCCCGAGGCCGAAACCGACCAGCACCTTCGGCGCTTCGGGCAGGCGATAGGCGAGGTGGTCCTGCACATCGGCCAGGTCGCGCAGGATCTCGCGCAGGCCGTTCGTGTGCCCGCGCGGCCCTTCGCTCTTGCCGTGGCCGCGCAGGTCGGGCAGCGCCACGGCCCAGCCTGCCGCCGCCAGCCGTCGCGCCAGGGCGAGGTAGCGCCCGCCATGCTCGCCCGCATCGTGGACGATCGTGACGACGCCCTTGGGCTCGCCCGCCGCAGCCACCTCGAGCACGTGCAAGAGGACCAGGCCCTTGGCGCTGTGGGACAGGCCGGCGGCGGCTTCGCCGCGCTCGTCGCTTTCGCGCAGCTCCAAGTACGTGACGGTCGTGTCGCTCATGCGGTAGAGGATTCTCGAGCCCCCCGCCGCGCGCAAGGGTCGCGCGGTCGCATGTGCTAGGATCGCCCCGCGATGCGAGTGGCCTGGGCGGCCGCTCCGGGGCCGCGAGGCGCCGGGGAGGAACGTCTGGACTCCACGGGTCAGGATGGTTGCCAACAGCAACCGGCCGCGAGGCCAGGGAAAGTGCCACAGAAAACAAACCGCCGCGTTCGCGCGGCAAGGGTGAAACGGTGCGGTAAGAGCGCACCGCGGTTCCGGTGACGGAACTGGCAGGGCAAACCCCATCCGGAGAAAGACCAAATAGGGGGCGTTTCGCGGTGAGACCCGCACCCACAACGCCCCGGGTAGGTCGTTCGAGGCCGGCCGCGAGGTCGGTCCCAGAGAAATGGTCGCCGCCTCCCGCAAGGCGAGGGCACAGAATCCGGCGTACAGGGCCGCTCGCATCGCGCTCCCCGATTCAGCCCGCGCAACCACAAGCGGTTGTGTAATTGGGATGAACTACGCCGACGATCTTGACGATTTTCGCGGGGTTGCCTTAGGATCCACCAACGGTACCCGTGGTGCGCCAAACACCGCCTGTACCCCCCCGATCCGCCGTCGGTCGACCGCACGACCAACCCAGACCGACGCGGGGGTCCCGCCCATGGAATTCGTCTACGTCCTGCCCCGCACCAGCCTGTTCCCGGACCGCTACCCGCTGGGGTTGCTGCCGTTCGGGACTGGCCCTGAACAGTACGACCCGCAACGCTTCGAGGCGCTGCTGGCCGGGGAGGCGTATTTCGTCGAACGCGCGTGGGCCGAGCGCCAGCCGGGCGTGAAGCAGGTCATTCCCTACAACGTGGTCCTGTGCGACGGACGCGTGCTCTTGATGCGCCGCACCTCGGGCGGCGACGCGCGCCTGCAGGACAAGCACTCGATCGGCGCCGGCGGCCACGTCAATCCGGTCGACCAGGCCGAGGGCGAGAGCGTCCTCGACGCCTGCACGCGCCGCGAGATCGAAGAAGAGCTCGATGTCCGCGGCACGTGGACCGTGCGGCGCATCGGCTTGATCAACGACGACACCAACCCCGTGGGCGCCGTGCACGTAGGACTCGTGCAGGTGGTGGAGGTCCTCGGGACCGTCGCCATCAAGGAGACCGACCGCATGGAAGGACGACTCGTCCCGGTCGAGGATCTGCGCGCGCTGCTCCAGCGCGGCGCGAACTTCGAGACCTGGTCGCGGCTGCTCGTCGAGCGGCTGGACGAGTTGCTGCCCAACCTGCGCACCACGCTGCACCACGGCGCGGGCGCGCCCGCGTGAACGTCCCGCGCCAGCCCGAACAAACCACCCGCCCGAGCAAGCTCCGAGCGCGACCCGCGCGCGAAGCAAACCAAGCAAGACGCACACGCCGCCACCGGACGCGCCGGAGGCGACGCACGGCCCCCCACACGCCAGACGGACTCGACCGCACACAATGAGCACCACCAAGAAGAGCCGCGAGCTGCTTCCCGACCGGATCTACGACATGCTGCTGGGGGCCCGCACCGCCGACAAGGTGACCATCCACTTCAAGGATGGGCGCCTCGTGACGGGCGCGTTGATCTTCAACCCGTTCAAGGGCACGGGACGCATCATCAACATCGACCAGGAAGTCAGCCTCGACTTCGCCATCGACGAGATCCGCGACTTGAAGATGTGACGCGCCGCGCGCGGGGATCGCCCGCGCGCCGTCGCCTCAGCGCGCCCGGCACGCGTCGACGACGCGGTCGGGCGCGCAGCCTTGCCGGCCGCCGATCCGCGCCTCGGCGCGGCCTTTTCCGCGCGGGTGCGCGTTGAGCCGCGCCGGACGCGGGTGCAGACTGCGGCCATGCTCCCCTTGCTCGCTTGCGCCGCGTCGCTCTTGCTGGAAGCCCCCGGTCCGCTCGTGGAGGCGCGCGGCGAAGAGGGCTTCCATCCGGTGTGCGCGCTCGCGAACGGCCTCGTGGTCGTGCCGCTGCACTCGCGCTCCGAGGTGGTGGCGCGCGCCGCGCGCAACGCCGACGGCTGGAGCCTGCGCTTCTCGGGCGGCGCGGGCGCGCGCCTGCAGCCGCCGAGCCTGCGCGTGCTCGAGCACGCGAGCGACGAGCGCGTGGTGCTGGCGCAGGACGGCGCGCCGCGGCTCGTGTCCGGCGCGCGCTGCGCCTGGCGGGTCGCGCGCGATGGCGGCGACGAATCCCCGTGGTTGCTGCGCCAGGACCGCGAGGCGCTGGCGGGGACGCTGCTCGTCGAGCTGCGCGACGTGCGCGCCGGCGAGTCGCTGGTGCTGGTGCCGGCGCAAGGGGCGGGCGAAGCCCCGTTGACGGTCGTGGCGCGGCCGGAAGGCGTCGCGGGGCCGCTCGGCGCCGCGGTGCGCTCCCGCTCCACCGACGCCAGCGTGCGGCCGCTCGCGCCGGCGGAGCGGACGACGATCACGCTCGAGGTCGGAGGCGTCGGGCTCGACCCGTTGCCGGTCGCGCGCGTCGCGCCGGACGACCTGGCGGCCGCGCCGGCGCGCGAACCGTCGGCCGTTCGTCAAGTTTCCTTGACACACGCCGGGCGCGCGGCGGTGCACGGGGCCGGCTTCGATTGGCCCGCGCCGCGGACCGCCGGTGGATCCGAAGCCGTGCCGCGCGACCCGCGCGCCGAGATCGAGCTGGGCGGGGACGCGGGGTTCCACTGCAGCTGGGAGGCGGGCGCGGAACCGCCCGAAGGGCGCGTGCGCACGCTGCTCGTGGACGTGCGCGCGCGCGGCGGCGAGCTCGACGCGGCGAGGCGCGAGCCGCGTCCGGCCGCGACGCCGACGGGCGCGCTGTTCGTCGACGCCACGGCGCGCTCGGGCGTCCGCATGCTGCACGCCGAGGGCGAGGACCTGCAGCTCGACATCCGCCCCACGATGGGCCCGGGCGCAGCCTGGGGCGACGTGGACGGGGACGGGTGGCTCGACCTGCACCTGCCGCAGGGCGAGGGTCGCGCGGGACTCGCTCCGCAATCGGCGCGCTTCTTCCGCAACCTGGGCGATGGACGCTTCGTCGACGAGACCGAGGCGCGCGGACTGGCGCTCGTGGGCGCGGGCATGGGCGCGCTGTTCGCGGACCTCGACGGCGACGGCGACCTCGACCTCGTCGCGTTGGAGCGCGGACGCGCGCGACTGATGATCGCCCACGAGGGGCGCTTCCACGACCGCAGTGCGGCGCTCGGCCTGCCCGACGGCCGCTGGTACACCGCGGCGGCGGCGGGCGACGTCGATCGCGACGGCGACCTCGACTTGTACGTCACGAGCTACCTGCGCTACGACGAGTCCGCCATGCCGCCGCTCGAGGAGGACCGCTACCAGCGCGAGGATCCCGTGGCGATGCTCCCCTACGCCTTCCCCGGCGAGGCCAAGTCGCTCCTCTTGAACGAACCCGCGCCGGCGGTCGACGCCGCGAACGGCGGAGCGCTGTTCGCGCGCCGGTTCCGCGACGTCGCGCCGGAGGCGAAGCTCGACGATCCCGCCGGACGCGGCATGCAAGCCTTGTTCTGGGACTTCGACCGCGATGGCGACCTGGACTTGTCGCTCGCCAACGACGTGTCGCCCAACCGGTTCTGGCGCAACGAGGGCGGCGGCGCCTTCAAGGACGTGGGCTTCAGCTCCGGCCTCGACGATCCGCGCGGGTCGATGGGGCTCGCCGCGGGCGACGTCGACGGCGACGGCGACGAGGACTTGTTCGTCAGCAACTGGCAGCTCGAATCCAACGCGCTGTACGTGAACAACCTCGTCTCGCACAACTCGTCGCGCAGTCGCGTGGCGACCTTCCGCGACAAGGCGGTGGAAGCGGGGTTCGCGCGCCCCAGCGTGGGCCTGACCGGCTGGGGCGTCGAGCTGCTCGACTTCGACAACGACGGCGACCTGGATGCGGCCTTGGCGAACGGCTACACCGGCCCCGACTACGAAGGCACCGGCATCTGCGCGGGCCAGCCCTGCCACTACTACGAGAACGACGGCGAAGGCCGCTTCGCGCTCTCGACCGTCCTTGGCGGCGAGGCCTTCGCGCGTCCGTTGGCTTCGCGCGCCATGTGCGCGGCCGACCACGACCGCGACGGCGACCTCGACCTCGTCGCCACCGCCAACAACGGCGTGGCGCGCCTCCTCGAGAACCGCTCGCCGCGCGGGAACGCCTGGCTCGTGCTGCGCTTGCGGGGCGCCGGACTCAACACGCACGCGATCGGCGCGGAAGTGGAGATCGAAGTCGGCGGCAAGCGGCTGCGCCGCTCGCTGCGCGCCGGCACGGGCTACTTGTCCGGCAACCCGCCCGAACTGCATTTCGGGCTGGGTGCGGCGCGCAAGGTCGATGCGTGCATCGTGCGCTGGCCTTCGGGACGCGAATCGCGCCACGACATCGCGACCATCGACGCGATCGCGACCATCGAGGAGCCGCGTTGAAGGCGCGGCCCGCCCCCGCATGCGCGAGGATGGGCGCGCCTCGAGCGGCGCATCAGAGCTTCTTCTTGGACAAGTAGAAGTCGATGCGTTCGGTGTCGGTGCGCGCCAGGCGCTCGGCGACCTCGTCCACGGTCCTCGGCGGCGGCACGATCACCGCCTCGCCCGGGCGCCAATTGACCGGCGTGGCGCAACCGTGGGCGTCGGTCGTCTGCAACGCGTCGACGAGTCGCAGGATCTCGTCCATGTTGCGTCCCACGCTCATCGGGTAGTACACGAGGGCGCGGATCACGCCCTTGCCGTCGATGACGAACACGGCGCGCACCGTGGCGACCGTCGAGACGCGGTCGTGCAGCATGCCGTACAGGCGCGCGACCTCCATCGTCATGTCGGCGATGATCGGGAAGGGCAGGTCCACGTGCAGCACCTGCTTGAGGTTCTCGCGCCAGGCGAGGTGGCTGTGGATCGAATCGATCGACAAGCCGAGCAGCTTGACGCCGCGCTGCTCGAACTCCTTGGCGCGCCGCGCGAACTCCGCCATCTCGGTCGAGCACACGGGCGTGAAGTCGGCGGGGTGCGAGAAGAGCACGACCCAATCGTTGCCGCGCCAGGTCGACAGGCGCAGGGTGCCGTGCGTGGACGGGGCTTCGAAGTCCGGCGCGGGGTCGCCGATCCTCGGCAGGGAAGTGGTGGTCAGGAGCGGGGCCATGCCCCCATGCTAGGCGAAGGGCCGCCCGCGGGACAGTCGCGGCAGGCCGGGCTTCTCAATCGCGCACCCAGGCGGCCAGGCCGCGCGCGTGGCGTTGCTTGAGGAGGGCCAGCTCCTCGCAGGCGCGCGCCTCGTGCAAGAGCCCCACGCGGGCGAGGTAGGCCGCGTGGCCCCTGTACCAGCGCGCGAGCTGCTGCTCGGACTCGCTGCAGAGGCGCAATGTCAGGGCGCGGCCGCCGCAACGGGTCGATTGGGCGAGGATCCACGCCAGCGCCTCTCGCCGGCGCGAGCGCCGGGCGGGTCGCGCGCCGAGGCGGGCCATCAACTCCGAGAGGCGCTCGACCTGCAGCAGCTCCTCGCGGCCGTACTCGGCCAGCAGCACGGCCAACTCGCGGTCGCGCAATGTGCGCGCGAGCAGCGGGTAGATGGCGCGCGCGCCCAGCTCGGCGAGGAGCGCCACGCGCATGTCGTCGAGCAGGGCGCGGTCGACCGCGATGCTTCCCTCGTCCCGCATGTCGCTCGTCCGGGCCGCTTCACTCGCGCAGCGCGGGACTGTCCTCGATGCGCAGGCGCTCGTCGTCGTAGGCGGAGCGCGCGTGCAGCGCCCGCAGCGCCGCGGCGACCTGCGCCGTGCGCACGCGGCCGAGTTGCTCGATGGCGGCGCGCCGCACGCGGTAGCGGTCGGACTCGAGCAGCGCGAGCAGGCGCTTGGCGAGCGCCGGATCCGACTGCAAGGCGGGAGCCAGAGCCGCCAGCGCCACGCCGCGCGTGGCGTCGGCCCGCGACGCGTCGAGCGCCACCTGTTCGAGCAGGTCGCGCGCCCGCGGATCGGCGCTGCGCCCGATGGCGGCCACGACGCGCGATTCGCGCGCGCCGTGCGGACTCGCCACGGCGAGTTGCGCGCGCAGTCCGTCGAGGTCGAGCGCGCCGCATGCGGCGAGCAGTTGCACGGCGGCGCCTTCGACGGCCCACGAGGGCGCGTCCGCGGCGCTCGCGCGCGCCGACTCGACCAGCGCGGAGAGCGCCTCGGGAGCGAGCCGAGAGGCCGCGGCGGCCAGCGCCTCGAGCGCCGCCACGCGCACCGCCGGGAAGGGGTCCGCCGCCGCGGCGGCGACGAGCGCGTCGTGCGCCTCGTCCGCCGCGAAGGGCGCGAGCGCCTGCACGATGGCGACCTTGGGCTCCTTCGCGCGCTCCGCGGCGAGACGCCCCAGGAGCGCGGCGCCGATCCTGCGCTTGAGCTCCGCGTCGGTCCCCGCGGAGAGCTCCTTGCCGAGCAGTCGGGCCGCCGCGCGCCGGCCTTGCGCGTCGCCGGCGTGGGCGAGCTGCGCCAGCGCCTCGTCGCCGGAGATGGCGTGGCGCAGGTCCATCGGCACGAACGCGCCGGGATCGAGCCTGACCCATTCGAAGTCCCCGTCCACCCCCAGTTCGAACCGCTCGACGCGCTCGTCGACCTCCACGCGGCGCGTGGTTCCCCCGGCCTTGTCGCCGAATTCGACCTCCAGCGGGAAGGCGAACGCGGCGGGAATGCCGGAGCCCGCGTCCTGCACCTGCTCGAGGTGCAGGATCACGCCGTGGGCGGTGCGCTCGTGGCGCGCGACGACGATCGGATGGCCGCGCCCGCGCAGCCACTCGCGCTCGAAGCGCGCGAGGTCCATGCCGCTCGAGGCTTCCACGCAGTCGACGAACTCGGCCGTGGTGACGGCGCGATTGAGGTTCAGGCCCGTCCAGCGCCGCAGCGCCGCCTCGAAGCGCTCGTCGCCGAGCATGCCGCGCAGGAGCTGCAGGCGCGCCGCCCCGCCCGGGTAGACGTGCCCGCTGAAGAAGAGCTCCATCGGCTCGCGCCCGAGGCCATGCACCACGGCGCGCCGCGAACGCTCGCCCGCCATGCGCAGGTACGACTCCTGCGTGTCGCGCATCTCGCACAGGAAGGCGTCGCGCCCGCGCGAGCGCTCGGTCCACAGCAGGGTCAAGTACGTGGCGAAGCCCTCGTTCAACCAGATCTCCGACCACTCGGCGCAAGTGAGCAGGTCGCCGAACCACTGGTGCGCCGCCTCGTGGGCCACGAGCCCGGTGATCGGCTGGTCCGCGCGGCCCTTGGCGTCGAACAGCGCCGTGTCGGTCAGCGTGGTGGCGGACAGGTTCTCCATGCCGCCGTAGTGGAAGTCGTCCACGCAGGTCTGCGCGTACTTCGGGTGCGGGTAGCGCACGCCGGTCAGTTCGGAGAAGTACGCCAGGATCTCGTCGGTCTCCTCGAACGCCGGCAGCAGCTCGCCGGCCAGCGCGCGCGGTCCGTGGAACGACAGCGGCGTCGACCCGAACTCGCCGTGCGCGCTGGCGAACTCGCCCGCCGCGAGCGTCACGAGGTAGCTCGGGTGCGGGAAGGTCGCGCGCCAGCGTTCCCGCGCGCGCGCACCGGACTCCACGCGCTCGATCCGCTCGCCGGCGGCCACGATGGTCCAGTGCGCCGGCGCGTCGACCACGAGCTCGTGCGTGGCGCGCTCGCGCGGCTCGTCGAAGCACGGGAACCAGCCGCGCGCCTCGTCGCATTCGCCCTGCGTCCACGCCTGCGTCGGCACGCCGTCGACGACTCCGGCCCAATGCAGTCCGGTGCGCGGCGAGCCTCCGTAGGCGATCGACAATTCGCACCACTCGTCGCGCGCCAAGGGACGCGCCAGGCGGATCGCGAGCTTGTCGCCAGCGTGCTCGAACTCGAGTTGCGCGCCGCGCTCGTCGCGCACGCCGCGGACCTCGAGGCCGTCGAGGTCGAGCACGACTTCGTCGACGCGCGACTCCTTGGACCACAAGCGCACCCGGCACGCGCCCTCGATCGCGCGGCGTTCGGGATGCAACGCCAGCTCGATGGAGTAGTGCTCCACGTCGAACGGCACTTGGCGCGAGGCGAGCTCGCGCTGCGGACGGGAGAGTGAAGGCGCCTGCGAGGCGGGCAGGCCGGCGCAGGCCGCGAGGAGCAGGCCGGCGCACAGGACCGGGACGAACCGCTGGGGGAGCATGGGCGGGATCCTAACCGAGGCTTGGACGCGCGGGGGCACGCTTGCCAGACTCGCGCGAGGGCTCTCCATGGACTTCCTGCTCGAGTGCGTCGGCTTCCCGCCGGATTGGCCGCTGCGCCGCCTGGTCGACGCCGCGCAGGCGCGCGGCGAACCGGCCGCGTGGCGTGGTCCGGCCGCGACGCACAAGAGCCTGCGCCTCGGCGAGCTCGTCGAGGTGCTGGTCGAGCGCGACGGCGCCGGGCCGTGGTCGTGCCTGCCCTTGTGCGCCTCGCCGCACCGCCTGCGCCTCGCCGTGCAGGCGCGCGCGAAGATCGCGGACGCGCGCTTCGACGCGCTCGTCTCCGGACGAGTGCTGCCCGACGGCGCGCGGCACGCGACGCTGGGCGATCGCGCGGACGCCGGCGCGGGGGGCTACGGCGCGAGCGCCTGCCTCGTCGACGCGCGCAAGTTGCCCAAGCGCCTGGCGGCGGGGCATGTGCTCGCGCTCGAGCTGTGCGCGCTGGCCTTGGATGTCTCGTACATCGGCGCCGACAAGGGCTGCGAACACCCGCAAGCGTTGGACATGGAGCGCGGGGCGTGGTTGGCGCCGCTGGCCGGCGTCGACGATCCATCGGGCGCGATGGAGCTGTCGGCGCGCATCGCGCGCATCGTGCGCGAGAAGAACCCGCTGACGAGCGAGCCCTACGAGGTGCTCGAGCTCGATTGCCCGGTGCGCCCGATCCGCGCGCTGTGCTCGCGCTGGTCGCGCGAAGCGGAGGGGCTCGAGCCGCCGCAAGTGGGCGCGCGCATCGAGGGCGTGTTCCTCTTCGCCGGCCGCGTGCGCGGAGGGCTGCCCGGCCCGCAAGGCCGCGCGCGCGCGAACTTCGGCTGAGGCGGGGCGCGGCGCGTCAGCGCAGACGGTAGCGCGGTTCGAGCGCGCGCAGTTCGTCGACGGAGAGAGCGACGGAAGCGGCGACGAGCACCACATCGGCCTCGCCGCGCCGCTCGACCAGCACGGCGCGCGGGGCGAGGCCCTTCTCGGACGCGTCGGCCGCGAGGTTGGCGCGCGCGGCCGCCGCGAACTGGTCGGCGTCGGTCGGCGTGTCCCAGGTGGTCGCGCACAGGATCGCCATGGCGCCGTCGCGTTCGAGCAGCACGATGCGATCGCCGTCCCAGCCGGCAGCCGCCTCGTTCGTGTATTCGATCGCCAGCACGTTGGCCGGATTCGACACGTCGAGGCCCTTGCGCTTCTCGCGCGGCGTCGCGAGCAGCGCCAGCAGCAACTCGCCATAGGTGTCCTCCGCCACGCGCTTCCATCCCGCGGGCAGGTTCGCCAAGTCGAGCTCGACCATGCGCGGGTCGTCGCGCTTGGCGGGGTCCCAGTACTTCTCGGGATGGAGGATCTGCTCGGTGGAGACGGGAGGAGTCTTGAGCGCCTGGTCCAGGTCGGCGGCCTTGGGCTTGGCCATCAGCAGGTTGAGGCCGCCTTGCCGCACGAGGAATCCCTCGCCGCGCAGGTAGGAGGCGACCAGCGGCTTCCACAACCAACCGGGCGCCGCGGCGAGCTCTGGGCCGCCCAACGACTGGGCCTTGGCGAGGTCGGCGGGATCGACCTCCTTCCTGTGCTTCAGGAACCACTGGTTCATCGCCGCCGTGCCCGAGCCTTCGACCACCGAGCGCCAGGCGAGTTCGCGATCGCTGTCCTCGCCGCAGCGCTTCGTGCCGGCGTCGAGGTCGTAGTGCTGGTCGTCGAGCGCGTGCGCGAGCTCGTGCGCGAGGATGATCTTGGCCACGCCGCCGTTGAACCCGCCCATCAGGTAGAAGGCGTCCTCCTTGGGGTCGTAGAACCCGCCCACCTGCTTCTCGAGGATCGCCATCAGCGTGCGCTCGAGGTCCATCTCGCCGGGCACGAGTCCGAGGAGCTTGGCGATGGACTCGTCGCGGCGCAGGCGTCCCTCGCCCTCGGTCTCCTTCTGGCGGCGGCGCGCGTAGTCGAGGAACTCGGCTTGTCCGGCCAACTTGACACGCACCGGCGCCCTGAACGCCAGGCCGCGCAACGCCTCCACCTCGGCCTGGATCTCCTTGGCGACCTGCTCGAGGCCCTCCTGGCTCAAGCCACCGGCTGCGGGCGCCGGGGCGGGCGCGGGATCGCCGCCTTGCGACTGCGCGAGGCGCGGTTCGACGGGCAGGGCGGCGATGCAGGCGAGGCAGGCGTGGGCGAGGATGGGCATGGCGGGTGGTCGCGCGCTCGGCGCACGGCGCGTACCATGCTACGCAATCGGATGGACGCGCCGCAGCGTCCGCCACGCAAGGCTTGCGTCACCCCCCTCCCTCGCCGCCGCGCCTCCGTGCGCATGGCATCCTCGCGCGCGCGGCCGCTGCTTGGCGCGCGCGCCGCGCCATCGCGCTCGCCGCGTGCTGCGCTTGCTGCGGCGAGGCCCATCCGGAACTGCGCCTCGCGAGCGCTCCGCGCGACGCGAACCCGATCGTCGTCGGCGCGCTGGGCGACCTCGGAGGAGCGGACGGGCCGCGGCGCGCCGCGCTCGAGCTGGAACTCGAGCAGCTCAACGCGCGCGGCGGAGCGAAAGGCCGGCCGGTGCGCCTCCTGTGCTACGACGACCAGGGACGGCCCGACGGGTTGTCGCGCGCCCTCGATCGACTCGTGCGCGAGGACAAGGTCGTGGCGCTCTTCGTGCTGTCGGGCGTCGAACGCACGGAGGCCGCGCAACGCGACGCCGCGGGCGCGCCCGTCCTCGCCTGGGCGCCCGCCCCCGCCTCGGACCTCGCCCACGCGCGCAGCTTGGGCGAAGTCGACTCCAAACGCTGCGCCGCGGAGCTCGTCGCGTGGTTGGCGCGCGCGCGCACCTACGACAAGCAGGACCTCGTCGACGCCATCGACGGCCCGCCGCCGCTGCCCGACTACAGCATCAAGCCGCCGCCCCCGAAGACGGCGCCGAACGCGGATCCGACCACCCCCAAGGCGCAATGAACGAACACTCGGCGACGCCCAAGCCTTCGCTCTCCATCTCGCTCGTCCCCGTGCTGGCCCTCGTCGGGCTGCTCGTGCTGAACGTGCGGGTCTTCGATTCGGCCGACAACCAGGTGCCCTTGGCGATCGCCACCGCGGTCGCGGGCGCGATCGCGGTCTGGGTGCTCAAGCTCCCATGGGAGGAGCTCGAGAAGGCCATGTTCCGCTCCATCGGCCAAGCCATGCAGGCGATCGTCATCCTCGCCATCGTGGGCATGCTGATCGGCGCATGGATCAAGGCGGGCGTCGTGCCGGCGCTGATCGTGTGGGGCCTCGACATGATCTCGCCGAGCGTGTTCCTCTTGACCGCTTGCCTCGTGTGCTGCGTCGTGTCGCTGGCCTCGGGCAGCTCGTGGACGACCGCGGGCACGGTGGGCGTCGCCTTGATGGGCGTGGGCACGACGCTCGGGATCGAGCCAGGCATGGTCGCGGGCGCGATCGTCTCGGGCAGCTACTTCGGCGACAAGATGTCGCCCCTGTCGGACACCACCAACCTCGCGCCGGCGATGGCGGGCTCGAGCCTGATGGAGCACGTGCGGCACATGGTGTGGACCACCACGCCAGCGCTGATCCTCGCGCTCGGCGTCTACGCATTCATCGGCCTCGATGCGCACGAACAGGCCGCCGCTTCGCTCGAGCGCGTCGAAGGCGTGGTGGCGATCCTGCGCGAGAGCTTCGTGATCTCGCCTTGGCTGCTCCTGCCCCCGGCCTTGGTGCTCGCGCTCGTCGTGCTCAGGCAGCCGGCCATCCCCGCGCTCTTCGCGGGAACCTTCGTCGCCGTCGCGATCGGGGTCGTCGTGCAGCCGCGGGGCGCGGAGGGCCTGGCAGGCGACCTGCAGGGCTACTTCGCCACGCTCTGGAGCGGCTACGAAGGCGCCTTCGGAGAGGGCGAGGCGGCCGCCGCGGTGGACGACCTGATCTCCGGCAAGGGCGGCATGAAGGCCATGATGGCGACGATCGCCATCGTGTTCTGTTCGTTGTCCTTCGGGGGGATCATGGAGCGCAGCGGGATGCTGGGAGCCATCGCGAACGCGATCCTGTCGCTGGTGCGCGGCACCGGCTCGCTCGTGGCGGCGACGGTCGCCACGTGCTTCGGCACGAACGTGCTGACCTCGGACCAGTACATGGCCATCGTGGTGCCCGGCCGCATGTTCCGTCCCGCCTTCCTC
>JBKDQQ010000023.1:0-2053 GCA_046341775.1 Planctomycetia bacterium
GATGCGCAGGAGGTGCCCGAGGATCATCCGATCCGGCAGCTCTTCGACATGCCGAACTCGGACATGGGCTTGTCGGACCTGCTGGCCGCCGGCATGAGCCACCGCAAGCTCTCGGGCGAGGATTGGTGGTTCCTGATGGACTCGGAGGGCAAGCCGATCGTGCCCTCGATCGACGCGCGCGCGCCGATCCCGATGCCCACGGTCATCGTCCCTGTGTCTGGCAGCTACGTCGAGGACGAGCGCGACCCGTCGACCGGCCGCATCCAGCGCGTGCAGTACGGTGCCTCGAGCGTGGCCGCGCCGCCGGTCTTCACGGTCGGATCGACGGTCCATTTCTACGACTACAACCCGGCCGACCCGCAGCGCGGCTTGTCGCCGCTCGACGCGGCGATGCGCGTGATCTCGGTCGGCTTCCAGACCGAGCGATATCAAGAAGCCGTCATGCGCGGCGGCGGCCCGGGTGCCTTCCTCAAGTACGAGGAGGGGATGTCGAACGACGAGGAGTTCCGGCTTCAAGAGTCGGCCAACGAGGCCATGCGCGACCCGGACGTGGTCGGCGGCTTCAAGGTCTTGACCGGCAAGGTCGACGTGTTGCCGAATCCGGCGACGCCGAAGGACATGCTCCAGCGTGAGACGCTGGGCTGGGTGCGGGACACGGTGTGCAGCATCTTGCAGGTGCCTCCGCCGGTGATCGGGAACTACGACACGGCGACGTATAACAACGTCACCGAGGCCTACCGCCAATTCTGGCAGTCGGTGAAGGGCTACCTCGACTCGGTCGCCGAGAAGATCAACAGCCACTTCCTTGGCCGCTTGCAAGACCCGCGGCTCGCGGGCTGCATGATCTCCTTCGACTACTCGGGCATCGCGTCGCTGCAAGAAGACCAGACTTCGAAGTGGAAGCTCGCCGCGGAGCTGGCCGCCTACGGTGTCGGCTTGAGCTTCAACGACGCGACCAAGATTCTCGGCCTCGAGGCCGAGACCGTGGACTCGGCGTCGACGGTGTTCGTGCCGGCGTCGAATCAGGTGTTCGCGGTCAACGATCCGAATACTGGCGACTCGGAGCCCGTCGCGCCGGATGCCGGCGCACCGGCCGCCGAGCCGATGCCTGCGGCTCCAGCCGCGCCGGCGACGCCTGCTGCGCCCGAGGGTCTCAACGGCGCGCAGGTCGAATCCCTGCTCCTCATCGCCGAGCGCGTGGGCTCGGGTCAACTCACGGTCGACGCCGGCGCGGCGCTCATCAACGCGGCGTTCCCGTCCATCAGCCTTGATCAGGCGCGCGTCATTCTTGGCGGCGTCTCTGCGCCCGCTGCGCCTGCGGCCGCGGAGATGCGGTCCAAGATGCTCGACACGCGCGAAGAGCGCGTGGCCTTCGTGGAGGCGGTCTACGCGAAGACGCTGGACCAATCCGAGCGCAAGATGGCGTCCGAGGTCCTGACGTGGCTTCGGCGCTACGAGCGCGCGCAGAAGGAGCGCCTGCGCGACGTGGCCGAGAACGGCATCGCCAGCACCTCGACGGCGTGGACGCAGCGCGAGGTCGAGTCCTACCGTCTCCTGAACAAGGAACAATGGGCCGAGCAGCTCGACGCCTTGATCTCCCAGACCATCACCGCGACGTGGCAGGCCGGCCTGACCGAGACGGCGCAGCTCCTCGGCATGGTGTCGGTCGACGTGACGGAGCCGCGCATCCTGCGCCTGATCGCCGATCAGCGCGCGCAGATCGTCGAAGGCGTGACATCGCGTCTCGCCGACGAGATCCGCGACCGTCTTCTCGTGAAGCTCTCGGGCCCGACATCGACGCCCGAATTGGCCGGCGAGTTGACGCAGATCCTGCCCGAGCTCGACGAGGAGCTGGGCCGCGTGTTCGGCAATAAGGAGGCGCGTGCGCTTACGATCGCGCGCACGGAGACGTGCAAGGCGTACAACTCCGCCAGCTTCGACCGATACCAGGAGTCGGGCGCGACGGGATTGCAGTGGGTGGCGTCGAACGACGCGGCCACGCGCGAGAGCCATCGTGAACTCGACGGGAAGATCGTGAAGCCGGGAGAAGAAT
>JBKDQQ010000024.1:0-2739 GCA_046341775.1 Planctomycetia bacterium
CAAGTCGGGCGAACTCGAGGTCGAGTGGCTGGAGTCCGCGCTGCGCGCGCTCGAACCCGGCCGCGTCAGCGAACTGCTGGCGCATCCGGGCATGGGCACCGAGCCCGGGGAACCGTGGGGCGACCACGGCCCGGCGCGTCGGCGCCAGGAGCACGACGCATTGGTGGCGCCGCGCCTGAAGGAACTTGCGCGCGAGCTCGGCATCGAGCTCGTCACCTACGCCCATCTCGCCGAGGCGTGAGCATGGGGCGGGGCAGCACGGGGCCGTCAGCACCCCGCGCCGCGCCCTTCCTCGCATGTCTTCCCGAACCCGCCGCCGAAGGCCTCGCGGCCGCCGCCGAACGAGCGCCAAGACGAGCCCGACGGCGGGCATGGCGCTTGGATCGGCATCCACCTCGCAAACTGCGCGGGGCGAAGCTCGCGTCGTCAGTCCTTCTTGCGGGATGCCGCCATGGCCCGTTCGCCGGCGCGCGTGCCCTTCCACTTCTCGGCGAACTCGGCCTGCTTGACCTTGGCCTTCGAGGCGGAGAGCTTGGCGATGTCCTTCTGCAGCTTCTGGTACGCCTTGGCGGCGTCAATTTCTTTTGACAAGCCCTTGTCGGCCTTGACGGCCGCCAGCTTCTCCGCGAAGGGCTTGCCCTCCGGCGTGGCGCCGAACTCCTTCGAAAGCGTCTCGAGCGCCTCGACGACGCGCTGGACGTCCTTGGCGGCGAGCAGCTCGTCGATCTGCTTCTGCAGTTCGCCGAGGTAGCTCGTGATCTCGAGCGCGTACTGCTCGGCGTCGGCCTTGTCGACCGCCTCGGCCTTCTCGTCCGCCGCGACCGCCCGAGCGGCGGCCAGCGCCTTGGCGGGCTTGCCGGCGGAGCCGAGGTCGGTGGCCGTCTTGAGGCGCTTGGCGTACTCGCGCGAAGGCGGCACGGCCAGCAGGTTGCCGAGTCCCGCGCCCGGCTTGACGCCCTTCAACGCCTCCTCGATCTGCGCATCGGTCAAGGAGAACGGGCTGCCTTGCCAGACGATCTTGCCGTCGGGGCCGATGAGGAACGAGTCGGGGATGCCCCTCACGCCGTAGGCGTCGCCCGCCTGCGAGCCGGCCGAGGTGCGGACGGAGTAGCCCTCCTTGTCGAGGTAGCCGCGCACGACATCCGGAGCTTCATCCGAGACGGCGAGCACCACCAAGCCCTTGTCGGCGTACTTCTCGTGCAGTTCCTGGAGGTGCGGCCACGCCGCACGACAGGGGCCTCACCAAGTGGCCCAGAACTCCACCAGCACGGCGTTGCCGCCGAGGTTCGTCTTGTTGATCGTGCGCCCGAGGTGGTTGAACCAAGTCGGGGCGGTGATGTCGGGCGCGTCGGCGCCGACCGCGGGCTTCTCGATCGCGGCGCGCGAGGCGAAGGACGCGACGACGAGGACCAGCGCGGCCCCGAAGGCTGCGAGGGAATGCTTGAGCTGCATGGTGGGTGCGGCGAGGGTCGCTCGCCGCCCACAGGGTACACCCCGACGCGGATCGGCGACAGCGTGGCCGGAAAGGCCCTGCTCGTCCCCCCGGCGCCGGTCCACTTCAACGCGGCGCCAGGTCGGACCTCGACATGTCGACCGCGAAGGCCAGCGAGCGGAACCACCCCTGCAGGTCCGCGCCCACCGCGCGGCTCCACACGGCGACGCAGTCGTCCATCGTGTACTGCTTGCGATCCTTCGCGACGATGGCGCGCTTGGTCGCGAAGTACTTGGCCAGCGCCCCGGGGCCGTGGCGGCGTTCGAGCTCCTCGAACACGAAGTACGACTTGCCCCACACCAGGTCGCGCGGCGCGTCCTCGGCCTGCGGATCGACCCTGGTCCAGTCCGGGTCGTGCTTGCGGCCCGCGGCGAGCTGGGCCTCCAGCGTGCGCTGCGCCTCGGGCATGCCCAGTCGCTTGCCGACCTGGATGCCGAGGTAGGTGGCGATCGGCTCGTTCCACAGGGGCTCGGGATGGGGCAGGACCCACGAATGGCCGGCTTCATGCGCGATGAGCTCGACCATCGGGTAGCGATTCTTCGGGTAGTCGCCCCACCACGCTGCGATGGCGATGCGCTCGCCGCTGGAGAACCCGCCGCCGCCCGTGGGCAGCACCAACAAGCGCGCGATCATGCCAGGCGAAGGCTCGACGCCGGTGAGCGCCACGAGGTGCGGCCGCACGAGCTCGTACTCCTTGGCGATCGAGTCGGCGTAGGGCTGTGTGCCGTCCGTGTACTCGAGGGTCAGCGGACCGACGGCGCGCGCGTGCTCGGCGAAGGCGCCGCGATGGGGCTTCTTCGGATCGATGGCCTTCGTCGAGGCGAGCTCCACGAGCAGCGGCCGCACCCAGCGCGCGTTGATGGGGTCCTTGGCGTCGGGTTGGTGGCCGAACAAGCCGCGGCTGCCGAGCAGCACCCATCCTTCGCCGTGCCGGCGCTTGGCGAGGATCGGTTCGCCGCGGGCGTCCCTCGCCAGCACCGACCAGCCGAGCCCGACTTCGAACACCTTCCCGCCGCGGTACTCGATGGTCGCGCCGGGCTCCTGCTTGGCGTCGGCGGTGAACGACGGCGGGGACTGCGCGCGGTCGTTCGCCAGCCGCGCGCCGAAGCGCGCCGCCACGACCGCGCCGGGAGGCGGCGTTTCGCCGCCGTCCGCCATGAGCAGCACGGTCCCCCCCTCGTCGACGAAGCGCTCCACATGCGCCAGCGACGCTTCGCTGTAGGGCACGTGCGCGTCGCCCTCCGACA
>JBKDQQ010000025.1:0-27906 GCA_046341775.1 Planctomycetia bacterium
ATGGATCGCGTGACAGCGCCGCGCCGCGCGGGCATCTTGGGCGCATGTTGAACCTCGTCATGCTGGGCGGGCTGCACGCCTGTCTGTTCGCGTCCGCATCGGCCCAAGTCGCCTGGCGCGTGGTCGACGAGCGCGTGGTCCAACTGCTCGACGGCCAATCGGCGTGCGCGGCGACTCCGTCGGAGGGCTTGTGGACCGTCGGCCTCGGGTGGAAGGACGGCTGGCCGGCGGAATGGCGGCACGCGGCGCCGGTCTCCAGCGAACTCGTCGGCGGGTGGACGGTGCTGCGCGGGGCGCTGTCGATCGACGGCGGCGAGATGCTGCTGCGCGACGCTTACCGCGAAGAAGACGGCGTGCTGCGCGCGCGGCGACGCTACGAATGGCGCGGAGAAAGGCCCTTGCGTCAAGCAACCTTGACAGTGCGCTGGCTGGCGCTCGACGCGCCGGGCGCCTTGCCCTTCCACCCCGGGATCTCCTTCCACGGCAACCCCAGCGGCGCGCGCACGAGCGGCGTCGACCTCGCCGACCGTTCCACGCACATCCGCGCCGCCACGGTGGTGCAGACGGGCAAGGCGGGAGAGCGTTCGTGGTTCGAGGAGCACCGCCATCCCTTGCCCTTCGCGTGCGTCGAGTGGGACGCGCACGTCCTCGCGCTGCACACGACGCCCTCGCCGGTGCCGGGCGCGCACCGGCGCGACCAGTGGTGGTCGCTCGGCGTCGAGTCCTTCGCCGACAAGGCGGAGGTGGGGCTCTTGTCCGGTCCCTGCGCCGCGAACGGGCGGAACTCCGTGGTCAAGGCGCGCCAAGGCGAGTTCATGGCCTACGACGAGGCTTGGCTGGACCTGGCGCCCGGCGCCGTGGTCGAGAAGGAGTACGCCGTCGAGTTGGCGCGCGTCTCCGCGCCTTCGCAAGGCTTCCGCGCGCCGCTCGCCACCAGCCTGCGCCGCGCCGCGCCCTTCGAACGCGGAGGACTGCCCAAGGCGCGCGACATCGTCGCGTCCAAGCTCGCCTTCGCGCGTTCGCGTTGGCGCGAAGGTCCTGGCCACGCGGGCTTCGAGATGTACCCCGACTTCGTCGATGGCACGCACTACGTCGTCGGCTGGGCGGGCCAGTCCGAGGCCGTGCCGTGGGTGCTGTTGCAGATGGAAGGCAAGTTCGATTGGCCCGATGCGCGCACCGCGGCGATCAAGGCCTTCGACACGCTCAGCGGCGCGCCCTTCGACCAGTGGGGCTTCGCCCAGCACTTCCACGTCGAGACGGGCGCGTGGACCGAGCGCGATCCCGTGTCGCAGGGCCAAGCGCTCGAGTCGTTCACGCGCGCCATCGCGGCCGCGCGCGCCAAGGGCGTCAACGCCAAGAAGTGGGAGGTCTTCGTCGTGCGCGCTGCGAACCTGCAGGCCGAGCGACTGCTCGCGGCGGACTGGCGCGCGCCGTCGACGGCCGAGTGCTTCCTCGTCTCGCCGCTGCTGCGCGCCGCCCGGCTCTTCGGCGACGCGCGCCATGCCGAGGCCGCGTTGCGCGTCGCCGAGGAAGCCGCCGCGCGCCACATCGGGGCGACCGAACCGTACTGGGGCGGCACGCTCGACGCGCGTTGCGAGGACAAGGAAGGCGGCTGGGCCGCGTTCCAGGCCTTCCTCGCGGCCCACGACCACGCGGTCCTGCTCGGCGACGAAGTCGCGGCGCGGCGCTGGCTCGATCGCGCCGCGCACGCGATGGATGCGGTCTTGTCGTGGACGATGACCTGGGACGTGGACTTGCCGCCGGGTCGCCTCGCCGACCATGGCTTCCGCTCGCGCGGTTGGACCGTGGTGTCGGCGCAGAACCAGCACCTCGATGTGTACGGCGTGCTCTACACGCCGGAGATCTGGCGCATGGGCGCGCTGCTGGGCCGGCCCGAACTGCAGGACCTGGCCAAGCTCATGTACCGCACCTGCGGGCAGTTGCTCGACGAGACCGGCAGCGCCGGCGAGCAGATCCAGCACACGAACTTCGCGCAGGCCGGCGACATGTCGCAGGTCGAGCGCATGCGCGGCGGCTACAGCGAGGGCTGGACGGTGTTCTGGATCACCGCCCACTTCCTGCACGCCTTGGCGCGCTTCGACGAATTGGGCGTGCCGATCGAGGAGTTGGACCGCTGAGGCCGCGCGCGGGCCGCAGCGGGCCCATGCCGCCCGTCATGGCGCGCCGGCGGGCACCAGCGCGGGGGCGCCGATGGCCTCGGCTTCCAATCCGCCCGGGCCGGCGTCGAGCACCAGCGGCCAGAGCGCGCCGTCGAAGCGGTAGTGGAAGCGCGCCAGCGGATCGGATTCCAGTCGACGCGCGGGCGTGAAGCGTTCGCCGGCGTAGCGCGCGCCTTCCGACAAGCGCACTTCGTCGATGTCGCCCGCGTAGTGGCTGGCGGGTTGTCCATCCTTGTTGACATCCGCGCCCAGGATCAGCGGCAGGTCGTTCTTCGTGCGCTTGCCCTGCGCCGCTGCGCGGCCCACCAAGGCTCCATCCACGTACAAGCGCAGCTCCGCCCCGTCGTGCACGCCGGCCACGTGCTGCCACCGGTCGCGCGCGAGGCTCCCGGGCGCGCCCTCGACCTTGGCGTAGCGTCCGCCGAGATGCACGGTGAAGCTGGGCGCGCCGTCTGAGACGAAGATGCCGTACTCGGACTGCTCGGTCTTGGCGAACAACCCGCGTCGGCCCGACATGTCGCCGGGGCGGATCCAACCCTCGAGCGTGAACGCCCCGTCGGGCAGCGCGAGGCGCCGCGAATCGACGCGCAAGGCCTGCGCCCGGCCGTCGAGGCGCAACGCGCGGTCCTCCTTGGGCGCCGACTGCGCGACTTGCTTCGCCGACAACGGCACGGCCCACTCGCGCGTCGGCAGCGGAACGCGCAGGTTGTCGGCGAGGTAGTCGACATCCAAGGTCGCGATCGGCGCGCGCAGGTGCTCGTCGAACGCGCCGGCGGCGCGGCGCAGGCGCAGCGCGAACTTCGTCGCGCCCCCGGGCGGCACGACCATGTGCTGGTGGTCGGGCTCGAAGCTCCAGCGGTTGTCGTCGGATTCGAGGGCCACCGTCGCTTCGACGGGGGACCTGGTCGGGTTGGCGACCTCGAGCTCCGTCCACCCGTCGAGCGCGCCATCGGCCGCGAACTCCAGTCGCGCGCCGAAGCGCGGCACCAGCGCCGCGTGCAGCGCCTCGATGTCCTTGCTCACGTCGCCCGTGATGGCGCGCGGATCCATGGCCGCGCCGACGGGGAAGGCCGCGACGGCCAACGGCCTGTCCTTGCGCACGACGACGACATGGTACTGGTGCAGGAAGCCCGCCTTGGCGGCGAAGGCGTCCTGGTGGCCCCCCACGGTGGCGAGCGTGAAGTACTCGATGCCGTCCCTCTTGCCGTCGTAGCGCATGCGGTGGATGTGGCCGGCGAACACGGCGGTCACGTTGCCCGCCGACTTCAACAGCTCGTGCACGCGATCCCAGTCGTCGCCGTAGCCGCGCTTCAGCCAGCGCGGGTGGTGCAGGAAGAGGAACACATGGTCCGCGCCCTTGGCCTTGGCGAGCACTGAGGCGAGCCATTCGAACTGCTCGACGCTCATCTTCTGCGCCGCTGGCACGTTGAAGGCCTTCAAGCCCGTCGTCGGCTCGCCCTCGTCCGAATGGAGCGCGATGAACCAGCAGTTCTTGTGCTCGAACGCGTACCACAGCGGCCCGAAGTGCATCTCGTAGTTGGCTTCGTGCTCGCCCTTGGGCTTCGGCCCCTTGCCGCGCCAGTAGATGTCGTGGTTGCCGACCACGGGGAACCACGGGCACAGGAGCTTGTCCATGATCCCCTTGAACTCGCGCATCTCGGCCAGCCACTCGGGCTCCTCGTTGTAGCCCTGGATCAGGTCGCCGACGGTCATCACGAGGTCGGGCTCCAGCAGGTTGACCTCGGACACCGCCTGGTCGAGCACGGCGACGCCCTCGGCCGGGCCGCCGGTGCGGTCGCCGAACACGACGAAGCTGAAGGCGTCCTTCTCCTCCGGCAGGGGCAATTGCAGGGCGCCCTGGCGCGAGGTGAGGAAGCGCCGCGGATCCTGCGTTTCGGGATGGGGCGTGCCGCGGGTCGCGTGCTTGGACCAGTCGGCCTTGCCGTCGTGGGCGTCCGCGGACGGGGCGATCAGGCCGCAAGCGAGGGGGACATGAAGGGCGAGGTGCAGGAGCAGCGCCGGGCGGGGGAGAGCCATGGCCTCGACGGTACAACGACCGCGTCAGACATGGATGAAGGCTCTGGAGGCCGTATTGCAACTTGGTTCTATCGCCGAGCGCGCACAGCGATGGGGGCCAGTCGGTCCGGTAAAGCGCTGAAAGGGTTTACGCTCTCTTGATGCAGCAGCTCCGGCGCTGAAAATAGATGCAATTTCCTATTGCGCTGCATGGCGGCTGGCTCTAAGGTCAACATCGTCGACTTGGGTCGCCCGCACCACGGCCCTCATCGCAAGCCCCACCGTCGGGGCCCGTCGAGCTTCTCCTACGGACGGCAAAGCCCATGAAGCTCCACACCCTTGCCGGTGTGCTCGCGCTTGCGATGCACGCCCATGCCCAAGCTCCGTCGCAGGTCGCCGACCTCGCGGCCGGCAGCGCCTCGTCGACTCCCGCCAACTACGCCCTGCTCGGCGCGGACGTCCTCTTCGTCGCCGACACGCCCGCCACCGGGCGCGAGCTCCACATCGCCCCGGCCTCCGGGGCGGGCGCGAGCTTGCTGGTCGACCTGCGGCCCGGGCCGTTGAGCTCGAACATCGCCGCCCTGGTCGAGTTCGGCGGCGCGTACTACTTCGCCGCGGACGACGGCGTGCACGGACGCGAGCTGTGGCGCACGGACGGCACGCCGCAAGGCACCGTGCTCGTGATCGACCTCGAGATCGGGGCGCAAGGCTCCTCCATCGGCGAGATCGTCGTGGCGGGCGGCAAGCTGTGGTTCAGCGGCTACACCAGCGCCTTCGGCTTCGAGTTGTGGTCGAGCGACGGCACGGCGGCCGGCACCGCGATGGCGGCCGACATCCTGCCGGGCACGCCTTCCTCCGCGCCCATCGAGCTGACGCCGCTCGGCAACGAGCTGGCCTTCGTCACCTTCGGCGGCACGAGCGGCACCGAGCTGTGGTGCAGCGACGGCACGCCCGCGGGAACGCGCATGGTGAAGGACATCTTCGTCGGTTCTGGTTCGGCGACGCCGGCCGACCTGTGCGAGTTCAACGGCCGCGTGTACTTCCGCGCGACCGACGGCATCGTCGGACGCGAGCTGTGGTGCAGCGACGGCACCGCGGCGGGCACGACGATGGTCAAGGACATCCGCGCCGGAGCGGGCGAGTCCGTGCCCAGCGGCCTCGTCTCCGCCAGCGGCAAGTTGTGGTTCGCCGCCAACGACGGCGCCTCGGGCGCCGAGCTGTGGTGCAGCGACGGCACTTCGGGCGGCACCTTCCTCGTGGCGGACATCAACCCCGGAGCGGGCGATTCGCTGCCGGCGGGCTTCGCGAGCGTGGGCGGCTCCTCGATCGCCTTCCGCGCGAACGACGGCGTGAACGGCGCCGAGCCGTGGACCAGCGACGGCACCAACGGCGGCACGCGCATGATCACCGACGTCCGACCCGGCGCCGGCTCGTCGAGCCCCGATCTGTTCACCCTCATCTACGGACGCCTGTACTTCCGCGCCGACAACGGCGTGCATGGGTCCGAGCTGTGGCGCAGCGAGCGCAACACGCTTTCGGCCGCGACTCTGGAGGACCTGAATCCGGGCGCCGGCGGCAGCTCGCCCGCGAACCTGGCGCGCGCCGGCAGCGCCTTGTGGTTCGCCGCCTCGACGCCCTCCGCGGGCAGCGAGCCGTGGATCGTCTACGGCGACTCGGACGGCGACGGCGTGGTGGACGCGAACGACAACTGCCCGGCCGTGCCCAACGCCTCGCAGGCCGACTGCGACCTCGACGGCGTGGGCGACGCCTGCGCGATCGCGGCGGGCGCGGCCGACTGCAACGGCAACGGACTGCCCGACGCGTGCGACACCGGTTCGGGCGCGAGCCAGGACGCGAACGCCAACGGCATCCCGGACGAATGCGAGATCGGCGGCGGCCAACTCGTGTGCGCCGGCGACGGCGGCGCGGGCGCGTGTCCGTGCGGCAACGAGAGCCCCGCGGGCGAGCAAGCCGGTTGCCGGAACTCGCTCGGACTCGGCGCCAAGTTGCGCAGCTCGGGCCTGGCGCGCGTGAACAGCGACAACTTCGCGCTGCTCGCCTACGACATGCCGTCGACCTCCTCGGCGCTGTTCTTCCAAGGCTCGCAGTACGCGCCCGCGGCGTTCGGCGACGGCCTGCGCTGCGCCGGAGGCTCCGTGGTGCGCCTCGGATCGCGCGTCGCGACCAGCGGCATCGCGTTCTACCCGGGCCCGGGCGAGGCGCTGGTGTCGATCGCCGGCGTCGTCGCCGCGGGCGACACGCGCGTCTACCAGGCGTGGTACAGGAACAACGCCAACTACTGCACGAGCGCCGCCTTCAACCTCACCAACGGGTTGTCGGTGCTGTGGACGCCTTGATGGCGCGCGCCTAGCACGGACCTGCGCGCCTCTCTCGCGCGCAGGATCCCACGAGCGGCCGCGGCGGTATGGTGTCCCGCCTCGGCACGCCACTTCGGTCGACCGTCTTCCGCGGGTGCAGGACCCCGCGGTTGGCGGTCGGCCCCTTTGCGCGCGCCAACTCGCCTGCGGAGCAGCCGGTTGCTGTCATGCGTGCTTGACAGTCGCGCCGTCGCATGGGCACGATCGCCCCCATGCAATCCGACGCGCTAGCGGGCCGCTCCTCCGCGCAGGGACTGGCCGAGTTCACCCTCAAGGCCGTGGTGGTCGGCGTGTCGCTGGGGATCCTGTTCGGCGCGGCCAACGCCTACCTCGGCCTCAAGGCCGGCCTGACGGTCTCGACCTCGATCCCGATCGCCGTGCTGGCCGCGATGCTGTTCAAGCTCGCGCCGCGCGGGGGGACGATCCTCGAGGCCAACATGGCGCAGACCATCGGCAGCGCCTCGAGCTCGCTCGCCTCCGGCACGATCTTCACCATCCCGGCGCTGTTCCTGTGGGGGGTGGTGCCCAGCCTGTGGCAGGTCGCCGCGCTGGCCTTCGCCGGCGGCGTGCTCGGCATCCTCGCCATGGTGCCGCTGCGCCGCATGTTGATCGTGCAGGCCGAGAAGGAGCTGCCCTATCCCGAGGGCCGCGCCAGCGCCGAGGTGCTGCACGCGACCCAGGGCGGCTCGGGCGCCGGACGCTGGATCGTGATCGGCATCCTCGTCGGCGGCATCGTCAAGCTGGCGCTGGCCACGACGCGCGCCCTGCCGGAGGAAGTGTCCTTCGCGCCCAGCGGCATGTTGAACGCCTCGCTCGCGCTCAAGATCGCGCCGGCGTTGCTGGCGGTCGGCTACATCGTCGGCTTCCGCGCCTCGGCCGTGATGGTGTCGGGCGGCTTGATCGCGTCGTTGGTGCTGTATCCCTTGGCGACCAAGGCGCACCTCTCCGGCCTGGTCGACGCTGGCGCCGCCGAGCCCAAGGCGCTCGCCGCGGGCGCGATCAAGGACCGCTTCATGCTGTACGTCGGCGCCGGAGCGGTGGCCGCGGCGGGCCTCGTCACCGTCGCCAAGACCGCTCCCACGATGTGGGCCTCGCTCAAGGCCGTCTTCGGCGGCTTCGGCGCCAAGCACGCCGGCGCCGCGCTCGCCGACCGCCGCGATCGCGACGTGCCGATGCCGCTCGTGCTCGGCGGACTCGCGGGACTGGTCCTCGCGCTGACCGTGGTCCCGGGCATCTTCGCCGGCGACTTCGACCTCGGCACGCGCTTCGTCGCCGCGCTCTTCGTCGCCGTGTTCGGCCTGTTGTTCGTGCCGGTCTCCTCGCGGCTCGTCGGCGTGATCGGCGTCTCGTCGAACCCCACCAGCGCCATGGCTCTGATCACCCTGGCCGGCACGGCCGGCATCTTCGCCGCGCTCGGGTGGAAGGGCGTCGCGGCCCAGGCCGCCGTTCTGACGGTGGGCACGGTGGTGTGCGTGGCCGCGTCGAAGGCCGGCGACATCTCGCAGGACTTGAAGACCGGCCAGCTCGTCGGCGGCACGCCGTACTTGCAGCAGTACGGCCAGTTGATCGCAGCGTCGGTGGCGTGCTTCGCCGTGGCGGCGGTCGTCATCGCCATCGGCGAAGGAGAAGGCTTCGGCCCCGACGGCATGCCCGCGCCGCAGGCGCGCTTGATGAAGACGATGGTCGAAGCGGTCCTTGGCGCGTCGTTGCCTTGGGACCTGCTCGCCTCGGGCGGCGCGCTCGGACTCGTCGGCGTGCTGCTCGGGCTGCCGGCGCTGCCGTTCGCGCTCGGCATCTACCTGCCGCTCTCGACCTTGGCCGCCGTGTTCATGGGCGGGTGCGTGCGCGCCTGGGTCGAGGCGCGCAAGGCCAAGCAAGCAGGCGGATGGGAGCCGGAGTCCGGCATCCTGTGCGCGTCGGGCTTCGTGGCGGGCGAGGGCCTCGCCGGCGTGCTCGTCGCGGGTTGGGCCTACGCCACGAACGCCGGCCGGCCGCAGGCCAAGTCCTACTCGAGCCTGTTGGAGCTCGCCGCACTGTGCGTGCTCGCCGTCGCGGCGGTGGTGCTGGCGCGTTCGGCCCGCAAGGCGAGCTGAGGCGCGCCTGCACGGCAAGGGCTGCACGGCAAGGGCTACACGGGACTTGCGAGGCATCCGTGGCCCTCGGCCCGCGTCGGCCCTATCCTTGCTTGCATGAAGCACGCCAAGCACATCCTCGCCTTGCTCGCCCTGTGCGCGAGCGCGCCCGCCTGGGCCGTCCAAGCTCCCGCCGCGCAGGCGCCCGCCTCCAACCAGGACGCCAAGCAAGCCAGCACGCTCGGCGTTGGAGACGCCGCTCCGGCGTTGAGCATCGCCAAGTGGATCAAGGGCCAGCCCGTCGAGAAGTTCGAGAAGGGCAAGGTCTACATGGTCGAGTTCTGGGCGACCTGGTGCGGTCCGTGCATCACCTCGATGCCGCACATCAGCGAGCTCCAGAAGAAGTACGCCGATCAAGGCTTCGTCGCCATCGGCGTCACCTCGACGGACACGCGCGGCAACACGCTCGAGAAGGTCGAGAAGATGGTGGCCGACAAGGGCGCGACGATGGGCTACACCGTGGCGTGGGACAAGGAACGCGCGACGAACGACGCGTTCATGCGCGCTGCCGAGCAGAACGGCATCCCGTGCAGCTTCCTCGTCGACCGCGAGGGCAAGATCGCCTACATCGGCCACCCGATGGGCATCGACAAGGTGCTCGAGCAGGTCGTCGCCGGCAAGCACGACATCGCCAAGCTCAAGGCCGAGGCCGCCGCCGCCAAGCTGGCCGAGCAAAGGGCGATGGCCATGCAGCAGGCGCTCGGACAGAAGATCCAGGCCAAGGACTGGGATGGCGTCGCCGTGCTGTGCGACGAGATGGCCGCGCTGGGCGGCGAGTTCGTCGAGCAGGGCGCGATGGTCAAGTTCCAGATCATGCTGTACCAGGCGAAGGACGCCGCGCGCGTGGCCGCGGCCGCCAAGGCGGCGCTCGAAGGCCCGTGCAAGGACAGCGGCAACGCGCTGAACGCCATGGCGTGGATGATGTGCGAAGACCGCCACAAGGTCGCCGGCCTCGACTACGCCTTGGCGGTCAAGATCGCCGAGCGCGCCAGCACCCTGGCCGATGGCAAGGATCCGCAGGTGCTCGACACCTTGGCGCGCGCGCACTTCAAGAAGGGCGACCTCGCCAAGGCCATCGAGATCCAGAAGCAGGCCGTGGCCTTGGATCCCAACCTCAAGCCGACCCTCGACGAGTACGAAGCCGCCGCCAAGAAGTGACCGTCGGCATCGGAAGGCCTTGGCTTGGCCCAAGGTCTGCCAGAGGCACGCGCGCGCCCGGCGGGAAGCCCCCGCCGGGCGCGCTGCCTTGACGACGGGTGCCCAGACGACGGGGGCCCAGACGACGGGGGCCCAGACGCCGGGTGCCCAGACGACGGGTGCCCAGACGACGGGTGCACAGACGACGGGTGCACAGGGGCGGGTGCATTGGGGACCGGTGCAGGGACGCGAATGGAAATCTACGTCGGATTCGCGCGTACAAGGCGATCTAGTCGAGGTCGACGGATCGCAATGCGCCCCAACTTGCCTCGTGGACTCCGTCGACCGGGGTCAAGGACCGCCTGGCGAAGTTCGGGCTGGGAAGAGCGGCGGGTTGCGAGCAAGTGGGTGACAAGAGGCCAGATGACAAGAGGCCAGATGACGAGAGGCCAGATGACGAGAAGCCCATTGAAGCAGGATCGGTTGGCGGTTGGCTGGACGACGCTTGCGCCTGAGGCGAACGCCAGCCATGCGTGACCCATCCACCTGACGACCTTCCTTGCGACCGGCGGCATCACGACGGACACGATCCCGCGCACGACCAACGACGAGGACACGATCGATGCGAATCCCGACGCTCATCCCCATGCTTTGCGCCGCATTCCTGCTGGCG
Organism: Planctomycetia bacterium; assembly: GCA_046341775.1. GTDB lineage: Bacteria > Planctomycetota > UBA1135 > UBA1135 > SXXH01. Next base: position 10,517 of record JBKDQQ010000025.1, read on the forward strand.
GTCGCGGTGTTCTGCCTTCAGGGTTTCCTCGCGACCTTCGAGCCGACGACGGAGCCGGCGAACTTCATGGTGTTCCGCGCCGCCTACGCGATCTGCGGCGCGACGAGCGTGCTGGCCGCGTTCGTGCTTGTGTTGCGCCGCGTTCGTGGCGGTTCCGCGTCGTAGGCCGCGTGCCGTCGACGGCGCGATGCCCAGCGCCCAATGTGCGACGCCGGATGTATGGTGCGCGATGTACGGTGCGCGATGTTCGGCAAGCGACGGCCAGCGACGGCAAGCAAACGACGGCAAGCGAACGACGGCCAGCGACTGGCGTGCAGGGTCAATCCTCCAAGGCACCCCAGTCAGGGCACGCCATTTCGTGCGCGTTGCGGGCAGCTCGTCCCGGTCGCGAGGCCGCGCCTCAACCGTTCTCGGCGCGCGACTTGACCACTTCGAGGATGGCGCCCTGGATGTCGGACATGACGAGGTCCGACCACCAACCCGCGTAGGCGTTGAAGCGCGTCGACAGGCGATGCCTGCTCGAAAGGTGCAGGCGAACGCGATCCGGCGCGAGAAGTTCGAGGCGGTACTCGCCCTCGAGCACATCGAAGTACGGGCCGCCGATCGCGACATGCTCGTCGAGCGCCTCGGGCGGCACCGGATCGGCGACGATGGTGAAGGCGAGGTGCTCGCGTGGCCGCCAGATGGTCACCGTCTCGGTGAACACCAGGCCGCGCTCGAAGCTCGCCTTGCGCACCGCGCCGGTTCCTTCGTGGGAGAGCGTGGCCTCGATCGGCCGCGGGAAGCCGAGCAGGTGCGACACGCGCCACGGCAGGTCGTCGGGCGCGATGGCGCGCACGCGCGCGATCTCGCGCCAGACTGTTTCGCTCGGCGCTTCGATGTCGATCGTGTTCTCCGTCGTTCGCAGTTGCAGCGGCGGCTCGATTCCATGCTCGAGACGCGCCGCACCCAGCGGCAGCAGCGCCGTGCCGACGGCCGCGAAGCCCATCGCGTGGCTGGACAGCGAGCGCAACATCAAGCCCAACGCTCCGCCAGCGGAGGCCGAAGCCAGCATCAAGGGCAGCGCCATCAAGGCGCAGATGACGCCCTCGTGCCCGGTGAGGAGCGTGATGGAGACGGAGATGGCGACGCAGGCCCAAGGAAGCAGGAGGGCCGTGGCCCAAGTGGGTTGCTCGCGCGGCGGCGGCTCGCCGGGTTCGGTTGTCGTCCAAGTCGCCCGGGGCGCGGGGCGCAGGAGCACGATCGCGAGCACGCCCATGGCGAAGGGCACGCCCGAGAGGAAGCCGAGCGTCATCACCGCCAGCCATTCGCCGCTGCTGAAGGTGGTGCGCAGCAGCACGCCATACAAGACGCCGATGCCGGCGGACGCGGCGGGGGCGATCCACAGTCGCCAGCCTTGCCCCGTCAAGCGGCGCGAGCGCGAGGCCGCGGTCAACGCCAAGACGGCGGCCGCCAGGCCGCACAACGCCATCGCCAGCATCCATGCCGGCACGGCGAGTTCATCCGCGGGTGATTGCTCCATCATGTCCGTGGAACCCGTCCCGCTCAGCCTTGCCGCAGCAGGTCGACGAGCTTCTCGTTCTTCTTGCGCGACGCTTCGGCTTGCGTGCGCATCCAATCCTCGTAGCGCGCGCGCAGCCGCGCGTCGTGCGCGGCCAGCATGCGCACCGCCAGCAATCCCGCGTTGCGGCCGTTGCCGATGCCGACCGTGGCCGTGGGCACTCCGGCGGGCATCTGCACGATCGAGAACAACGAGTCGAGGCCCTTCAAGGCGTGCGTCTCGATCGGCACGCCGACGACGGGCAGCGCCGTGTGGCTCGCCACCATGCCGGGCAGGTGCGCCGCGCCGCCCGCGCCGGCGATGATGATCTTCAAGCCGCGCGCCGCCGCGCCGCGGGCGTACTCGGCCATGTCGTCGGGCGTGCGGTGCGCGCTGACGACGCGCACCTCGTGGGGGATGCCGAACTCGGCCAAGGCGTCGGCCGCGAGCTTCATGGTGCCGAAGTCGGAATCGCTGCCCATGATCACGCCGACGAGCGGGGCGGCGGACTGCTTGGAACGGGAAGTGGAGCCGGGCTTCTTGGTGGCCATGGTGCGCTGGGTGCGGCGCGCGTGGTCGACGCGCGCGGCGCACAGAGCCTAGCGCAAGGCGCGCGGCGGATCAGCCGCCGAAGCGGATGGCGGCCGCGGCGCGCTCGGCGCGCGCCAGGACCTCGCGCGGATCGTCGCCGATGGCGGTCACATGGCCCATCTTGCGGCCCTTCGACGAGGCGTCCTTGCCGTAGATGTGCACGGCCACGCCGCGCTCGGCGAGGGCGGCTTCCAATCCGGCCGGTCGAGCCGGTCCCGGGCCGGAGCCCAGCAAGTTGACCATCACGGCGCAGCGCGCGCGCAGCGCCGTCGAGCCCAGCGGCAGTCCCATCGCGGCGCGCACATGGTTCTCGAACTGCGAGCACTCGCAGCCTTCGATCGTGTAGTGCCCGGTGTTGTGGACGCGCGGCGCGATCTCGTTGACCAGCACCTCGCCGTCCTTCTTCAAGAAGAGCTCCATGCCGAAGGCGCCCACGCCGCCGACGGAGTCGATGGCCGCGAGCGCGATCTGCGTGGCGCGACGCGCGATGTCGAGGCTGGCGTCGGCCGGAGCCACGACGACGCGGCAGATGTGGTCGGCGTTGATCGTCTCGACCAAGGGGTAGGCGACGCGCTCGCCGTCGTGGGCGCGCACGGCGACGATGGCGAGCTCGCGCTCGAACGGGCAGAACGCCTCGACGTACAGGCCGGAGCCGCCGAGCCTGGCCCAGGCCGCGTCCAGTTCGTGCTCGCCGCGCACGGTCGCGTTGCCCTTGCCGTCGTAGCCGTTGCGGCGCTTCTTCAGCACCACCGGCCAACCGTGGGCGCGCGCGAAGAGCACCGCGTCCGCGGGCGACTCCACCGCCGCGAAGCGCGGCAGCGGCAGTCCGGCCTGCGCGAAGGCGGTCTTCTGCAGGAACTTGTCCTGCACGGTCGCCATCGTGGCCGAACCGGGGCGCACGATCGCGCCGTGTTGTTCGGCGTGGCGCAAGGCGCGCGCGTCGACGAACTCGTTCTCGAGCGTGACCACATCGCATTGGCGCGCGAGGGCCGCGACCTCCTCGCCGTCGTCCCAATCGCCGCGCAAGGTGGCGGCGGCGAGGTGGCGCGCGGGGAAGCGCTCGGCGCGCTCGAGGATGCACACCTCGATGCCCAGTTGCGACGCGGCTTGCGCGCACATCTTGGCCAGTTGCCCGCCGCCGATGATGCCCAGCGTGCCGAGGCCGGTCTTCGCGCCCGCCGCGGTGGTGCCCGTCGCGCCCATGAGGCGCACAGGATAGGAAACCGGAGGCGCGGGGGGGAAACGAAGGCGCGGGGGGAAAACGAAGGCGTCCGCGCATGGCGGACGCCCGCGACGATCGGCGCGCCGCCACGATGGCGGCGGCGCGGCGGCTATTGCAGCACGGGCAGGGACGCGAACGACTTGATGGCGACGCGTTGCGCGACCTTGCCGGCCAGTTCGATGAAGCGCTTGGCCACCACGCTGTCGGGCTCGGCCACGACGACCGGCGCGCCGAGGTCGCCACCGGCGCGCACCGCGGGTTCGAGGGGCAGGCGTCCGACGACGGGGAAGCCGTGCCGCACGGCGAGCCGATCCGCTCCGCCGCTGCCGAACACGTCGACGACCACCGCGAAGCGTCCTTGCGCATCGGTGGTGGCGCGCAGTTGCTTGCCCGCGACCGCGAAGTCGACGGCGGTGCCGTCCCTCGCGCCGGCGACGGTTCCGCGCACGGTCATGCCGCTCATGTTCTCGACGATGCCGAGGATCTCGACGTTCACCTGCTTGAACATGGTGATCGCCTTGCCGACGTCGAAGGTCGACACGGCCTGCGGCGTCGTCACCAGCACCGCGCCGGAGAGCGGCACGATCTGCGCCAGGGACAGTTGCGCGTCGCCGGTGCCCGGCGGCATGTCGACGACGAGGTAGTCGAGCTGGCCCCACTGCACGTCGCCGAGGAACTGCTCGATGAGCTTGTGGATCATCGGGCCGCGCCACACGACGGGCTTCTCCTCCTCGAGCAGGTAGCCGATCGACATCGTCTTGATGCCGTGGTTCTCGAGCGGGAGGAGCTTGCCGTTGGCCGTCTCGGGTTCATCCCGGATGCCCATCATCATCGGCACGTCGGGGCCGTACACATCGGCGTCTAGCAGGCCGACCTTGGCCCCGAGGCGGCCGAGGGCGCAGGCGAGGTTGACGGCCACGGTGCTCTTGCCGACGCCGCCCTTGCCGGAGGACACGGCGATGATGTGGCGCACGCCCTCGGCCAACTTGCGCGGCGGGCCGGAAGGCTTGGTCACGGCCGTCATCTCGACGGCGACGGACACGACGCCCGGCAAGGCGCGGATCGCGTCCTCGGCTTGCTGCTTGAGCTTGTCCTTCACCGGGCAGGCCGGAGTGGTCAGGTTGATCGTCACCTTGACCGCGCCGTCGCAGACGGCGTTCTGCGTGACGAAGCCCAGCGACACGATGTCCTGGTGGAGGTCGGGATCCTGCACGGAGCGCAGGGCGTCGAGGACTTGTTCCTTGGTGACCATGGTGGGGGTGCCGCGCGGAAGGCGGGCGGAAGAGTCTAGGCGCGCGGCGCGTTCCCACCAAGGCGTCCATCGCGCGGCCTTGCGCGGGATGCGCCGAACCGCTCAGGGGAACGCGGGTTGCAGGTCGCCGGAGGGGACTCGAGGCGCTCGCGGCCCGTGCTTGCGTCGAGCGGCGCGCGAAGTCGATCGGACGAGAATCCAGCGCGCATGGGCCTGCGCATCCACGCCTGCGTCGCGAGGGAGGAGTGGCGCGCCGCCCGCTCGACATCCGGTCGGTAGGATGCGCGCATGGGCACCGCATCCAACTTCGCGCGTCACGCGGCGATGGTCCTCCTTCCGCTCGCCTCCCTGCACGCGCAGGACGCGGACCTCGGCTTGCGTTCCATGGTCGAGCTGCACGGCATCGATCGCGCGGCGCTCCTGCGCAGGCACGACTGCGCCACGAGCCCCGATCGCCTGGCGCGCATGGCGGAGTTCCACCTCGAGGCGCGGGCGCGACTGGCGGCGGTGGACTACGCCAAGTTGTCGAACGAAGGCCGCATCGACCACCAGTTGCTGTCCGACAAGGTGCGGCACGAGGAACGCGAGCTGGCGCGCCTCGTCGCCCGCGTGGCGGAGATGGATCCGTGGCTCCCGTACGCGGACCTCTTGCGGCGCATGCACGACGCGCGCCGCCGCCGCGAGCCCGTCGAGGCGCGCGCGGCGGCCGAGGTGCTGGCGCGCGTGGCGCGCGAGGCGTCGGAGACTCGCGCCAAGTTGGACGGCGAGGCGGCGCGACCGCCGCGCAGCCTGGCCCTCGCGATGGTGCGCGAGATCGAGTCGTTGCAGGGGGACCTGCGCGATTGGATGCGCTTCCACGAAGGCTACGAGCCGCTCGTGACATGGTGGTGCGCGCAACCCGCGAAGTCCGCGCAGGCGGCGCTCGCCGAGCATGCGCGCGTGCTGCGCGAAGTCGTGGTGGGCCACAAGCCCGGCGCCGACGAACCGGTCGTCGGCGATCCCATCGGACGCGCGGCGCTGATGGCGCACCTCGAGCGCGAGCGCATCGCCTACACGCCGGAGGAGCTGGTCGAGATCGCGCGGCGCGAGTTCGCGTGGTGCGACGAGCAGATGCTGGCCGCGTCGCGCGAGATGGGCTTCGGCGACGACTGGAAGGCGGCGATGGACAAGGTCAAGGGGCTGCACGTCGAGCCCGGCGCGCAGACGCGCCTGATCGTCGACCTCGCCGATGAGGCGATCGCCTTCCTCGAGCAGCGCGACCTGCTCACGATCCCGGAGCTTGCCAAGGAGATCTGGCGCGTCGAGATGATGAGCGCCGAGGCGCAGAAGACGAACCCCTTCTTCCTCGGCGGCGAGGCGATCATCGTGTCCTACCCCACGGACGCGATGGAGCACGCCGACAAGCTGATGAGCATGCGCGGCAACAACCGCCACTTCGCGCGCGCCACCGTGCACCACGAGGTCGTGCCGGGGCACCACTTGCAGGGGTACATGACCGATCGGCACAACCGCCATCGCGACGAGTTCGGCACGCCGTTCTGGACCGAGGGTTGGGCCCTGTACTGGGAGATGCGCATGTGGGACCTGGGCTTCGCCGGCGGCCCCGAGGACCGCATCGGCATGCTGTTCTGGCGCATGCACCGCTGCGCGCGCATCGTGTTCTCGCTCTCGTTCCACCTCGGCACGATGACGCCCGAGCAGTGCGTCGACTTCCTCGTCGAACGCGTCAACCACGAACGCGCCAACGCGCAGGGCGAGGTGCGCCGCAGCTTCAACGGCAACTACTCGCCGCTGTACCAGGTCGGGTACATGATCGGCGGGTTGCAACTGCGCGCCTTGCACGCGGAGCTCGTCGCCGCGGGCCGCATGCGGGAACGCGAGTTCCACGATCTGGTCCTCGAAGGCGGCACGATGCCCATCGAGGGCGTGCGCTGGCGCTTGACGCGCGCGCCGGAGGCCCCGGACGCCAAGCCCGCGTGGCGCTTCGCGGACTGAGCGGCGCGCTCCGCGCGGATTCCGACGCGGGGTTCGCGTCCACCGGTGGCCGAACGCGTCGCGCGACGCCACAATGAGCGGCTGTCATGGGCCAGACGGAATCCCGCAAGCCGCGCGCCGTGAGCCTCCTGTCGGGGGGCATGGACTCGGCCGTCTCCACCGCGCAGGCGCTCGCCGACGGCTTCGAGGTGCACGCCCTGAGCTTCGACTACGGGCAACGGCACGCGGTCGAGCTGGAGGCCGCGCGGCGCGTGGCGGCGAGCCTGGGCGTCGCCGACCACCGCGTGGCGCGCCTCGACCTGCGCGCCATCGGCGGCAGCGCCCTCACGAGCGAGATCGAGGTGCCGAAGGACCGCGACACGGCCGCCATGGGCGCGGGTGTGCCCGCGACCTACGTGCCGGCCCGCAACCTCGTGTTCCTGTCCTTCGCGCTGGCCTTGGCCGAGACGACCGGAGCGCGCGCGATCTACCTCGGCGTCAACGCCATCGACTATTCGGGCTATCCCGATTGCCGCCAGGAGTTCCTCGACGCCTTCGCGCGCACCGCGCGGCTGGCGACCGCCGCCGGCGCCGAAGGCGGCGCGCACTTCGAGATCCGCGCGCCGCTCGTCTCCATGTCCAAGCGCGAGATCGTGCTGCGCGCGCGGGAATTGGGCGTCGATCTGGCGCTCACGCATTCGTGCTACGACCCCCGCCTCGTCGACGGCGTCGTCCATGCTTGCGGACGCTGCGACGCGTGCGCGTTGCGGCTCAAGGGTTGCGCCGAGGCCGGGATGCGGGATCCCGTGCCGTACATGCCGTCCGTCGGACGGCGAGCGGAAGGTGGTTGAGATGCGCGCGGGATCGATCGTGTTGTTCCTCGGATTGGCGGCCCTCGGCGGCGCCGCGTGGTGGGTGACGCGCGCGCCCGAAGCTCCGGCGGCGGGCGGGGGACGGCCGCCGTTCGTCCTGCCCGCGAGCCTGGCCGAAGTCGTGCGCGGGGACTTGCGTCCCGCGAGCACCTTGGCGGGCGAAGTGCGCTCGCTGCGCCGCGCCACGCTCGCCTTCGAGCGCGCCGGCACCATCGCCACCATCGACAGGCAGGAAGGCGAGCGCGTGCAGGCGGGGGATCTGCTGGCCGCGCTCGACGGCCGCGAGGCTCGACTGGCGTTGTCGGAGGCGGAAGCCGAGGCCTCCTTGGCGCGCAGCGAGCTGGCGAGGCTCGAGGCCGGAGCGCGCAAGGAGGAACTCGATCGCCTGCGAGCCGAGGTCGACGCGCGCCTCGCGGAACGCGATCGCGCGCGCCTCGAGTGGCAGCGCGTGCAAGCTCTGTTGGAAGGCGGCGTCAGCACGCGCGCCGAGCACGACCGCCTCGACGCGGCCTTGCGCGCCGCCGAGGCCTTGCTCGCCGTGGCGCAGCACCGCCTGGCCGAATCCGCGGCGGGCACGCGCGCCGAGGACCTCGCCGTGGCGCGCGCCAAGGTGGAACTGGCCGAGGCGCGCGTCGCGCAAGCGCGCCTCGAGTCGGACCGCACGCGGCTCGTCGCGCCCTTCGCGGGGTCGTTGGTGCGCCGCTTGCGCTCGCCCGGCGATCGCGTCGCTGCCGGCGAAGCGGTCTGGGACCTCGTCGACACCAGCCAGCGCGAAGTGGTCGTCGACCTGCCGGCCGCCATCGCGGCCCAGGTGGCGCGCGACGGTTGCGGCGTCGTCGATCCCAAGAGCGGCGCGAGCGCCACGGTCGCGAGCGTCGTGCTGGCCGACGCGGCCGACGCGGCGACGCGCAACGTGCGCGCGTGGCTGCGGCTCTCCGCCGACGCCGACGCGCGCCTCGCGCCGGGGACCGCGGTCGACGCCACGCTGCCGTGGCGGCCGATCACGGATTCGTTGCTCGTGCCGGACGACGCGTTGCGCCGCACGGAACAAGGCCTCGTGGTCGTCGCGGCCATCGCGGCGCCGCAACCGTCGGAGCCTTCGCCCGGCGCGCCGCCGCAAGCGCCCTTGAAGAGCCTGTTCGTGCCGGTCAAGGCCCTCGGGGCCCATGGTGGACTGACCGCCATCGAACCGCTGGGCGCGCCGCTCGAGGCGGGGGCCAAGGTCGTGGTCGTCGGCGTCGAGATGGCCTTCCCGGACGCGCCGTTGCTGCCGCGCGCGCCCCAAGCCGCGCCCGCGCCGGGCGCGAAGCCGTGAACGGAGCGCGCGCGTGAACCTCGTCGCAGCCATCGTGCGGCGGCCGTACATGGTCGCCGTCGCCGTGCTCCTCGTCGCGCTGTTCAGCGGCTTGGCGTTGCGCCTGATCCCGGTGCAGCTCAAGCCGACGGTCGACAAGCCGATCATCACGATCACGACCGCGTACCGCGGCGCCAGCGCCGGCGAAGTCGAGGAGGCGGTGACGCGGGAGCTGGAGGAGGTCCTCCAGCGCGTGCAAGGCGTGATCGAGATGACGAGCGAGAGCACCGAGGGGCTTTCGACGATCACGCTCGAGTTCGCCTTCGGCGTGGACACGCAGTTGTCGGCCATCGACGTCGTCAACCAACTGTCGCGCGTGCCGGCCCTGCCAGCGGAAGCCGACGAGCCCGCCATCCAGATCGGCGGCCGCGAGGAGGAGAACGCGGTCATGTGGCTGGCGGTGCGCACGCGCTACGACGCCAACCAGGCGCGCCGCATCGTCGAGGAATCCGTGCGTTCCCGCATCGAGCGCGTGGCCGGGGTCTCGGGCTTGTTCCTCGTCGGAGGCTCGGAGCGCGAGGTGCAGGTGCGCCTCGACCCCGAGCGGCTCGTGGCGCACGGCGTGTCGATGGCATCCGTGCTGGAGGCCGTGCGCGGCGGCAACGAGAACCGCCGCGCGGGCAACGTCGAGAGCGGCGGCAAGCAGATCTCGGTGCGCACCACGGCGCGCGCCGCCGACGCGCAGGCGCTCGGCGCCATCGTCGTCAAGCGCGGCGAAGGCGGGATCGTGCGCCTCGCGGATGTCGCCGAGTGCGTCGACGCCTACCGCGAGCTCGACGGATTCGTCGACATCGACGGCGAGCCAGGCGTAGCCATGGGCGTGCAGCGCAAGACCGGCGCGAACGTGGTCGAGCTGACGCGCGGCGTCGAAGCGGCGATGGAAGAGGTCAACGCGACCATGCGCGAGCGCGGCATCGACCTCGTGCTCGAGCCCGTCTACAAGGAGACGCGCTACATCGAGGACGCGCTGTCCTTCGTCAAGGGCAACCTGGTCGTCGGTTCGGTGCTCGCCATCGTGGTGCTGCTCCTGTTCCTGCGCAGCGCGCGCAGCGTCCTGGTCGTGGCGCTGTCGATCCCCATCTCGTTGGTGGCGGTGTTCCTCGTCCTGTGGGCCTTCGACCGCACCTTGAACGTCATCAGCCTGGCGGGGCTCGCCTTCGCCTCGGGCATGGTGGTCGACAACGCCATCGTCGTGCTGGAGAACATCTACCGCCACATGCAGCGCGGCAAGGCCGTGCTCGAAGCCTGCGTCGACGGCGCCAGCGAGGTGTGGGGCGGCGTGCTGGCGTCCACGCTCACGACCGTGGCGGTGTTCGTGCCCATCCTCGTGGCCGCCGACGAGGCCAGCTTGTTGTTCGTCGAACTGGCGCTCGCCATCAGCGCCGCCGTCGGGTTGTCGCTCCTCGTGTCGATCAGCGTCGTGCCCGTGCTGGTGTCGTTGTTCTTCCGCCGCGCGCCGCCGCCCGCCGCCGACGCGGCCGACGACACGGGCACCGGATCCGCGGGCCGCGCGTACGGACGCTTCGCCGCATGGGTCGCGCGCCGCGATCCGTCGACGCGCAACGCGAAGCTCGGTTGGATCGCGCTGGTCGTCGCCGGTTGCGCGCTGTCGTACAAGCTCGTTCCTCCGGCCGAGTACCTGCCGGCCGGCAACCAGAACCTGATCTTCTTCTTCGCCGCGCCGATCCCCGGCACGGCGCCGGAGACGGTGCGCGACAACTTCAAGCCGCTGCGCGATTGGGCCATGGCCCAACCCGAGACGGGGTCGATGTTCGCCGTGACGGGCGCCGCCTTCAACGGCGGCGGCGTGGTGCTCAAGCCCGAGCACGCGGAGCCCGCTTCGCTGGCCGCCTTCCACCAGCGCATGTACGGCCCGGCGATGACCTTGGCCGGGTTCCAGTTCGTCGTGCCGGTGCGCGCGAGCTTGTTCAACGACTCGGGCAAGCAGTTCGAGGTGGAACTGTCCGGGCCCGACTTCGACACGCTCGGCGGCGCTTCGCGCGAACTGCAGGGCCTATTGCAGGCGATTCCAGGCGTGCAATTCGTGCGCTCGTCGCTCGTCGTGGGCAAGCCCGAGGCGCGCATCGTGGTCGACCCCGAACGCGTGCGCGAGGCGGGCCTCGACACCGCGTCGGTCGCCACGGTCGTCGAGACCACGATCGCCGGACGGCGCGCTTCGGCCTTGGTCGATGGCGGGCGCGAAGTCGACGTGAACGTGCTCGTGCCGAGCCGCGAGCTGGACACGCTCGAGGCCCTCGACCGCTTGCGCTTCGTCGCTCCCGATGGGCGCGTCGTGGCGCTTTCGGCGGTGGCGCGCGTCGAACGCGCCGCGGGCCCGGTCTCCATCCGACGCCTCGAGCGCGAGCGCAATGTCTTGTTGACCGTCAACATCGCGCCCGACGCTCCGCTCGAGGAGGTCATCTCCGCCGTGCAGCGCGATGTGTTTCCGCGCATGGCCGGCCAGTTGGGGTCGAGCTACACGCTCTCGATCGGCGGCGCGGGCGACGCGCTCGCGAACACGCTGTCCTCGATCGGCTCGGGCTTCCTGCTGTCGATCGTGATCGTGTACTTGCTGCTCGTGACCCTGTTCTCGAGCTGGACGCAACCCTTGATCATCCTGCTGACGATCCCGCTGTCGGTCGCGGGCGGGTTGGTCGGCATCCACTTCGCGCACCAGTGGTCGGGCGGGCAGGCGAGCTTCGATGTGATCGGCATGCTCGGCTTCATCATCCTCGCCGGCATCGTGGTCAACAACGCGATCCTGATCCTGCACCAGCGCAACAACTTCCTCGCCGAAGGACGCTCCGCGGCCGAGTCGTTGGAAGAGGCCGCGCGCTCGCGCCTGCGGCCGATCCTGATGACCGTCATCACGACCGTCGCGGGCATGCTGCCGCTCGCCATCGGGGGCGGCGCGGGCGCGGAGCTGTACCAAGGACTCGGCGCGATCATCACGGGCGGCTTGCTCGTCAGCACGGTCATCACGCTGTTCCTCGTGCCGATGGTCGTCAGCCTCTTGCCCGAGCCGAAGGCGGCGCGCGCATGACGCACACCTACCGCATGGTCGTCGAGTACGACGGCGCGAAGTGGAGCGGCTGGCAGGAGCAGCACAACGCCAAGACGATCGGCGGCGAGCTGCGGCGCGCCTTCGAATCCGCGGGCGTCGTGGTCGAGGACCTGGGCGGCGCGGGACGCACGGACGCGGGCGTGCACGCCGTCGGGCAGACGGCGCACCTGCGGACCAACGCGCCCTTCGACATCGAGGCCGTGGCGCGTCGCGTGCGGGCCGCGTTGCCCGAGTCGATCGCGCTGGTCGAGCTGCGCGCGGCGGCACCGCGCTTCCACGCGCGCCACCATGCCGTCGCGCGCGGCTATGCCTACCGCATCGTGCGCCGCAAGAGCGCCTTGGAACGGCGGCGCGCATGGTGCGTCGAGGCGCCGATCGACCTCGAACGGTTGCGTGCGGCCGCCGCCTTGTGCGTGGGCGAACGCGATTGGAAGGCCTTCATGCACGCGCCCGCCAAGGCCGAGACGACCAAGGTCGCCATCGCGCGTTGCGTGGTCGAGGACCTGGGTTCCGTCGTCGTCGTGCGCGTGGAAGCCGACCACTTCCTGTGGCGCATGGTGCGCCGGCTCGTCGGCGCCTTGGTGCGCGTCGGCACGGGCGAGTTGCCGTTGGCGGAGTTCGCCAAGTTGATCGAAGCACCCTCCGATGCGCCGCAGGCCGGCGCGGTGGCGGATTGGACCGCGCCGGCGTGGGGCTTGTACTTGGAGCGCGTGCTGTACCCGGGCGACGAGGCCACGCCCATCGTCGGCGACGTGCGCGTGCGTTGAGGCGTGCCGCGGCGCGGGTCGCCGCGAACACGGCGCTTGGGACACCGCGAACGACACCGCGAACGACGATCCGCGCGACGCCGCTCTGCGCGCCGCATGGCCGCAGGCTGGGCACGCTATCCTCTCGCGCATGGATGCCTCGCAGCCGACCGCCAAGCGCCCCGCGCCCGCGCGCCCCGACTTCGCCGATCCGCGCGTGGCCGAGTTCGCGCGCCTCCTGGCGGTCGTCGACCGCCTGCGCGCCGACGACGGTTGCCCGTGGGACAAGAAGCAGACGCTCGCCTCGACCGTGCCGCACCTGATCGAGGAGGCGCACGAGTTGCAGGAGGCCGTCGAAGTCTCGCACGACGCGCATGTCGCCGAAGAGGCCGGCGACGCATTGATGAACGTGCTGCTCCTCGCGCGCATCGCCCAGGACGAACGGCGCTTCGACCTGGCCGACCTCGCGCGCTCCATCGCCGACAAGTTGGTGCGGCGCCACCCGCATGTCTTCGCCGACGCCGAGGCGCACGACGCCGACGCGGTGCTGCGCAATTGGGAGGCGATCAAGAAGGAGGAGCGCCAAGGCCGGCAGGAGGACGCCAGCGCGCTCGCCGGCGTGCCGCAGGGCCTGCCCGCGCTGCAACGCGCGGCGCGCATCAGCGGCAAGGCCATCACCGCCGGGTTCAAGTGGCGCGATGTCTCCGGCGCGCACGCCAAGGTCCACGAAGAGGTGCGCGAACTCGACGAGGCGCTGGGGGCGAGCGGCCTCGGCCGCGATGCCAAGGCGCCCGCGACGGCCGCAGAGCGCGCCGCCGTCGAGCATGAGTTGGGCGATGTGCTCATCGCGGCCGCGTTCCTGGCCAAGTACCTCGACATGGACCCCGAGGCCTTGTGCCGCGCCGCGCTGCGGCGCTTCGAGGCGCGCTTCCGCGCCATGGAAGCCAGCTTGCCGCGCCCGATGGCCGAGTGCGGCCTGGACGAGATGATGGCGCATTGGCGCCGCGCGAAGGAAGGCTGACCGGGCACCGCGCGCCCTCGCCGCGTCCTGTGGCGGCGATCCTTGTCCACTCGGGTGGACACACCTCGGCCACCGTCGGTCTGACGCGCGCACCGCGGCGAGCGCGCCGAAAGCCCGTCGCCACGCGCCGATTCGCCTTCCGTGGAGCGCCGCGCGTCGCCCAGCACCCTTTGCGCGCCGATTTCGGGCCGATTTGGCACGCGCTTTGCCTTACGGGCGCAACCTCGTGTCGTTCGTCGCGCGTGTGCCGCCTCCGGTGCCCGCGCTGCCCCCTCGGTCCTTCCACAAGCCTCGTCCTCCCACCAGCCGTCGCACCGCGCCCCCCGCGGTCGTCGTCGCGCGCCCTCCCTCGCCATGTCCCTCGACTTCAGCTGGATCACGCCTTCCGACGCGCTCGTCAACGCCGATCAACTGCTCAAGGTCCACGGTCCCGTCGGTTCGCAGACCCCGGTGCTGCGCGGCGTGACGCTCGCCATCCGCCCGCGCGAGTTCGTGTGCGTCATGGGGCCTTCGGGTTCGGGCAAGTCGACCTTGCTGCACCTGTTGTCGGGCCTCGACACGCCCAGCGCAGGCACCGTCGAACTCGGCAAGCAGAAGCTCAAGGTGCTGGGCGACGAAGAACGCACGCTCGCGCGCCGCACGACCGTCGGATACGTGTTCCAGTTCTTCAACCTCCTGCCGAACCTGACGGTGCGCGAGAACGTCGGCCTGCCGCTCGCCATCCGCGGCGAGGATCCGGCGCGTTCTCGTGGCGAGATCGACGGCCTGCTCGAACGCCTTGGGCTCGGCGCGAAGGGCGACAGCTTCCCGCACCAGTTGTCCGGCGGCGAGATGCAGCGCACCTCGTTGGCGCGCGCGCTCGTCGGCGGCCAACCGCTGCTCTTGTGCGACGAACCGACCGGCAACTTGAGCCAAAAGGCCGGCGCGGAGGTCATGGCGCTCTTGCGCGAGTGCGTCGACAAGCACGGGCGCAGCGTCTTGCTCGTCACGCACAACCCGCGCGACGCCGCCTGGGCCGATCGCGTCTTGTTCCTCGTCGACGGGCTCTTGGCGCCCGGCGTCGAGCTCAAGGGCCCGATGTCGCGCCTCGACGAGCTGCACGCGACCTTGCAGTCGCTGGGGATCTGAGGGCGCCATGGGCTTCGCACGATCCATGGCCTGGCGCGCCTTGCTGCGCCGTCCCGCGCGCACGATCTCGTCGATCCTCGGCGTGGCGCTCGGCATCGCCACGACGGTGGTCGTGTTCGTGCTCGACCACAACACGATCCTCGGGTTCTCCACGCGCGGCGGCCACGAGTGGACGCCCGGCCTCGAGCTGCGCCCCGCGCCGGGATCCGGCGATGTCGCCACCGAATTGGCGCGCACGCGCGGCGTCGCGGGATGGAGCCGCGTCTTCCAGAACGAGGTCGTGCTGTCGGCGCCGCCGCGCACCGCCATCGACGGTTCGCGCGAGATGGAACTGGCGCGCGTGGCGCTGGTGGGCGTCGACGCGCCGCAGTTGCGCCACCTCGAGGCCGTGGTGTTGGCCGATGGCCGCCTGTTGTCGCCGGGCCGCGCCGAGCGCGAAGTGCTGGTGGGCCTGCGCACCGCCGACGCCATGGGCCTCAAGGTCGGCGACGAGGTCCACTTGCAACGCCCGCCCTTCGAGCGCCGCATCGAATGCGTGGGCGGCAACCTGCGCCCGGTCGACGACGATCCCGCGCGCAACGCCGAACGCCCGCGCCGCGCGTTCAAGGTCGTGGGATTGATCGACAACGACCGCCTCGGCCGTCGCGCGCAGAACGCGCTCGTCGTCGCCGACATGTCCTTCCTGCCGGAGCTCTACGAAGGCGCCGCCTTCGACGGCCGGTGGTGGGTGCGCCACGACCCGCAGGTCGACCTCGAGGAACTGCGCACTTCGCTGGCGCGTTCGTTCAGCTACGAGTTGAACAAGAACGTGCTGGCCGGCGCCGCCGCCGACGAACGCGCCTTCCGCAACGGCGTGCGCATGGCGGGCTTGTTCGCCTTGGTCCTGGGCCTGTACGTCATCTTCCACACCTTGTCCTTGGGCCTCGTGGAACGCGTGCGCGAAGTCGCCGTGCTGCGCGCCTTGGGCGGCGTCAAGTCGCAGGTCGGCCGCGCCTTCTTCCTCGAGGCGTTGGCCTCCACGCTCGTCGCCACGGCCCTCGGCCTCGCCGGCGGCCTCGCCCTGGCGCGTTGGTTGCTCCAGAACGGCATCACGACCTTGGGCACGGGCCGTTCCATCGACGCCTTCGAAGTGCCGTGGACGGAGGTCTCCGCGCTCGCCGGATTGGGCGCCGCCGTGGCCTTGATCGGTTCGGTCTGGCCGCTCCTGCGCCTCGGCGGAGCGGACGCGGTGGCGGGCTTGCGCGGCGAAGAAGCACTGCGCGCCGCGCCCGGCCTGCGTGGGTTCCACGCCTTGGCGGCCTTCCTGCTCGCGGCCTTGCTGCCGGCCCTGTACTTCGTCGTCGTGCCCGTCGTGGGGGAGGCCGAACGCGCATTGGTCGGCGCCATCCTCGCCGGCGTGGCGTTGCTCGCCTTGCTCGTGTCGTTGCCGCTCGTCATGCCGGGACTGCTGGGCGGCGCCTGCGCGGCCATCGCGCGGCCCTTGGCGCGCCTCTTCCCCTTCGCCGGCCGCATGGCCGCCACCGCCTTGCGCACCTCGCCCGCGCGCATCGCCGCGGCCGCGGCCGCCTTGGCCCTGGTCGCCGCCGCCGTGGTGGGGTTGAAGGGCATGACGCGCAGCTTGTCCAGTGAAATTGACAACTGGGCCGACCGCGCCATCGCCACCAAGTTGTACGTGCGCAACCTGCCCGCGATTCCGACGGCGGACCTGCGCGCGCGCCTGGAACCGCTCGACGGGTTCGTGGCCTTCGAAGGTTGGTCGGCGCGCAGCTACGCGCCCTTCTTGCTCGTCGGCATCGCGGCCGACGAAGCGCGTCGCCACGGCCCCTTGGCTCGGGACGCGGCGCTCGCCCAACGCTTCGCCGCGGGCGGTTCCGTGATCCTCTCCGAACGCCTGGCGCGCCAGTTGAACGCCAAGGTCGGCGACACCGTGCGCGTCCCGACCAGCCAAGGCGTGCAGGAACTGTCCGTCCTGCTCGTCGACGACGCCTACGGGTATTTCCCGCACCCCGACGAACGGCTCTACGGCGTCGTCTCCGACCGGCATTTCGCCGAGCACCATTGCCTCGACACCGCCGTCGTGGGCGACGCCGCCATCGTGCTGCGCCCGGGCGCCGATCCGCGCCCCGTCGAAGCCGCCTTGCGCGCCGCACACCCCGACCGCCGCTTGTCGATTGAGTGGGGCCCCGACATCCGCGACCACCATGTCGCCGACCTGGCGCGCGACTTCGCGCTGTTCGACCTGATCCTCGGCCTGACGGCCGTGCTGGCGGCGTTGGGCGTGTTGAACGGGCAATTGCTGGCCGCGCTGGAACGCGCCAAGGAGGTCGGCATCCTGCGCGCCCTGGGCGCCTCGCGCCGCCAAGTGGCGGGCACGGTGCTGATCGAGGCGCTCGTGACCGGCGCCCTCGGCGGGGTGGTCGGCACGGCGCTGGGCGTGGCCCTCACGCCGGTCGTGGTGGCCGCCCTCGCTTCGCTTTCCGGCCTCGACCTGCACGCCACCGGCCCCGGCCCGTGGTTGTGGATCGTGCCCCTCGGATCGATGGCCCTCGCCGGCCTGGCGAGCCTCTACCCGATGCTGCACGCCACCCGCGTCGACCCGACCCGCGCCGTGCGCGCGCCCTAAAGG
>JBKDQQ010000026.1:0-5235 GCA_046341775.1 Planctomycetia bacterium
CAACCCTCGAAGTCGAGCACCCAGTACAAGCTGAAGTGCCCGGCTTGCAGCAGCAACCTCTCGTTCGAAGAGGGCTGCGTGAAGTGCCACGCCTGCGGCTTCAGCCAGTGCTGATCGCCGTCGGGACGCACGACGGATAGCAGCGTCGCCAACCACGACGCACGCGACTCTCTCTCCCGCGCGGGGCTCCATCCAACGGATGGGGCCCCGCGTGTTGCTTGGCGCGTCGGCGCCGCGCTTCAGGGGCAGAACACGACGCGCAAGCCGTCGGACAAGTTGAAGCCGCTGCCGCCCGGACCGGCCGGGTCGCGGAACTGCAACTGGAAGTAGCGCGCGCTGCCCGGAGCGAGCGTACCCGCGAAAGGGGCGGAGTTGACGTCGATGGCGCGTTCGAAGGCGCCGATGAAGTTCGAATAGATGAAGGGTCCTAGTCGCTGCACCGAGCCGCCGACGCAACGGTAGCCATCGCCGAAGGGGACCTGCGCGGCGGTGCCACCGACGAAGAAGATGCCCTTGCGGTTCGGCGGAGCGAAGTCGACGAGCAAGCGCAGGTCGTTGGCCGCGAGGCTGGTGCCCCCGAGATGCGAGATGCGCGCGCCGGCGCTGAAGCTGTTCGGGGTCGATGTGCAGTAGGAAGTGGGCGGCGTGCAAGCGGCGAGGCGCACGACGAGCATCGGGCGCTCGGCCACCTGGGCCCACTGCGACGAGCGGAACTCCCAACGGTCCGTGCCCGCGGCTTGGACCAGCCAACCGTGGTTGGGCGCGCCGTCGACCCACGCTTGCACGCTGGCGGTGACATCGAAGGCGCGGGTCGTCTTGGAAACGGCGCCCGTGGAATGGTCCGCGGTCGCGAGCGCCTCCGTGCCCAGTTGCACGCCCGAACCGAGCGAGTTCCACGTCGATGCTTCGTTCCACGTGGACGACATGCGGTGCAAGCGCCCACCGGTGGCGCTGTCCGCATTGGTTCCCTCGGTGGTCAGCACGAGGAAGGCGCGTTCGATGGATGCACCCGGCGGGATGCGCCCGGACGCGGTGCCGACGATGTCGTCGAAGCGCAGCAAGCCCTGCTCCTTGTCCGCGTCGCCGTCGCAGCGCACGACGGAGGCTTGACCCAGGTTGGCGCCTGGTTGCGTGACCCCCACGCTGCCGTCGCCGATGTAGGTGTCCTTCGCGCCGGTGTACGAGCCATGGCCCGCGTCCTGTCCTTGGCGGAAGCGCAGCGTCTCGTGGCTCGCCAGTTCGGCCACCAACGCATCGAGGTCGAGCGGCAAGGTGAAGTTGTCGTCAGGCGTGGTGTTGCGGTCGGGTCCGCTGGAGAGTCCCGGGATGTACACGGGCGAGCGCGTGTCGAACTCGACCGTGTCCAGCGACGGCCTGAACTTGACGACGCGGAACCAGCCGTTGCCGCCTTCGGGGTCGGTTTGGAAGTCCTGCAAGACCTCGTGGACCACGCCGCCGAAGGCGTTGCTGCCCGTGCGGCGT
This sequence comes from Planctomycetia bacterium, assembly GCA_046341775.1. Lineage (GTDB taxonomy): Bacteria > Planctomycetota > UBA1135 > UBA1135 > SXXH01. The sequence continues at coordinate 1,483 of JBKDQQ010000026.1, forward strand.
CCGTTCCCGTGGATGTGGCCGCACAAGACCATGAACACCTGCCCGTAGGGCTCGACCACCTTGGCGCGCACCTGCGCGGCCGAGTTGTCGCCCGCGCCGTCGGGCGTCGCGCCGCCGTTCGTGTAGTTGCCGGGATTGCCCGTCCCGAGGTGTTCGTGCGTCGACAGGATCGTGGGCAGTCGCGGGAACTGCGCCATCACGGCCTGGGCCCACTCGAGCGCGTCGTCGTCCGCGCGCCATTCCAAGGCGATGTGCAGCAACTCCTGTCCACCGGCGATGAAGCGTTGGGCGTGGCTCGTGCCGTCGGGCGAACTGGCGTGGTACCAAGGCTCGCCGACGTAGCGCGCGGGACCGAACCACTGGATGTAGGCGCTGGCGCCGGAGGCCTTGTCGCTGACCGTGTCGTAGTCGTGGTTGCCGCAGGCCGCGCTGTAGGCGAACCCCGGCACGTTGGAGATCACGTCCATCGCCTGGTCGGCGCGCGCCCACTCGGCCGCGTAGGCCGAACCGTTGTCGACGATGTCGCCGACGTGCGTCACGAACACCACGCCCTCCGCCTGGCGCGCCGCGACGATGGCCTGCGTCTGCGCGAGGAAGGTCGGGAACCACGCGATGTTCTCGGAGTAATACTGCGTGTCCGGGATCACGGCGATGGCGAAGTCGCCGACCTGCGGGGCGAGGGCCAAGGCGAGCGCGGCGGGGATCATGACGGCAGAGTCTGCTTCGTTCTGGTGAACATCCCGTGAAGGATCTGCAAGGACGCGCCCGCCGGCTTCGACGCTTGTCGGAGCCAAGCACCGCCTTCAAGCGGCCTTTGCAAAGTCGCGCGACCATCAACCATGCGTTGAACGAAATGCTGCGCAGGCTTGAACCACGGGTGCGCATGAACGCGAACCGCGTCGGCCTCGAACCGGACAACGACCCACCGAACCAAACCAGCAGGACAACATGAAGCACCTCGCACTGCAGACCCTGTTCGCTTCGTCGATCGTCGGAGCCGCCGCCGCCCAAGGCGTGCCGGCCTTCTATCTCTCCGAGCTCGCCATCGACATCCCCGGCACGGACCAGTCGCAGGAGTTCGTCGAGATCCGCGGTCCGGCCAACACGGCGATGACCGATTGGTACCTGCTGACCGTGGACGGAGATGGCGGCGCCAGCGGCGTCGTCGACCAGTCGATCCCGCTGTCCGGCTTCACCACCGGATCGAACGGCCTGCTGCTGATCCGCGACGACATCAGCATCCTCAACCCGGCCCCCGACGCGGCCACCGCGGTCTACGTGCAGGACTTCGCCCCGGACATCGAGAACGGCACGAACACCTACATCCTCGGCTACCTCGCGCCGGGCGGCGCGGCGCCGATCGTCGGCGCCGACCTCGACCTCGACAACAACGGCACCATCGATGTGACGCTGGCGAGCTTCGGCTTCATCCACTTCGACGGCTTCGGCATCGTCGAGAGCGACATCATCAACGTGAACAACACCTACGCGGACGACCTCGGCTTCACCGTCGTCGGTCCGTTCACCACGCCGGCCTACACGCCGGACGGCGTGCACCGCATCTTCAACGCCGCGGGCACGCCTTGCTCGTGGACGGGTGGCGACCTCGTGGGCACCAATCCCGGCGGCGCCTACGACTTCGACTTCGCCACGGGCGAGGTGTTCGGCTTCGACATCCACGGCCTGACCGCCGTCCAGCTCAATCCGGGCACGCTCAACACCCTGCCCGACACGGACGGCGACGGTGTCGCCAACGGTTGCGACAACTGCCCGAATGTCGCCAACCCCGACCAGGCGGACGGCGACAACGACGGCCTCGGCGACGCCTGCACCGCCATCGCGGGCTTCTGCTTCGGCGACGGTTCCGGCACGGCCTGCCCCTGCGGCAACGCTTCGGCGGTCGGCTCGGGCGCGGGCTGCTTGAACTCGCTGGGCTCGGCCGGACTCCTCGCCGGCGCGGGCATCCCGAGCATCGCGGCCGACACGGTCGTCCTCGCGGGCAGCGGCATGCCGAACAGCTCGGCCTTGTACTTCCAAGGCACTCTGCGCCAATCCGGCGGCGCCGGAGCGCTCTTCGGCGACGGCCTGCGTTGCGCAGGCGGCTCCGTCGTGCGCCTCGGCACGGCGACGAACCTCGCCGGCACGTCGACCTACCCCGCCGCCGGCCAGCCTTCGGTCTCGACCAAGGGCCTCGTCGTCGCGCCGGGCACCCGCACCTACCAGGTCTGGTACCGCAATTCGGCCTCGTTCTGCACGACGAGCACCTTCAACCTCACGAACGGCGTCGAGGTTGTCTGGAATCCTTGACAGACTTCGTCGGTTGACGACGGAAGCGAGCCGACCTTGATCCCGAGCACCAAGTCGGCCCGCCCCGCCAAGGGGGGCGTCCGCGGATTCGCGGGCGCCCTCGCCTTGCATGTGGCGTCCACTGTCGTCCTGCTGGGCGCATGCGTCGCGCACGGGGACCGCGACCGCCACGATCCGTGGCGCGACGAGGAGCGCTTCGGCACCGCGCTCGCCGCGCGACCCTTGGTGGTCGCCCACCGCGGCAGCAGCGCGGAATGGCCGGAGAACACGCTGCCGGCGCTGCTCGCGGGCGTGGACGCGGGCGCCGACCTCCACGAGTTCGACACCTTCGAGTCGGCGGAAGGCGTGCCCTACCTGATGCACGATCGCACGCTGGACCGCACCACGGACGCCGACGAACGAACCGGGCGCGTCGACTTGCCGGCGGCGGGGGTCGCGCTGGACTTCCTGCGGACGCTCGACGCCGGCGCATGGAAGGCCGAGCGGCACCGCGGGGTGGGCGTTCCGACCCTCGAGGAGGCCCTGCGCGCCCTCGGGCCCGGTCGCGCAGCCATGATCGAGCGCAAGGACGGACGCCCCCAGCCCGTCCTCGAGGTCGTGCGGCGCCTCGGACGACTCGACTTGGATGTGCTGCAGAGCTTCGACTGGACTTGGCTGGCGGAGGTCCGCGCCTTGGAGCCCCGGGCGCAACTGGGCGCCTTGGGATCGGGTCCCATCGATGCCGGGAAGCTGGCCCAGCTCGCCGCGCTCGATGTGGACTTCGTGCATTGGAAGCACGCGGACCTCGACGAGGCCACGGTGCGCGCGTTGCACGCGCGTGGCTGGATCGTGGGCGCGTACACGATCGACGATCCCGCGCGCTGGGAGGAACTGGCCCGCATGGGGGTCGACTTCCTCACGACCAACCGGCCGGCGGCCTTGGTCGCCTCGCAACGCGAAGGTGCCGTCGCGCGCCCCGCGTCGCGGGGGCGTTGAACCCGCCCCGGTCGGGTGGGGCCGGTTCCATTCGGGCGCCGAGTTCGGACGCAACTTGCTTCCGCCGCGGGATTTCCGCCTCATGCTCGCGCCCGGGCCGAAGGCTCGGAACTTTCCTCGGTGGAATGCGCGGCCGAGCGCGCTTTTCCAACACGGGGAGGCGCACGCGAAGGTCCAAGGCTCGGCGTACACATCATGAAGCGCGCTCTACTCCATTTCGTCCTCCTGTTCCTCGCCGCATGGCAAGCGTCCTGCGGTTCGACCCTGACTTCGTACCCGCGCCAATCGCAGAAGGTCTACGACCTCTACGCATCCGGCCGCATCGACCAGGCGGCGACGGAGATCGCGGGCAAGTCGTACGACGGCAAGCGCGACAGCATCGACGGAGTGCTGTGGTTGCTCGAAGAAGGCAAGATCCTCCACGCCGCCGGGCGCTTCGAGGAAAGCAACGCGGTCTTCGCCAAGGCCGAA
>JBKDQQ010000027.1:0-2348 GCA_046341775.1 Planctomycetia bacterium
CGCCTGCGGCGCGCGCCGTCCCCGCGACGTGGGCGGGCGCGCGCCGCGCTTGTCAAGCCGATTGGACAGGCTTCAGCCGCCGCGGATCTTGACCTTGCCGGTGGGCGTGGGCTCGATCTTCGGCACGACGACCTCGAGCACGCCGTTCTTGAAGGTGGCCGCGACCATGTCCGCCTCGACGCGCGCGTTGCGCGGCAACGGGATCGAGCGGCGGAAGGATCCGTAGCGCGACTCGACCCGCACCCAGTCGCCCTTCTTGTTCTCCTCCTCGAAGCGCCGCTCGCCGGAGATGACGAGGCTGTCGCCCCGCGTCTCGACGGTGATGTCCTTCTCGAGCATGCCCGGCAGCTCGCAGGTCACGGTCCACTGCTTGTCGTTCTCGGCGATGTTGACGGGCGGGACGAGCGACTCGCCGAACAGGGACGGCGTGCGCCGCGGGCCGGCGATGCCGCTCTCGAAGAACGGCTCGAACATCTGCTCGAAGGTGTCGCGGATGTCTCGGATGTCGGCGAGTTGGTCGTTGGAACGCTGGCGGAAGGGCATGATCTTCATGGGTCTTTTCCTCGTGGGCATGCACCACTGCATGCATGCGACGGATCATGCGGCCGGCGCGATCGCGGCGACATTCGCAGCGGAACGAAGGCCGCGGCCGTCGCGTGCGTAGCCGGCGTCAGCAGGCCAGCAGCTCGAGCGGAAGCCCCAAGCGGCAGGCCAGCGACGGGGAGAGCCAGCGTTCGCCCACCGCCAGCGCGTCGATGGCGCGCGGCAGTTCGTCCAACGCGGTGTCCATGTCGAGCACGCCCTCGAGCCCGAGATCCAGCGCGTGACGAGCCTCATCGGCGTCGATGGCGGCGGCCAGCACCGCGGGCGATCGATCAGCCGCGCGCAAGCGCCTGCACAAGTCCACGTCGAGACGCGGCAGCACCGCGATGCCCGGCCGCTCCGCGCCGAGCTCGCGGCGGCATTGGCTCGCGGTCGACAGGCGCCGCGCGCAGGAGCGGCGCAAGACGAGCGCGAAGGACAGCGAGATGAGGCAGTCGTCGGGCGGCATCCACAGCGTGGGCTCTTCGCGCATGCAGGGAGGTTCGGCGAAGGCCCGCCCGCCCGGAACGCGGCAGCGTGCGTAGCGCGGCCCCAACAGATCCGTACCCCGGTGTCGCTCCGGCTACGCACGAGGGCTCAGCCGAGGCGGCGCGGCGGGCAGCGTCGCGGCCATCGCGGCGGCACCGATCAGGTGCCCAGCAAGCCTTCCTTGATGGCGAGGATGGCGAGCTCCGCCGGCGAGTGGCAGTCCAGCTTGCGCTGCAGGTTCTCGCGGTGCTTCTTGGCGGTGCTGACCGTCATGCCCAATTGCTTGGCGACCTCCTTGTTGGCCTTGCCCAGGGCCAGCAACTGGAACACCTCGCGCTCGCGCGGCGTGAGCATCTCGATGCGGCTGCGCGTCGCCGGACCGCTCGCCTCGCCCCGCGTCGGACGGCGCAGGAGCGCGCCCGCCACCTTGGGCGACAGGTAGGCCTGCCCCTTGGAAACGCTCTCCAGCGCCAAGGTCAACTCCGCCGGATCGGAGTCCTTCGACAAGTAGCCGTCTGCGCCCGCCTTCAGGGCCTGGTCGACGAAGCTCTCGCCCTCGTGGTGGGTCAGCATGACCACCTTCACGCGCGGGTGCGCCTCGCGGATCAACGGGATCGCGTCGATGCCGGAGAGGCCGGGCATCGTGATGTCGAGCACCACGATGTCGGGGCGTAGTTCGCCGATGCGCGCCACGGCCGAACGCGGGTCGCCCGAATCCCCCACCACGGCGAAGCGCGGGTCGCGGCCGAGCAGGCTCTTGAAGCCGGCGCGGATCATCATCTGGTCGTCCACCAGGTAGACGCGGATCGGGGAAGCGTTCAAGTGGGTTCCAAGCGTGCTCATGGTGTCGCGTTCGTGGCTGGCGGTGGTCGTGGTCGGCGGTGGTCGTGGTCGGCGGTGGTCGCTGCGGTCGGTGTCTGGCGTGCGGTGGTCGAGGGCGCGGATGTCAGGGCCGATCAGGCCACAGCCGGATCGAGAAGCGCGCGCCGCCCGTGGGCGCGCTGCCCACGTCGATCGTGCCGCCGTGGGCTTCGACGATCTTCTTGCAGATGGGCAGGCCGAGGCCGGTGCCCTGGGACTTGGTGGTCACGAACGGGCGGAAGACGTCCTCCCGCTTCGCCTCCGGGATGCCCGGACCGTGGTCGTCGACGTCGACGCGCGCGCCCTCGCCGCTCTGCGCGGCGCGGATGACGACCTTGGCGCCTTGGCCTTGGGCGTCCAAGGCGTTGATGACGAGGTTCGCCAGCACCTCCTCGAAGAGCGCCGGGTCCAGGTTC
>JBKDQQ010000028.1:0-25028 GCA_046341775.1 Planctomycetia bacterium
GTGCACGACACGCCGCACATCACCTGCGTGCTGACCGATCAAGACGCGATCGTCTCGCCGCAAGTACAGGCTCTCGCCGCGACCGTCGCCGCGCCTGGCCCACGACTTGAGTCGCACCCGCGCGCCCGATGGACCGAAGCCCGGCGTGGGGCTCCGGATCCGTGCGAAGGGATGAGCGCAGCCGAGCGGCTCCTGTTCAACGACCTGCGCGAGTGGCGCTCGAAGCAAGCGCATGAAGAGGGCCTGCCGAACTATCTGATCCTGACCAATCGGCAACTGGTGGAGCTTGTTCGGCGGCGACCCGATTCGGCAACGGCGTTGGGGCACATCTGTGGTCTCGGGGCGGGCAAGGTCCAGCGCTATGGCGGCGCCTTGCTCTCGCGGCTGGATGCTGGCCCCGATCATTGTGCGCGCCGCGGGCGTGTGTGCGAGCGGCCACCCCGCTCGCGCGACCCGAAGTCCACCGCCCATGGCGGCCACGGACCCCGTCCGGCCATGCGGAACGCGCCGGGTGGCGGATGCACGGCACCTGGCCGCGGCCTGGGCGCACGCAGAGACCAGGCTGGAACCCGAGTCCTGTCGTGCCGCTGGCGATGGACGACGAAGGTCGCGCCGGGCGCGCTAGGTCCGGAGTGCTCGCAGACCGCCCTCGGCCTGTTCCAATCCCCTTTGGCATGGGCCTGAAGGGCGTTTCCTTCGGCCACGCTGAGCAGGCCATATTGGAATGGACGCTCAAGGCGACCGCCCCGTAGGCAGGCACACGCGGAATCACGGCCTCTGCGGCCTACACGTTGCGCACAACGAAGGGGGCCAGCATCGGGGGTGGCAGCCGTCTCCTCATGGACCGCCTCCGGTTGGAGCCCCTACCCGCGCGTCATCACAAGGCTTTTTTTGGGCAGAAGCAGGATGAACGCCGTCACCGACGAGGCGGTCATGCGCGCATCGGATCCGTAGCCCGCGTTGTCGCGGTTCGGCTGGTAGTAGAAGGTGCCGTCCGCACATTGTGCCAGCGCGAACCACCAGCGATTGGCGTCCATGAGCCTTCGGAAGCTCGCGGGATCGATGCTCGCGCCCAGCGCCGTGTAGCCCATGCCCATCGCGGGCGACCCGTGCGTGTCGGGGAAGCTACGCGGGTGCAGGCCGATCAACGAGGCATGGAGCTTGGCGCGTCTTCGATATGCGGGCTCGGGATACGGACTCAGGAAGTGCGCGATGGCGGACGCGCCCGTGCGCCCCATGTCGGCCCAGCTGTCGTCGCCTCCGCCCTGCTCGTCGCCGTACCAGACATAGCTGTTCGGACCGCTGCCACGCCTCAGGAATTCGTACGCGGCGTCGTGCTTCGCGCGGTCGATCGCGATGCCGCACCGCGCCATGAGCGCGTAGCCGAGCGCGCCCTGCGCCGTGAGCATCGCAATCGGGCCGTAGCCCTCGAACCCGGGGTTGTGTCCCCAGCCGCCGTGAGAGTCGCCCGGCCCGGCGGGAAAGCTGTGGGGATGCGACTCCTTCGCCTTCGGGTTGATCTGCGACATGTCGAGGTATTGACCCGCCGCGAGAAAGTCGCGCACTTCGGCGAGTTCGGGCAGCACCCACTCGGCGCGTGTCGCGAGGTGGTACTCGCTCATCACGATCGCCGCGGCGGCGTAGGTCCAATTCGGAAGCGAATGCTTCGCGCCGTCGTCCGATGACTTCGTCGACGCGCCGAGATGCCGCACGCAGCGCTCGACCGCCGGCAAGTAGCGAGGCTCCCCGCTCGCGAGCAAGGCAAGCGGCGCGAAGGTGTCGTGGACGGGGTTGCCGAAGGAGCCATCGGCGCCCTGGTTCTTCACGAGATGCTCGAGCAGTTCGGCGGCGATCCGCGCGGACTTCGGGCAATCCGCCGGGTAGGTCGCGCCGAAGCTCCCGTAGTTCGTGCCGACATCGAGCGTCACCGCGACTTCCTTGCCCTTGCGCAAGAGCGTCAGCGCGAGCTTGCCGGGCGCCTTCGCCGCCCGGTCTTGCGCAGACTCGAGCGCGGCGGCGAATTCCCCGATCGGTCCCGTGGCGCCGAAGTACTTCTCTCCGTACCCGTTGAGGTGCGCCTCGCGGAACATCTCGCCTCCGGCGCCGACGACATGGTCGCCCACGAGCACGACGCCGCTTGCCGGAGTTCCCGCGAACACATGGCGGACAACGAGCGACTTCGGCGCTTCGGCCACGAGTTCGGCGCGCATGCCGGTGATGCCGAGGTTGTAGTACCAGCCCGGGACCTCGGCGTCGGGACCGCTGTGGGCGCGCTGGCTCCAAGGCTGGCCGCCCTCGTGGTAGTGGACTTGCGCCGCGACCGGCGCGGCGAGCACGAGCGACAAGGCTAGGGAGTTGGCCCAGATGACGAAGCGTGCTGCCCGACGGTCCATCGCACGAGCGTACCGCACGCGTGTGCTGGATCGCCCACGCTTCCCCGGACAGGCTGCCGTTGGCGCCCACGCCGGGTCGCATGGGGCATGCGTCGGTGCGCTGCGAGCGCCGGACTGCGGATGCGCCTCATGGTCCGATGGTTGCCGAAGCGCTAGGCGTAGGCGCGCAACGCTTGGGTCACGGCGTCGATCGCGCGGTATCGCCGCTGGCGCGCCGCGCGCTCCTCCGGGGGCATCCATGCGGGCCTCCCTCTCGCGGAGGATGCCCTGCGCGCGCTCAATCCAAGGTCGCCACCACCGGCGCGTGGTCGCTGGGCTTGTCGCCATCGCGCGCGGCGAGGTCGATCTCGACGGCCGTGCAGGCGGCGAGCGCTGCGGGGCTCATCAGGATGTGGTCGATGCGCAGGCCGGCCTTGCGCTGGAAGCCGCGTGTGCGGAAGTCCCACCAGGTGTAGTGGCCGCCGTCCGTGTGGAACTTGCGGAAGGAATCGGCGAGGCCCGCGGCGCACAAGTCGCGCAGCGCGGCGCGCTCGGGCGTGCTGCACAGGATCTTCTCGCGCCACAGCTCGGGATCGTGCACATCGAGGTCGTCGAAGGTGACGTTGAAATCGCCCAGCACGAGCACCTTCTCGCCCATGTCAAACCGTTTTGACACGAACTCCCTCAACTTGGCGAGGAACTCCAGCTTGTCGTGCCAGCGCGGGTGGCCGACCTCCATGCCGTTGATGACATAGGCGTTGACGATGCACAGGTCCTCGACCGTGGCGCTGATGACCCGCGCCTCGTTCGCTCCCTGTTCGTCGACGCCATCCACGCCCTCCCCGTCGGCATCGAACCCGCGCACCACATCCTCGATGCGCCGGCGTGCGAGGATCGCCACCCCGTTGTAGGTCTTCTGGCCGTGGACGGCGCAGTTGTAGCCGGCGTCCTGGATCGGCTCCCAGGGGAACTGGTCGTCTTGGCACTTGATTTCCTGCAGGGCGACGATGTCCGGCTTCGCGCGCTCGAGCCAGTCGAGGACGCGCGGCAGGCGGGCGCGGACGGAGTTGACGTTCCAGGTGGCGATGCGCATGGGGAGGCGGGATGGTACCGATGCTGGCCCCGTTGATTGTGCGAGAATTGGGCGCGCAACCGCGTGCGCTGGGTCGTCGAAGCACGGAAATTCCGTGTGCATTGCCACGGCATGCGCGGGCCGAGCGTTCATGTTGTATGGACGGGCGAGTCAGCGCGTTCATCGCGCACCTTTGCACGGATGGAGGCCGTCTGCAGGCCGCCTGGAGCCATTCCATGCGCGCCAGGGCCGGCGACAGGTGACCGAGCGCGGCGAAGGCCTCGGATGCGCGCGACGCATGGGCCGCGAAGGTCGAAGCGCTCCGGCGCAGCATGGTCGGCTGGACGCCGTCGCCTCGAGGTGGCCACATCGGCACTCCCACCTGCGCGCGCATGGCCAGGGTGCAACCAACTGGCGCGACTTGAAGGCGCGGCCGGACAGGGCCTTGCAACCCCGCTGCACCATCAGGAGCGGCCACCACGCGGCTGCATCCTTCTGACCCGCCGGGCCTAGGCTTGGGTTGGCGCTCGGCAGGCCTGATACATCCTTGACGCCCGGCGCGGAGGCGGAGGCAGCAGGAAGCTGGGTTTTGGGGCCGTTTTCGGGCCCATCTCTCGCACAATCATCGGGGCCAGCATCCCAGCGCTTCCTTGCGCCCCCTCCCCGACCTATTCTTCTGACTGCCACCCAACATCCCACCCCGGCGCGCGATCCCCGCAGCGCCCGCTCCTTGCCAACCCTCGCCCGCCCCGCCCGCCCAAGCCGGCGCCGCAGGCCCCACCATCGCGCGCCACGGCGCGCACACCAAAAAAGCCAGTGACTCCCTCCTTCCAGAAGCCGTCCCGCCGCCGCGGCGGACCGGGACCGCGACCCTCCTCCGCCTCGAAGCCCGCGCCCGACGTGGCGCCGCTGCAACCCTCGACCGACGTCCCCGACATCCAGGCCTTCACCGAGTTCGCGTTGGGCGACCAGATCCAGGCCGCCATCGCGGGCATGGGGATCGTCTCCCCCACGCCGATCCAGCGCCTGGCGATCAACCCCGTGCTCGGCGGCCGCGACGTGATCGCCAAGGCCGAGACCGGCACCGGCAAGACGCTCGCGTTCGGCGCGCCGATGATGGCGAAGATCGATCCTTCGCGGGCCTCGGTGCTGGGCCTCGTGCTGACGCCCACGCGCGAGTTGGCGGAGCAAGTGCACAGCGTGCTCAAGCAATTGGGCGAGGCGCGCGGCATCAAGCTCGCGCTGGTCGTCGGCGGCGAGCCGATGGAGCCGCAGGTCAAGGCCCTGCAGTCGGGGGCGCAGGTCGTGGTCGGCACGCCCGGCCGCGTGATGGACCTGCAGCGTCAAAAATTCTTGTCGTTCCCGTGGACCGAGTTCGCGGTGCTCGACGAAGCCGACGAGATGCTCGAGATCGGCTTCCTCGACGACGTGAAGCAGATCTTCTCGACCTTGCCCGACGAGCGGCAGACGCTGCTGTTCTCGGCCACCTTCCCGCCGGAACTGCTGCGCCTGGCGCGCGCGCACACCAAGGACCCCGTCGAGGTCGCCACCTCGATGGGCGTCAAGACCGCCGAGACCATCGAGCAGTCGTGGATGAAGGTCTCGGACGACGACCGGGCCATGGCGTTGATCCGCATCATCGAGCAGAGCGAGCCCGAGGACGTGATGCTCGTGTTCTGCGACCGCCGGACCGAGGTCGACCGCCTCATGCGGCGACTGGAGCGCCTGCCGTTCTCCATCAAGGCCCTGCACGGCGGCTACGACCAGCCGGCGCGCTTCCGCGTGATGAGCGCCTTCCGCACCGGCGAGGTCAAGGCGCTGGTCGCCACCGACGTCGCCTCGCGCGGCCTCGACGTCAAGCATGTCACCATGGTGGTGAACTACTCGGCGCCGCAGGACATCACCGACTACACGCACCGCATCGGCCGCACGGGCCGCGCCGGGCGCACGGGCCGCGCCATCACCATCGTGGGCGACAGCGACATGCGTCGTTGGCGCTTCATCCAGAAGGACGCGACCTTCCCCATCGCCGAGGTGTCGATGCCCGGACCCACGCGGCGCGGCGGACCGTGGCGCGAGCGGCGCGACGAGCAGCCGCGGCCGCGCCGGGAGGAGGCTGCGCGGCCGGAGCCCGAGGAGGCTGCCCGGCAGGACGAGTTCGGCGGCGGCGTGGTGCAGGACGAGCGTCCCGCGCCGCGCGACGACGAGCGTGCAGGCCGGAGCCTGCGTGGCGAGCGTGATCCGCGGGCTGACGAAGCGCCGCGACGCGCACCGGAGCGCGATCGTGCCCAAGGGCGCGAGCGCGCAGGGGAGCGTGGTCGCGGTCGCGACGGCGAGCGGCATGGCGCACGCGGTGGCTCGCGCGACGAGGGACGCGAGGCGCGGCCGATGCGCGATGGCGAACGCGGCGATCGTGCGCGCGACGAGCGCGGACCTGCAGGAGCGACTTGGCGCGAGGATCGTCCGCGCGACGATCGTCCGCGCGGCGAGTACTCGGAGCGCGACGAGCGCCGGCCCGCAGGCGAAGGGCGACCGGCCCCGCGCGGACGAGAGGAGGCTCGCCCCCGCATCCGGGACGAAGATCGCGCTCGCACGCGCGGCTACGACCACACCCCTCCGGGTGGCGACGATCGCAGGCTCCCGCGCGACGAGGGCCGCCCTTCCATCCGCGACGACGATCGGCCGTGGAGGGAGGATGCTCCTGCACGGCGTGAAGCGCCGCGCTCGCGACGCGATGTGCGCGATGGTTCCTTCCGCGACGAGGCTGAGTCGCGCGATGCGGGTCGAGCCCGTCCGTCGATGCGCGACGAGCGCGACGGACGAGCGGGCGCACGCGAGTCCGCTGGTTGGCGCGAGGGTGATGCTCCCGCCCGGGGCCGCGACGAGGGCGCGCGGCGCGAACCCACGCGGCGCGACGACGAGCGCCAGGCGCGCAGGCCGTTGGAACATGGCGACGAGCGTCGCGAGGGCGGCTGGCGCGAGGATCGTTCCCGCGAGGATCGTCCCCGCGACGATGCGCGTCGCACGGAAGCTCGTGCGGAGTTCCCCCGCCGCGAGGAGGGACGCTTCGGTGGCGAACGCGCCTCTGATGGTCGACGCGACGATGCACGCCGCGGAGCAGGCCGATCGGACGAAGGCCGATCCGACCAAGGCCGGCGCGGCGAGAGCCGTTCCGCAAGCGATCGCCATGCCGAAGGTCGTTCCGGCCACGATGCGCCGCGACGCGAGGGGCGACGCGACGAGGCGGGTGCGCGCGCTGAGCGGCCCGACCGCGAGCGTGGCGGGCGCGAGCGTGGCGGCGGCGAGCGCGAGCGTCCCCGCCGCGACGAGCGTCCGCGTGGCGACAGCCCGCGCGAAGGCCGGCGCGAGGTGCAAGGCGGACGCGAGGAGCGCCCCCGCCGTTCCGACGGCCCCGCGGCCGCGGCTCCGGCGCGCGAGGAGCGCGCGGCTCCGCGCACCGCACCGCCCAGCACGGCGGACGAGGGCGACTTCGGGGCCTTCATCGACTGAGGGCCGGGCGCGCGGATGCGCCCGAGCAGGCTTGGAACGCGACCACGATCGTCTTCGACGGGCGTGGTCGTCGCTTATGATGGGGTCCGAGCCCGATCCACGCATGACTCGTCCGCAGCAGCCCTACTCGATCACCTTCCTCCCCGCCGGCAAGACGGTGCGGGTCGATCCGGAGAAGATCCCCTACGACCGGCACGGCAAGCCCGGCTCGATCCTCGAGATCGCCATGGGCCACGAGGTCGAGATCGACCACGCTTGCGGCGGCGTGGCGGCATGCTCGACCTGCCACGTGATCGTCAAGTCCGGCCACCAATCCATCGCGCCCGCCGACGAGCAGGAGGAGGACATGCTCGACACCGCGCCGGGTCTGACGCCGCGTTCGCGCCTCGCCTGCCAAGCGGTTCCGAGCGGCGCCTGCGACATCGTCGTCGAGGTGCCGTCGTGGAACCGCAACCACGCCAAGGAGGGCGCGCACTGATGGAAGCCCGCCTCGCCAACCCGCGCGGCTTCTGCGCCGGCGTCGACCGCGCCATCGAGATCGTGGAGAAGGCGCTCGAGATCCATGGTGCGCCGGTGTTCGTGCTGCACGAGATCGTGCACAACCGGCGCGTCGTGCAGGACCTGTCCGCGCGCGGCGTCAAGTTCGTCGACGACCTCGTCGAGGTGCCCGAGGGATCCGTGACGATCTTCTCCGCGCATGGCGTGTCGGACGCGGTGGTCGCGAGCGCGAAGGCGCGGCGCCTGCGCATCATCGACGCGACCTGCCCCTTGGTCACGAAGGTCCACCTCCAGGCGCAGAACTACGTCGCCAAGGGCAGCGAGCTGATCCTGATCGGCCACCCCGGCCACCCGGAGGTCGAGGGCACGCGCGGTCGCATCGAGGGCAAGGTGCATGTGCTGTCGACCGTCGCCGAAGTCGAGGCGCTCGTGGTCGACGATCCGTCGAGCCTCGCGTACGTGACGCAGACGACGCTCTCCATCGACGACACGCGCGAGGTGATCGACGCCTTGGTGCGCCGCTTCCCGCGCATCGTCGGGCCGGAACTGAAGGACATCTGCTACGCCACGCAGAACCGCCAGAACGCCGTCAAGCAACTGGTCGACGGGCGCATCGACATGCTGCTCGTGATCGGGTCGAGGAACAGCAGCAACTCCAACCGCCTGGCCGAGCTGGGCGTGCGTTCGGGCGTGCGCAGCCACCTGATCGACGACGCGAGCGAGATCAGGCCCGAGTGGCTGGTCGGGGCGCGGGCGATCGGCGTCACCGCCGGCGCGAGCGCGCCCGAGCAGTTGGTGCAGGAAGTGCTCGAGCGCCTGCGCGAGTTGGGCGTGGAGCACGTGGCGGAACTCGAGGGCGAGAGCGAGACGACCGTGTTCAAGCTGCCCGACCTGCTGGCCAAGGACTGAGCGGGGTTCGCGCGATGATCGCCCCGGGATCGTGCATGCTCGTCGCGCTCGCTCTCGCCCAAGGCGCGGACGCCAAGGTCGATCCGCTGGACGCGATCGTGGCCGAGGCCGAGCGCGACGCGCGCGAAGGCCGCTACGACAAGGCGCGCGCCGCCTACGCGGCCTTGGCGCGCAAGCACCCCGGCACGCCGCAAGGGTTGCTGGGCGAGAAGCGTTCGCGCCCCAGCGCGTACCTGGGCTGGGCGCCGATCAAGGAGACGGGCCCTTCCGCGAATCGCGTCGACATCGTCTTCATGGGCGATGGTTGGGAGTGGGAGAGCCTCAAGGCCTTCGACAAGTTGGCCGAGGACGCCGCCACCGTGCTGGCGCGCGACGAGGTGGTGCGCGAGTACGCCAACTACTTCAACTTCTCGCGGGCGGCGCTGGTGTCGGCCGAGAACGGCGTGGACGGCTTCGGCCGCGACTACGACACGCCGCTCGGCGCGAAGACCTTGGGCACCTTCGCCGGCCATGTCGGCATCGACCAGTCCAAGGTGCGCGAGGTGCTCTCGCAGATGCCCGAGCACGACGGACAGGCGATCGTCTTCGTGAGGAACGGCGTGCTTGGCACCGGCGGCAGCGGCGTCGCCGTCATCGGCGGGCGCGAGATGAAGACGATGGTGCACGAGTTCGGCCACAGCTTCTGCGGGCTGCACGACGAGTACCAGACGCAGACCGGCCACGGCGGCGGCGGCGTGCCCAACACGTTGAACGTCGCGTCGCTGGCGGATCCCAAGCTGGTGCCGTGGGCGCACTGGATCGCGGCCAAGCACCCGCAGGTCGGCGTGCACGAAGGCGCCGCGAGCCGCGTCAAGGGCGCTTGGCGTCCCACCGCCAGCGGCTGCATCATGGACAGCGCGGAGTCGTTCTGCGTGGTGTGCCGCGAGGCGCTCGTGCTGCGCATCCACGAGTTCGTCGACCCGATCGACTCGTGCAGCCCCGAGCCCCAGGCGCAGCGCGTGAAGGTGCCCTACCTGGTCGGTCCGGACGGCTTCGTGGCCACGGTGCAGGCCATGCGTCCCGCCCGCCACCAATTGGAGGTCGAGTGGTACCTGCTGCCGGAACGCCACTTCGCGCGCACGGGCGACGGCCCGAGCGTGCGCGACGACGATGGCGGCGAGCCCCCGCGCTCGCGCACGCGCAAGGGCCGCGCGCTGGCCGACCTGCGCGCGCAACCGGTGGCGACTTCGCGCGGCAAGCCGGACGGACTGCACCGGCATGTCGTGCCGCCGAAGGACCTGGAACCCGGCGTGTGGCGCCTCGTGTGCCGCGTCAAGGACGCCACGCTGCTGCGCGGGGAGAAGTTCCCGTGGGTGCTGAAGGACGACGAGTCGCTGCTCGCGTCCGAACGCGCGTGGTGGATCGAAGTGCCGCCGCGCTGAGGCGCGGTCGACGCGGTCGGCCCGCGACGGGTCCTCGTCCGCGCCGCCTAGGCGCGCGCCAGCGCCCAGCGCACCACGCCAGGCAACCGCACCGATCCGTCGGCGTGCACGAAGGGCGTCATGCCGGCGCGCATGCGCTGCAACGCGAGCTCGCCCGCGGCGGGACCGTGGTCCTCGACGCCCTTCTTCCACTGGCTCGACATCTCGCGTTCGAAGTCGAGGCACTCGTCGAGCCCGGCGAAGCGGAACTCGAGCTCGAGCTCCTCCACGCGTTCGACCGCGAAGCCCGCGGCGACCAGGCGTTCCTCCATCGCCCCCGCGCGGCCGAAGCGCATGGGTCCTGGCAGGTCCTCGTGCGGCAACGGCGCGCCGAAGGCGGCATGGCAGGCCTCGTTCTGGACGGCGAGGAACGGCGTGCGCGCCGCCTCGGCCCACCACGACAGGGCGAGCGGGGCGCCGGAGGCGAGGTGCGCGCGCGTGGCGCGCAGCGCGCGGATCGGATCGGGCATGAGCATGTAGCCCCAACGCGAGATGGCGCAGTCGAAGCGCTCGCCCGGCAGGTCGAGCAGCTCCGCGTCGGCTTCGACGAAGCGCACGTGCGCGGCACCTGCTTGCGCGGCGCGCCGCCGCGCGCGCGCCACCATGTCCGGCGCGAAGTCGACGCCGACGACCGATCCGCCGGCTCCGACGACGCGCGCCGCGGTCAAGGCGGGTTCGCCCAACCCCGAGGCCACGTCGAGGACGCGCGAGCCGGCCTTCGCGCCCGATGCGGCGACAAGGCGCTCGTTGAGCCGCTGCGCACCGGCCTCGAAGACGCGCCACCAGCGCTCCCACGGCTCCGCGGCCGCGGACCAGGCGGTGCGTTGCAGGTCCTTGAAGCCTGCGGGCAACGGACGCGCGCTCATCGCCGGATCCTCGCCTGGTCGAGCCGTCCCGGCCCCATCGACAACGGCGCGGCGCCGTCCTCCAATTGCAGCGGTTCGAGCGCCAATCCGCCCGCGTCGACGCGTTCGAGCTCGCGATGCGGCAGCAGCGGACGCAGGCGCACCAGCGAACCGGAACCGCGCGTCTCGAGCAGGGCCAGCTCGAGTCCCGGTCCGTCGATGGAGGCGCGCACGAACGGAGCGAGCAAGCCGCACTGCGCTCCGCGCGTGCCATCGGAGTCGCGCGACAAGGCCACCGCGGCTTGCCAGGCGGGGACGCCGCCCGCCTTGTCGGACACGGCGAGCATGGGCGCGCCGGCGAGCTGCAGCGCGGCCAGCTGGATCAACTGGCCGCGACGCGCGCCGTCCTCGAAGGCGCACAGCGACAACCGCGCGCGCCCGGCGGGCAGCTCGACGGCGGCGGCGTGCGCCTCGCGGCCATGACGCGCCTCGGCCACGACGCCGGTCGCGAGGTCGGCGCGCGCGCAATCGGCGGAGACCAGCGCCAAGCCGACCAATCCGTCGCCAAGCGCGAGCCAATCGTCGAAGCGCGCTCCTTGCGCGTCGCGTGGCGGCAATTGGCCGGCGTCGAGCACCAGTCCCCTCATCCACGCGCGGAAGGAGGGCGGCACGGCGACTTCGAGCCGCAGCGGCTCGGCGCCCGCGTGCTCGAGGCGCAGGCTCGACTCGCCCGCGAACAGCGAGATCGTCACGCGACCCGGCGCGGGGCCTTCGCCGAGGGTTCCCTCGAGGACCGTGCGCAACGGCCCGGACTCCAGCACGCGCCAAGCACCGCGTTCGCACAAGCGCAGCGGCGCCGCCAGCAGCTCGCGACCACTCTTCTTGTGCACGAACGACTCGAGCGAGACCGGGCCGCCGGCGCGCGAAGGCGTCATGCGGAAGGACACCAGTTCGTTCTCGAACGCGGATCCGGCCGGCGGATCGCCGGCGTCCCGCGGCGAGCGTCGCGGCGAGACGCGCACGACGGCGTGGCCCAAGGCCGGCAACGGAACGCGCGCCAGCGTGCCGCCGTTCCCCGTGCGTTGCGTCGGAAGCATCGAGCCGGCGTGGTCGACCACATCGAGCGAGTCCGAGAGTTCCAGCCACGCCACGCGCTCGAAGGGCAGCGTGTTCCACGCCACCACGGGGACACCCGCGCCGCTCGTGTCGATGGCGGCGCCATGCGCCAGGAGCACCTCGCGCTCCCCCGCGGCCGCGCGCCCGGCCGATCGGGCGAGCGCCGACGCATCCGCGCCAGCGTCGAAGCGCTCGCCCCACGCGGCCCGGGACGGAGCGACGCCCAGATCGGCGCCGTGCTGCGCGGCGAGGCCGGCGAGCAGCTCGTGTCGGGCCAACGCGGTGTCGGCTCGCCGCGCGGCGACCAGTCCGGCCTCCGCGGCGCGATCGAGGGCCAGCGTGGCGCGCTCGTTCCACGCGGATTCATCGAGGCGCTTGAACGCGGCCTCGAGCTCCCCCGGCGCGGAGCCAACGATGCGCGGCGCCAACTCGCAGGCACGCCAACGCTGCAAGGCCTCCAGCATCGCCGCGTCGCCATCGAGGCCGAGTTCGACGACGACGAGGGCCACTGACTCGACGCCCGCGCGCGCGGCGACGAAGGCGCGCCACCAGGACTCGTCGAGGGTCGGCGTCCCGCCCAGGTCGGCGTGCGGAGTCGCCATCCACACGCCGCTGCCGTCCGCGGCGGTCCAGCGCTCGTTGCCACCCGGTCGGCCACGCGCCGGACCGCGCGCGACGAGTTGCTCGACGCCGGTGGATTCGCAGGCGCGCGCCAGCACCCGCGAGACCTGCGGATCGCCGTCGAACACCGCGAGGCGCGCCACGCCCGGCGGCAAGGCGCGGGCGGCGAGTTCGACGCCGCGCACCGCCATGCCCGCCGTCCAATGCGTCGGCCCCGCGCCGGAGCTCGGCCGCAGCGCGTCGGGCAGCAGCAGGCCGCGGGCGGCGAGCTCCTCGGCCACGGCGCGGGCGCTGTCCGGTACTTTTGACAAGTCCGCCGAGCCCGCTCCGAGCAACGGCAGTCCCGCGGCGGAAGCCGAGCGCATGGCCGCCTCGAGGGCGGCGCCCGTCGCCGGCACCGCGACGAACGCGACCGACAGGCCTGACAACTCGCCGCGCCTGGCCAGCAGCTCTTCGACGCGACGCGACGCCAAGGCCTCCACGAGCGGCGGATCGCGGCGCAGGAAGGCCTCGTGCACGTCCCGCAGGGCCTCGTCCTCGCCGGCGAACGCGAAGAACGTCGAACCCGTGGCGTGCAACGCCTCCCAGCGCTCCAACGCGGCGCGCGCCGGATCCGACAGCCACGCGGCGTCGCGCCGCTCGGCGGCCAGGAACGCGCGCACGAAGCGGCGATCGGAACCGCCGGCGCGGACGAGCCGCAGCGTCGCTCCATGCAGGCGCAGGCGGCCGTCGCGCGGCAATTCCAAGCCTCGCACGCCGAAGTCGGCCGCGAGGGCGCGGTGGACCAGCCAGCGTCCATCGCCCAGCGGAAGCACCCCGTCCGCCGCCGGATCGAGCCGCAGCCGCGCCGGACGCCGCTCGCCTTGCGTGCCCAGGACGACGAGCTCGCACTCGAACGGCGCGGCCGGCGCCTCGACGCACAGCCAGGCGTCGTAGGACTTGCCGCCATCGAGCGGCGCGAACATGAGCGACTCGCCCGCGGCGGAGACGGCGCGATCGGGCGGGGCCAGTCTCATCAGCACGCCATCGCCCAGCACGCACAGGGGATCGCTCTCGAGTCCGCGCGAGCGCCGCGGACCGAAGTCGATCGGCAGCCAGGGGTCGCCCACCACGGCCCCGGTCGGCAGCGGGAGCGGCGCGGACTCCGCCACGACCCCGTCGGGCAGCGCGACATGCGCGGCGCCCCCTTCGTCGTGCCGCTGCAAGGCGTGCAGGCCGGCGACGGCCGGAGCGAGCGCCTCGCGGCGACCGTCCGCCGAGCGCAGCTCGACGGCGGCGAAGCGCGCGAAGCTGGCGCCCACCTC
This sequence comes from Planctomycetia bacterium, assembly GCA_046341775.1. Classification (GTDB taxonomy): domain Bacteria; phylum Planctomycetota; class UBA1135; order UBA1135; genus SXXH01. The sequence continues at coordinate 13,708 of JBKDQQ010000028.1, forward strand.
GTGCGAACGCGCGACGAAGCGGGCCGCCACGAGTTCGCGGCCTGCGTGCTCGTCGAGCGGGACTTCGACCATGCGCTCGCCCTCGACCGCGTCGCGCGGCACGGCCTGCGTCGTTCCTCCGTCCGACCACGACAGCTCGACCCCGCTGCGCGCGGCGCGCACCGCGTCGTCGTCGAGCGCGTACACGAGCCGATCGCCGGCCTGCGCGCGCCATGCGGGCGTCGACATGGGCAGGTGGGGATCGCGCCACTCGCCCTCCTCGCGCGCCCCGAAGAAGGCGTGCGCGCCGCCGACCAGCGGCGGCATGCGCGCGGCGGGCAGCTCGGGAACGCGCCCATCGCGTCCTTGGCACGCGGAGAAGGCGAAGCAGAGGACCAGCTTGGTGGTGGTGCGTGCGGAGAGCAGACTGTGGCTCATGCGAGTTGGATGCTCGTGCCTGCCGAGGGCGCGGACCGGCAGCCCACGATGGATCGCCACTCACTCTACGAAGCCGCGGTGCAGGATGCCGAGCAACTGTGCTCGTTCCTCGAAGGCCTGCATGGAGCCTCGCCGTCGCGGCTCGGCGAGGATTGCTGCGGCACGGGCCTGCTCGCGCGCACCTTCGTGTCGCGTGCGCCCGGACGAAGCGCGGTGGCGCTCGACATCGACCCCGAGGTCCTCGCGCGAGCCTCCGCTCCGGGCGTGGCTTGCGTGCAGGGCGACCTGCGCACGGCGCGCGCACCCGGGACCTGCGACCTCTTGCACCTGGGCAACTTCTCCGTGGGCTACCTGCGCACGCGCGCGGAGTTGCTCGAGTACCTGCGTCGGACTCGCGAGCGACTGTCGCCCGGCGGCGTGCTCACGCTCGACACCTACGGCGGAGCGCGCGCCTACCAGCGGGGCGTGGTCGAGCGACGGCGCGCCCTGCCGGACGGCACCGTGGTGGAGGCGCGCTTCGAGCGGGTCGCGTGCGATCCGCTGCGCGCGCGCGTCGTCGACCACTTGCACTTGCGCAGGCTGCTGGGAGCGGCCGTGCTCGACGACCACCCGCGCGCCTTCGCCTACGAATGGAGGCTGTGGACGCCGATGGAGCTGGTCGAGGCCGTCGAGGAAGCCGGCTTCGCCGGGTGGCGCTGGCACGCGGAGCTAGGCTCGGCCCGTGCGGGGATCTCGGGAGCCGACCTCGACGAGGAATGGGTCGTCCTGATGGAAGTCAGTCGCGGGCCAGCTTGAGCATGAACGGCATGGAAGCCGACGGCAACGGCACGAAGCGCAGCGCGAGCACCTTCTCGCCGGCGGGCGGCACGACGATGGCGCGCGCCAGGAAGCTGCGCGTGTCGTCGGGCAGGTCGTCCTTCTTCCACTTGCCCGCCCAACCAGCCTGGACCTCCGCCGCGCGCAGCGCCTCGCGCGAAGGAGCCTCGTCGCCGACCAGCACCTGCCAAGCGAGTCCGATGTCCGCGTCGTGCTTGCCGAAGCGCAGATCGAGCGACAGCGGCGCGTCGCCGGGGTTGGCGAGCCGCAGCTCGACCTCGTGCTCGACCAGGTAGTTGCCGATCGTCTCCGGATGCACGTATGGCGGATGCAGCAGCATCGGCGCGGTCTGGCGCGCCTCGGGACAATCGAGCGTCTGCACGGCGGGCGCCGCCATGAGGAAGGACAAGCCCTCCGCGCCGATCCGCGTGGCGTCGATGCGCGCGCCGCCGCGCCAAGCCATGTTGCGCGAGACTCCGCCGACGCGGCGCACATGGCACTTGGGCGGCGGGATGGAGAGATCCATCGCCTCCTCGGATCGCGCGCCGCGTCCCAGCAGCGACTCGCAGGCCTCCGACAGTGCGTCGAGCGGCGTCGCGCCCGCCACGGCGACCACATGCACCTCGACGCGCGCCGCTCCGCCCGACGCGGCCGCCACCTCGGCGCGCACGAGGCCGTTCACGAACGCCGAGGTGGTGGCGTCCGCGCCGGACTCCTTGGACTGCAAGCGAGGCGTCCAGCCGATCGCGCGCCCTTGTCGCGGACCGAGGCGCACGGATTCGAGCGGACGCGACCACGAGCCGCGCAGCAAGGCGCGGCCCAGTTCGACCTCGGGTCCTTGGAGCTCGGCGAACGGGCCGTCGGTCGCCATCGCCTGCCGAGGCTCGACCAGCACATCCTCGTCCATCAGGTTCTTCGCGTACACGACGATGCGCACGGGCGCTCGAGCATCCTCGGGATCGCGCACGAAGTGGTACAGGAACACCTCGAACGCGGAATCGACGCCCGCGAAGCCCGTGGAGATCTGCGTGCGCATCGACTCGGGCACGGCGCGACCATCCTGCATGTCGAAGGGCGGCAGCACGCTGGTCGTGGCGTAGAGCACGCCGAGGCCGCGGAACAGCTCGGGCAGGTCCGAGTCGATGCGCAACGGCCAATCGACGCGCGGCGCGAGCTCGCCGGGGAGGAGGAAGCCGGCGCAGCGCGTGCACTCGTCGGATCCACGCAACGGCACGAGCGGCGTCCAGGAGCCCGCAGCGAGGGGGGCCTGCGCGGTCGCGACGAGCAAGGAGGCGAGGGCGATCATGGGGCGAGCGGATCGTTGTGCCCGGCGAGCAGGCGCAGTACGGACTTGAGCGCCGCCTCGGCGACGGGCCGCGGGGCTTCCTTCGACTCGTGCACGGCCTGCAGGCGCGTGCCGATCATGGAGCGCGAGCGGTCGTGGCCGTGCCAGCCGAGGGCCTCGGCCGCGGCGACGCGCGCCGCGACCGGGCGCGAGGAATCCTCCACCAAGGCGAGCAAGGGCGGCACGGCGCGCTGCACGCGATACAAGCGGAAGCGTCGCGCGGCCTCGACCAGCTTGCGCTCCGGCGCGGACGCGTCCACCAGCGTGGCCAGTTCGTCGACGAAGGCAGTGCGCGGAGACGCGGCGAGCTGCTCCAACTCCGCGCGCACGCCCGGAGCGTCGAGCCGCGGACCGAGGCGCTTGGCGAGGTCGTCCAGTTCGGCGCGCACGATGTCGGGATGCAGGAGCCGCAGTCCTTCGCGGGCGTCGAAGGCCACGCGCGGCGATGGATCGAACAGCGCGGCCATGGCCAGCAGGCGGATGTGCTCGGTCTCCCCCAGCTCGGCCATCAACTCGACCGCCTTGCGGCGCAGGAGCTCGTTGCCGTCGCGCGCGACGAACTCGAGGGCGCCGGCGAACTCTTCGGAGCGCGTGGCCGCCAGCGCGCGCAGCGCCTGCAGGCGCACCGACGCGGCGGGGTCGCGCCGCAGCAGCCGCAAGGCCACCTCGATGGACAAGGCGCCGCGACGCGCGAGCATCCACGCCGCCACTTCGCGCTCGCGCGGCGCGGCGTCGGAGGCGCCGAGCAGCGCGAGGAGCGCTTCGTTCGACCAGAGGGCCTCGGCCCAGGGATCGACAGGCACGCCGCCGCGCGCCCAGGCGAAGGAGAAGGTGCCGTCGCCCAGGCATTGCGATTCGAGATGGGGACTGCGCTTGTGCCACCGGCCCAGCCATTCGCCCGCGGCGAGCTGCCCGAGGTGCTGCTCCGCGGCGACGTCCTGCAGGACATTGACCGAATTCGCCACGACGACCCGCGTCGCGCCGCCCTCGAGCCAAGCGGTGGCGACGTCGCCTGCGCGCTGGAACGCGCCGAGGAAGCACTGGTCGAGCAGCGCGACCTTGGCGCGCGGCGCTAGGGCGCGCACTTCCGCCGCGTCGAGCGCGAGCGCCTCGGCGTGGGCGCGGTCGACCGCCTCGAGCGCGGGATCGAGCGCGTCGTCCAGCCACTCGACGGGCACCTGCGCCTCTCCCGAGATGCGCGCCTTCGCCGCTTGCGCGGCCTCACCGCCGTCCACGGCTCGACGCAAGCGGATGCGCAAGCCGCGCAGCAATGCGGCGCGCCGCGCCTCGGTCGTGCGCGCCTCGGGTTCGCCCAGCAGGAGCTGCGAATCGACTTCCCCATGCGCGTGGACGATGCACAGATCGAGGCGCGGATCGGCGAGGTCGCGCAGGAACCCCTCGAACGCCCGCGCGCCGCCGTGGTGGTGCCACGCGGACCATGATCCCGAGCCTTGCCCGCCGGGACCGAACAAGGCGGGCATGGCCTCGCGCCACGCCTCGCGCCGCGCGGACCAGGCGTCAAGTGATTCGGACACGTAGGCGTGGCCCTCGAAGGACGCGACGCGCAGGAGGGCGCGCGGACCGGCCTCGATCTCCTTGGCGCGTCCATCGAACCACGTGGCGAGCAAGGTGCGCGCGCGCGGGCCTTCGAAGGCCACGCGCGAAACCCAGATGTCGCGCTCGAGCCGCTGCGCGGACGCGGCCTCGAGTTCGAACCACGCGAGCGGGCCGTCGCCCTCGGCGCGCGGCAAGGCGCGCCAGGCCAGCTCGAAGTCGGCGTAGTAGGCGTCGGACGGCACCGACGACTCCTCGCGCGGATGCGCATCCTCGTCCATCTTGAAGGCCGAAGTCAGGTGCTGCGCGCCTCGCAGCATCGGCACCGGCAGATCGCCGGCGAGGACCGCGCCTTCGACGCGCGCGGAGTCGGACAATCGTCGCAGCTCTTCGCGCAGTTCCTCGGCGGAAGCGCCCTCCGACACCACGAGCACCACGCCCACGCCGCGCGCGGCTTGCGCGGCCCGCCACGCGTCCAGCGCGGCCTGCGCGGACGCGCGAGTGTCCGCGTCGACAACCAGGGCGACGGACACGGGCATGGGGCGCTCGGGAGGCTGGATGCGGAGCGCCTGGGCCAGCAGGATCGGGAGCAGCACGATGGCATCCTCGCGCCTGGAAGGCCGCGCGTCGAGGGGCTCCCGCCCACCCCGGCGACGAAGCGGGTCCTCGGGTAGTCTTGTGGGTCGCGCTTCGCGCGCCGGTCCGACCCGCGACTCGCCAACCCTCCGCCCCCGTCCCCTCCAAGCACACGCCAATGTTCGATGCCCTGATCCTGTGCGCCCTGGTGCAACTGCCCGTGCAGCGCGTGACCGACTCGACCACCGACACGCTCGTGCGCCTGGCGGACTTGAACGGCGACGACGACTACAACGACGCTGGCGAAGCGGTGCAGGACTACAGCGACACCATCGGGCCGCTGCCGCTCTCGAACAACGTGGGCTTGCGCTCGACCGTCGACGGCTTCGTGCTCGTCACGGACAACAGCGAAGACACGGTGTTCGCGTTCCGCGACCACGATGGCGATGGGGACTTCAACGATCCGGACGAGGCCGTGCGCTGGTTCGACGGACGCGCCGGAGGCAACCTCTCCGGCGTCCTGATGCCCGCGGCCAACGGACTGGTGCGCGCGTCGGACGGAACGGTGTGGGTCGCCTCGGCGAACTCGGGCAGCACGGGCGTCGATGCCGTGCTGCGGCTGCGGGACCTGGACGCCGACGGCGACGCCAACGACGCGGGCGAGGCCGTCGAGTGGTGGTCGGCGCCAGGCAATCCCGGCGGCGACTACATCCCGCAGGCCGTGCAGATCGGCCTCGACGGAGCGCTCTACCTGCTCGACGCGCCGTCCACGCTCGGGTTCCAGAAGGGCGTCTACCGCCTGCGCGACCTGAACGCCGACGGCGACGCCAACGATGCCGGCGAGAACCTGCCCTACTTCATCCCGCCCTTCGGTGCCGCCCCGTTCTTCTGGTGCCTCGAAGTGGACTCGCTCGGATGGTTCTACACGGCGGACACGGGCAACGAGGTCGTGTGGAAGTTCAAGGACCTCGACTCCGACGGCGACGCGCAGGACCCGGGCGAGTCGTTCCCCTTCTGGTCCGTGGGCGCCGCCAGCAACATCTGGGATCTGGCCGTCGACTCCAACGGCGACGTCTATTGCAGCGACAGCCAAGGGACCTCGCGCATCATCCGCCTGCGCGACGCCGACGGCAGCAATTCGATCGGCGCGAACGAGGTCCTCGTGGTCTACGACGAGACGCTGGCGTCCGTCGTCGTCGGCAACGGGCGCGGCATCGACTTCTCGCCCTCGCAACCCGCGGGCGCGCCCTACTGCTTCGGCGACGCGGGGCTGTGTCCGTGCGCCACGGGCGGCAACCCCGGCAAGGGCTGCCCCAACAGCCTCGCGCCCGGCGGCGCGCGCCTGTGGACCAATGGCGTCGCCAGCATCGCCGCCGACACCTTGTCGCTGGACGGGCGCTTCATGCCCGCGAGCAGCGCGCTGTACTTCCAAGGCACCCTGCAGCTCAACAACGGACTCGGCACCGCCTTCGGCGACGGACTGCGCTGCGCCGGAGGATCCGTCATCCGGCTGGGCACCAAGGTGAACTCGGCCGCGGGCTCGTCGCGCTATCCGTCCGCGGGCGACCTTCCGGTGGGCGTGCGCGGCCAATGCGTCGCCGGAGCCACGCGCACCTACCAGGTCTGGTACCGCAACGCGGCGGCGTTCTGCACGCCGAGCACCTTCAACCTGACGAACGGCGTGCAGGTCGCCTGGGCTCCGTGAGTCGCGGAGGCACCTGTCCAGTTCCCTGGACAGGCGCCACCGCCTCGCGCGCGGTCAGATCCTGACGATGCGCCAGGGCGACCACGGGCTCGCGCCCGTCGCCCCGACCGCCCGCACGCGCCAGCGCCACCACCCGGGGAAGGCCTGTTCCGTCGCGGTGGTCGCGTCCGCCGGCGAGACGACCGCGCCGGCCGGGCTCCAGAGGCCGCCGATCGGCCGAACCTGGCGCTCGATCTCGTACCACGACTCGTTGTTGGCGTTGTCGCGCCACGACAGGTCGACGCGCCAACTGGCGTCCGGGCGCCGCGCGACGAAGGCCGTCGGTGCGCGCGGCGGCGGCGGCGGACGCACGATCAGGTTGATCGTGTGCGTGGCCGACAGTCCGCCGGCATCGGTCGCGCGCGCCGTGAGCACGTGCGTGCCCGTCTGCAGGCCGGGCACCACCAGCAGCGCCCCCGTGCCCAGCACGCCCTGCAGGCTCGAGCTCCACTCGATCGCGGCCGAGAGCACGCCGTCCTCGCGATCGCTGCTCGTCCCTTGCAGCGTGGCCGACGCGCCGTGGCTGATCGCCGTGTTCGTCCGCGGCGCGAGGATGCGCACGGTGGGCGGGGTGTTCGGCGCGGGACTGCCGCCGACCGCCGCGCCCGCATCGAGCAGGCCGCCGGTCGCGACGACTCCGGTCCATCCGGGCAGCGGCCGCGCCGTGGCGAGCAGGCGTTGGCGCACTTGCAGCGCGCTCCACGCCGGATTCGCCGCCCACACCAGCGCCGCCGCGCCGGTGGCGTGCGGCGCCGCCATCGAAGTGCCTTGCAGATGGTTGTACCCGCCGCCCGGCCAGGTCGATTGGATCGTCGTGCCCGGAGCCGCGATGTCGACGTGGCGCGCGCCGTAGTTCGAGAAGTAGGCGCGCGCGCCGTCGTTGTTGCACGCCGCGACGCCGAGGATGGTGTCAAGTGGATATGACACCGGGTAGGCGGCCGTCGAGTCCGTGTTCAGGTTGCTGTTGCCCGCCGCCGCCACGAACAGGTGGCCCGCGGCGCCCGCGTTCCCGATGGCGTCGCTCAGGGCCTGCGTGTAGCCGCCGCCGCCCCAGCTGTTGTTCGACAGCTTGATCCCGTTGCGCCTGCAGTAGTCGATGGCCCCGATGGCGCCCGAGATGTAGCCGCCATTGGGCCCGAGGAAGCGCAACGGCACCAACTTGCAGCGCCACGCGACCCCCGCGACGCCGACGCCGTTGTCGCCGACCGCGCCGATCGTGCCGGCGACGTGGGTGCCGTGGCCCTGCTCGTCGAACGGATCGGCGTCCTGCGAGTAGAAGTCCCAGCCGCGCACGTCGTCGACATGTCCGTTGGCGTCGTCGTCGATGCCGTTGCCGGGGATCTCGTCGCTGTTGGCCCAGATGTTGGCGGCGAGGTCCGGGTGCGCATGGTCGATGCCGGTGTCGATGACCGCGATGGCGAAGTCCGCCGCGCCTTGGGTGACGCTCCACGCCTCGGGCGCGTTGATGTCGTGGCCCGCGACACCCGGGTCGCCGGCGACCGTCTGGCCGCTGTTGTGCAGCCCCCACAACTGGCCGAAGTTCGGATCCGAAGGATCGACGAGGGCGCGCACGACGCGATCCGCCTCCACGAGTTCGACGAAGGGCGCGAGGCGTTCGCGCGCCACGTGCGGAGGCACGCGGATCGTCACCAGTTCGAGCGCCTGCGACGCATCCTCTTCGCGCGTGCTGCCGTCGCCGACCATGGCGCGCACCGCGGCCTTGTAGCCCTCCCCCACGTCGTCCGGGAAGCGCACGAGCACCCCCGTCGGATTGTTCGGCAACCCGGGAATCGCCTCGAGCGACCGCACCGCGAAGCGCTTGGCCGCGACGGACACCCCATCCACCCGCGGCGCCTGGGCCCCCACGGCCGCCGAAGCGACGCACAACGGGAGCGAGGCGCAAAGGAACCAGAAGCAGCGCATGCCCATACCACCGGGATTCGGTCCAGGTGCGTCGCGAGGCGGTGCATCCCCCATGCCCACCCCCGACGGTCGCGGCTTCACCGGCGCGCGTGCGCCAAGCTCCCCCGCGGCGCGAGGGCTGCCCACCCCCGCCGACAATCGTGTCGCCGAGGTGGGGATGAGGACTTGAGGGAGCGGCTCGATTTGATGCTGGCCCCTCTCATTGTGCGCATCTTGGCGGGGGCCACCCGGCGATTTCGTCGCGTGGGTGCTACCCCGAGGCATGCGCCGAGCGTCCATGTCAATGAAGGGAGGTGCCTGCGCGCCTGCCCGAGGCCTGGAGACGGCCCATGCCAGCTGCGCAAGCGACGCTCGCGCGGCAGATGGATCGGCCCGGAGGCCTGTCGCGCGGGCCCCAAGCCACTCGCGAGGCCTCGCGACGACAAGGCCGACCAGCGAAGCGAAGAGCCGTACGCGGCGAGCCGAACCTCCGGGACCGCGGCAGCCCCTCGCACCACGAGTCGACACCAGCACTGGAAACCAGACGAACCTCGCAGGAGGCGACCATCAGCTAGCGCACGACGCTCCCACATCACGCAGCCATCCGACGATGGGTACCTGCGTTCTTGCACGCCATGCCCATCCGCGCCCTTTCCTGGCGCGGATGCCCGGGCCGGCGCGCCGCGCATCGGCCTCGTGAACCGGCCCGCGCGTGCGCGCCGACCACGCCGCGCACAATGAAAGGGGCCAGCATCGTGAAAGTGGAGTGCGAGAGTGGTTTATCACCACCCCCGCACCCCATCCCATCATGCCCCTGGCCGACTCCCCAGCCGACCAAGGACACACCACCCCGGAGCACGAAGCCCCGTGGCGGTTCCCAGGTCGATCAGAGGGTGATCGACACGTATGCGGTCCAGGCGCTCGCGGCAGTGCCGTTGCGGGCGCGGATGCGGTAGCGGAAGGTGCCGATGCCGGCGTTGTTGGTCGTCGATACGGCGTTGGCGGCGGTCGTCAGCGTCGTGGTCTCGACCCAGGTCGAGCCGGACCGGCGTTGACGCTCGATCTCGAAGCCCGTCTCGTTGGTGGAGTTGTCGCGCCAGGTCAGGGCGGCGAGACCGGCGGATTGGCGACGCACGCGCAAGGTGGTGGGCGCGTTCGGCGTCGCGGGCGGCGGGGAGCTGCCCACGGTCACCAGTCGGGTGGCCGTCGCCACCAGGCCACCGAGGTCCGCGACGCGGGCGGTGATCGTGTGGACGCCGGTGCCGAGGGCCGAGGTGCTGATCGTCGCCCCGGTGCCGAGGTTGCCGACGAGGTTCGAGCTCCACGCGATGCTGCTCGAGAGGTTCCCCTGTTCGGCGTCGCTCGCCACGCCGGTGAAGGTCACGATGATGCCGACGCCGACGCTGATGTCGCCGCTGGGCGTGGTGATCGACACCGTGGGAGCCGTGTTAGGCCCCGGCACATGGCCCATCGCCGCAGCCGCGTCGAGGACACCTCCGGTGGCCACGATGCCTTGCATCGCAGCCACCGGACGCGTCGTCGACAGGATCCGGGAACGGACCTGTGCGTGGTTCCAGGCGGGGTTGGCGCTCCACACGAGCACCGCGGTCCCGGCGACATGCGGCGAGGCCATCGATGTGCCGTTCATCCACGTGTAGACGTTCGACAGGTAGGTCGAGTGGATGTTCATCCCCGGCGCGCCCAGGTCCACGCTGGAGAGGTTCCAGTTCGAGAACGAGGCGCGCGTGTCGTCGTTGGTCGTCGCCGCCACGGAGATGATCGAGTCGTGGGGATAGGCCGCGGGATAGAACGGCACCACGGCGCTGTCCTGGCTGTTGTTGCCGGCGGCGGCGACGAACAGGTGGCCGGCCACGCCTGCTTGCGCGATGGCGTCGGACAACGACTGCGCGAAGGTGGTGCTGCCCCAGCTGTTGTTGCTGACCTTGATCCCCTTCGAGCGGCAGTAGCCGATCGCCAGCACGGCGTCCGAGGTCAGGCCCCCGGCGGCGCCGATGAAGCGCAACGGAACGAGCTTGCAGCGCCACGCGACTCCCGCGTTGCCGAGGCCGTTGCCGCCCACGGCGCCAATCGTCCCCGCGACGTGCGTGCCGTGGCCGTGCTCGTCGACCGGGTTGGCGTCGATGCCGGCGAAGTCCCAGCCGCGCACGTCGTCGATGTACCCGTTGGCGTCGTCGTCGATGCCGTTGCCGGCGACCTCGCCCGCGTTGCTCCAGATGTTCGCCGCGAGGTCGGGGTGCGTGTGGAGGACGCCGGTGTCGATCACCGCCACGGCGAAGTTCGGATCGCCCACTCCCACGTCCCACGCCTGCGGCGCGTTGATGTCCGCGCCGGCGAGGCCGAAGTCCGCGTTCACCGTCTGGCCGGTGTTGTGGCAGCCCCATTGGTTGGCGAAGTTGGGATCGTTGGGCAGGCCGGTCGTGCGCTGGACCACGTCGAGCTCCGCGTACTCGACGAAGCCGGCGAGGCGCTCCAGCGCGACGCGCGGACGCAAGCGCGTGGCGACGAGCTCGAGGCCGAGATCCTCGTCGATCACCTGGTGGGCGCCGTCGCCGACGAGGGCGCGCACCGAGGCGCGATAGGCCGGCGGATCGTCCTGCGCGAAGCGCACGACGATGCCAGTGGGGTTGTGGTGCAGCGCGGGCACGCGCTCGAGCGCGCCCAAGGCCATGGCGTGGGCGTCGCGCATCTCCGACGCGAAGGCCGCGGCGGGTGCTTGGAACGCCCGCAGCGGAGAAGCCGAGGCGATGGCCAGGAACGCGAGCGCGAAGGCGCTCGGGACGGGCCGGATGGCAGTCATGGGTCACCACTCTCATGCGTCAAATTCCCTTGACGCACAGGGTGGGAACGGAACACCGCGCGGGCGCGCGATGCGATGGGGAGGAGAACCCCCGCTTCAGCCTCCGTGGGAACGGTGGCGGCTGCCTTGGCAGGCGTCGCTTGGTCGCG
>JBKDQQ010000029.1:0-36953 GCA_046341775.1 Planctomycetia bacterium
CGATCCGGACACGCGCGATGCCGGCGCCGTCCCTGCCAGCCACGCGCCCGCGGTGCGGACCGCGCGCGCTCGAACTCGACCTCCGACGGCCTCAACCGGCGGTCGCGGGGCCACCCGGGCGCAGCACGGGCGTCGGGCGGAACTCGTCGTCGACCGCGACCATGGTCACGTCGGCCTCGGTCACATGCACGGCCGTGCCCCCGCCGAAGCGCCGTTCGGCCCACACGGAGACATGCACGAGGATCGAGCTGCGTCCGACGCGCTTGGTCTCGGTGAAGAACGAGACGAGGTCGCCCGTGAAGACGGGTTGCTTGAACTCGACCTTGTCCATCGACACGGTCACGACCTTCGACGGGTGCCAGCGATGGGCTTCGATGGCCGCCGCCAAGTCGATCTCCGACAGGATCACGCCACCGAAGATGGTGCCCAGCGCGTTCGTGTCGCGCGGCATCATCAAGCGGCGGATGGCGGGGATCTTGCCCTCGGGATAGACGCTCTCGGCCTTGGCTTCGGTCATGGCAGCTCCTGCACGTGGCGCAGCGCGTACTCTCGCACGCACGCCTGCAATTCCAGCCCGGTCTCGTCGAAGAAGTGGCCGGAATTGGCGATTTCCACCGCCTCGAAGCCCGGCGGCAAGGTCGGGAACTGGCGCCGCAAGTCCGACAACGTGCCGAACTCGTCGCGGTCGGCCATGACGACGATCCCCGGTTGCCGCACCTCGGCGAAGTAGCCGACCTGGAAGGCCTTGACCGGCAGCGCCACCAGCACGAGGCGCCGGATGCGTTCGTCGACCAGGGCGCGCTGGACCGCGGTGCGCGAACCGAACGAGAAGCCGCCCGCCCACAGCTGCGCTTGCGGATGCCGCGCCTGCATCCAGTCGAGGCACGCCCCCAGATCATCCGCTTCGCCTCCTTGGCCATGGTGCTCGCCCGCGGAACGCCGCACGCCGCGGAAGTTGAAGCGCAGGGTCGGGATGCCCGCCTCCGCCAAGCCCTTGGCGGCGCGGAACACCACCTTGTTGTCCATGGTGCCGCCGTAGAGCGGATGCGGATGGCAGAACACGGCGACGACCTTGCTGGTCGCGCCCTTGGGAGGCTCCCACAGCTTGGCCTCGAGCGGACCGCAGGGGCCGGGAACGAAGAGATCCATGGAGGCGAAGATTGTAGGGAGGCTGGCCTCGGAAGTTGCGCATCGCGCACAATCACCGCGGACGACGCCACCCCATGGCCAACAGCACCGACTCCTTGCCCCTCGCCGCCCGCCTCGCCGGCATGCTGCAAGCCCCGCGCGAGCTGTGGATCGTCTACCTGCTCAAGCTGGTGGCCGTCGCCGGTTATGGCGTGCTCAACTCGACGCTCGTGCTGTGGCTCTCGGCCGACTTCGGCTGGAGCGACGAGCGCGCCGCGGCGGTGGTGCTGGCGTGGTCGTTGTCGATGACAGTGGGCACGGTCCTCGTCGGGTCGTTGACCGACGCGCTGGGCCTCAAGCGCACCTTCTTCATCGGCGTCGTGCTGTGCGTGCTCGCGCGGGCCACGATGGTCTTCGCGGAGACGCCCGTGATCGCCATCGGCGCAGGCCTCGTGCCCTTGGCGCTGGGCGAGGCGATGGCGACGCCGGTGCTGGTGGCGGCGGTGCGGCGCTACTCCTCGACCAGCCAGCGCTCGTTCGCCTTCTCGTTGTTCTACGCGATGATGAACGTCGGCTTCCTCGTCGCCGGCTTCAGCTTCGACTGGGTGCGCGAGGGACTCGGCGAAGCAGGACGCCTTTCGCTGCCGCTCGTCGGGGCCGAGATCGGAACATATCGCGCGTTGCTGCTCCTGAGCCTCGGCATCGAGGTGCTGCTGCTGCCGCTGGTGTGGTTCCTGCGCGAAGGCGTCGAGGCCACGGACGAGGGCGTGGTCGTCGCGCCCGCGCAGCCGGCCGCCGCGCAGGCGACGAGCGGCGGGCCGCTGGGCTCGGCGTGGGCGGTGGTGCGCAAGAGCGCGCGCGACACCGCGGCGCTCTTCTCGAGCCTCGTGCGCCAGGACGGCTTCTGGCGACTGATCGCGTTCCTGCTGATGATCGCCTTCCTCAAGCTGATCTTCATGCAGATGTACTACGTCTACCCGAAGTTCGGCATCCGCGAGCTCGGCCCCGGCGCGCCGGTGGGCCGCCTGTGGGCGATCAACAGCATCCTCATCATCGCGCTCGTGCCCGTCGTGGGCCTGCTGACGAGCAAGTACTCGGCATACCGCATGGTCGTCGTCGGGGGCATCGTCTCGGCGGCGTCCGTGTTCGTCATGGCCCTGCCCGTGGAGTGGTTCCAGGGCCTCGCCGACGGCTGGTTCGGCCGCTTCGTGGCGCACTCCTACCTCGGCCTCGAAGGGCCGGTGCACCCGTACTACCCGATGATCGCGCTGTTCGTGGTCGGGTTGTCGATCGGCGAGGCGCTGTATTCGCCGCGCGTGTACGAATACGCCGCCGCCATCGCGCCCAAGGGGCAGGAGACCTCGTACGCGGCGCTCTCCTACATCCCCTTCCTGCTGGCGAAGCTCTTGATCGGCGCCTTCTCCGGCCTGCTCTTGTCGCGCTACTGCCCCGCCGAGGGGCCGCGCGACTCGGGCACGATGTGGCTCTTCGTGGCGCTGACGGCGAGCATCGCGCCCGTCGGCCTGCTGCTGCTCGCGCGCCGCATCCGCGTCAAGGAAGCTGGACGAGCCGACTGAGGCGCGCCCGAGGGTCCATGGCGCGCCGCATCCTCCTCCTCGCCCGGGCCTTGCTCGCGGCGCGCTTGTCGCAAGGGGAATGGCCCGTGGCGCCGCTCGTCGCGCAAGGTTCGTTCGCCGCGCTGCTCGCGTGGCTGGCGCGCGACGGCATGGGCGCGTGGCCTTGGGCGGCGTGCGCGTTGTCCTTGTCGCTCGCGCTGGTCGCGCTGCCCTTGCTCGGCGAGTTCGCGCCCGTCGTCGCGGACGACCCGGCGCGCGAATGGCTCGAGGCGCAACCGGCGAGGCCGATCGAGGTCCGCGTGGCGCGCGCCCTCGCCGTGGCGACGCTGGTGTGGATCGTGGCGGCGGCGGCGCTGCTGCCGCTGGCGCTCTTGGCGCCTCCTTCCATGGACGTGCTGGATCGCTGCGCGCTGTTCGGCGCCGGGCTCGCGCAAGCGACCTTCCTAGCCGCGAGCCTGCTCGCCGTGCACGCGTGGCTGGGCGCGCGCGCGCATGGCGCGCTCGTGGCGTTGCAGACCGCGTTGATGGCGCTGGTGGTGGTGGGCGGGCTCGTCGGAGTGCGCCACCTCGGCGCGCTGCGCGAACTCGACGGCCCGAGCGGATGGCTGCACTTGTCGCCCAGCGCGTGGTTCGCGCACGGCTGGGCCGCGGACGGCTCGGCGTGGCCGGCGCTCGCCGCCTCGGCGGCGGCGGGGTTGCTGCTCGCGTTCGGCCCGCCGGGCAAGCAGGCCCACGGCGGCGGAGGGGGGTTGCGCGACGCGCTGCTCGCGCCGCTGCGACGCCTCGCGCTGTCGACCTGGGTGCGACGCGACGAGCGCGCCGGCTTCGCCTTCACCTGGGAGGCGCTGCCGAAGGAGCGCGACTTCGTGCTGCGCACCTATCCATTGCTCGGCATTCCGTTGGCGTTCCTGTGGGTGGGCCTGCGCGAAGGCGACGAGGACCTGCGCGGCGGCACCATCGCCCTGCTCTTGTTCGCTCCGGCGATCTACTTGCCCGTGCTCCTGTCGCAGGTGCCCGGCAGCCGCGGCCATGCCGCGCGCTGGATCCTCGACGGAGCGCCCTGCGACCACGCGCCCATCGAATCCGGCGCGCACAAGGCGCTGTGCCTGCGCGTGCTGCTGCCGTTGTTCGCGCTGCTGGTGGGCGTCGCGCTGGCGGTGGGCGAAGGCGCCACGGCCGCCCGCCTGGCGCCGGTGGCCTTCCTCGCCACTTGCCTGCTGGCGCGGGCGCTGTGGGGCCGCTGCGTCGCCGGACTGCCGCTTTCGGTGGCGCCCGAACGCGTGGAGGCCCCGCTCGACATGACCGGCACGATGGTCGCGCTGGCCTTCGGGGCCACGCTGCTCGCCACGGCTTCGTGGGCGCTGCTCTCGAACTGGGGCGCCGTGGCCGCCTGCGCGGCGCTGCTCTTCGCGCTGCGCGCCCGCGAGCGCCGCGCGCCCGCGGATCCCGTCAAGCAAATTTGACAAACACCCGCGTCAGCGGCGCTCGTCGAGGTAGTCGGCCATGTCGCGCGGCAAGGGCGCCAGCACCTCGAGCCGCGACCCGTCGTGCGGCGTGCGGAAGACGATCCGGTGCGCGTGCAAGGCCTGGCGCGGCAGGCCGAGCAGCTCGAGGTCGCGCTCGTCGAGCGTCCCCTCCAGCGCCTTCTCGAACAAGGTGTCGTCGGGACCGTAGAGCTTGTCCCCCACGATCGCGTGCCCGATCGCCGACAAGTGCACGCGGATCTGGTGCTGGCGGCCCGTGATCGGCTTGCACGCCACCAGCGCGCAGTCGCGCCCGCGCTCGACCACGCGCCATTCCGTGCGGCACGGCGCGCCATCGGCGAGCACCGCCATCTTCAAGTCGATGCGCCCCACGCGCGACTGCCCGATCGGGTACTCGATCGCGCCGCCGTCCTTCTGCGGCACGCCCCACACGAGCGCGAGGTACTCCTTCTCGACTTCGCGCTCCTCGAACTGGCGGCGCAGCTCGGTGTGCGCCTCGGGGTGGCGGCCGATCACGACGATGCCGCTCGTGTCCTTGTCGATCCGGTGCGCCAGGCGCGGCGCGCCGCCCTGCTCGAGCTCGTGCCCCGCGCCGTAGATGGCGTGCACCCGCTGGATCAGCGTGTCCGACAAGTACCGCCCGCTCGGGTGCACCGGCATGCCCGGCGGCTTGTCGACCACCAGCACCGCGGGATCCTCGTGCAGCACGACCACGCCGCCCGGATCGGCGCTGGTCACGGGCGCGCGCAGCGGCTCGGGGATGACGACCACCACCGTCGAGCCGTGGCGCAGCTTGCGCCCGGGGCGCGTGTCCTTGGTCGGCGCGCCGCTGCCGTTCGGCTTGTCGGGGGTGCTGCCGTCGACCAGCACCAGTCCGTCGCGCACGAGCTCCTGCACCGACGAACGCGAACGCCACGAAAGGTGGTGCGCGAGGAATGCGTCGAGGCGCATCTCGAACTGGTCGTGCCGCGCCCCGAAGGCCGACGCATCGACGCGCAGCACGACTTCGGTCTTCGCCTGCGACAGGTCGCGATCCTTGCCGTGCACGCCGCCCATCTATCCGGGCATCCTCGCCCGCCGAGCGCCCCCGGGCAACCCCGCGCGCGCGGCGTGCCGCGCGAACTCATCCGCGATGCGCGTCGGGGCGGCGCGTCCCATCGTCCCATCCATGCGCGAACCCGGGCACACAGCGACCCGGGTTCGAACGGCGCCCACGCGATGGAAGCGCGCGCGGCGGATGAAGAAGAAGGCGGAGGCGTGGAGCCTCAGCTCGGGCGCGGCTTGCGCGCGACGGTGCGCTTGCGGCGCACGCCGGTGCGCGGCTGGTTCTTGCGCGTGGCCTTCTGGATGTTGCGCAGGCGCTCGCGGCGTTCGCGGCGGCGCTTGTCCGAGCGCTTCTCGTGCCAGGTGTTGGCCTTGGCCAGGCGGAACACGCCGCCGTAGTTGCACTGGCGCTTGAAGCGGCGCAGGGCGGCCTCGAGGGACTCGTTCGGACGGATCTGGACCTTGATCACTCGCTGTACTTCCTTGGACGCGTTCGGGGGATGCTGTGTGGACTGCGCGGCGACCCGATCCGGCGCGCAGAGGGGCGAATAGCCTAGCGGATGGCCTGCCGCGAGCCAAGAGCCGACCCCCCGCCGACGCGGGCTGGACGGGCACCCCCGCGGCACGCCATCCTGCTCGGGTGGCGGAACGCGGTGGCACGACGGACAAGGAGGAGTTGCGGGGCACGATCGACCGCATCACCTTCCATTCCGACGAGACGCTGTACGCCGTTCTAAGAATCAACCCCGAAAAGGGTTACGGAAACCAAGTCGGGCAAGGCTTGTACGCGCCGCTGCTCGTCACGGCCGTCGGCAAGATCGACCAGCCCGCCGAAGGATTGCGCGTCCACCTGCACGGGCGTTGGACGGTCCACAAGGCCCACGGACCGCAGTTCGAGTTCGACGATGTGGTCGTCCTGCCGCCCGCCGGAGTCGAAGGAGCCGTGCGCTACCTCGCGTCCGAGCGCTTCCCCGGCATCGGCGAAGTGCTGGCGCGGCGCGTCGTCGAGGCGCTGCAAGGCGCGGCGCCCGGGGCGGACCCGTTCCAGGCGATCGCCGATCGGCCCGAGCTGCTCGACGGGGTCAAGGGCCTCAAGCCGCCGCTGAAGGAGCTGCTGGTCGGCGTGGTGCGCGCCGACCTCGGCACCCACCAGGTGCACGCCTTCCTGCGCGGCGGCGGCCTCGGGCCGGCGCAAGCGGCGGCCATCGTCAAGAAATTCGGACACGACTGCGAGGGCCGGCTGCGCGAGAACCCGTACTTGATCGCGCATGGGGTGCGCGGGATCGGCTTCGGCGTGGCGGACAAGCTCGCGCTGGGCCTCGGCATCACCGTCGACGACCCGCGCCGCGCGCGCGCCGCGACCCTCCACGCGCTCGAGTCGGCGGCGGACGACGGACACAGCTGCCTCGTCGTCGACGAGCTCGTCGAGCGGGCGCGCGCGACGGTGCGCGAGGAGATCCCCGAACCCGTCGTGCGCGAGGCGGTGGCGGACCTGGCGCGCGACAAGGACGAAGGCCTCGTGGTCGAGCAGTGCTCCGACGGCGCGACGCGCGCCTGGCTGCCGTGGCTCGCAGCGTCCGAGTCGGGGCTGGCGCGCCGCGCGAAGGAGCTGCTGCACGCCCCGCCGGTGCCGGCGCTCGCCACGGCGCGCGAGCTCGCCGACCACGAGCGGCGCGTGGGGATCGAGCTGCATCCGCTGCAGCGCGAGGCGGTGCTGGGGTTGCTGTCGCGGCCGATGGCGCTGCTGACGGGCGGCCCCGGTGTCGGCAAGACGACGATCACGCGCTTCGTGGTCGCGCTCGCCAAGCAGAGCGGCGCGCGCGTGCTGCTGGCCTCGCCCACCGGCCGCGCGGCCAAGCGCATGGCCGAGGCCACCGGCGCCGAGGCGCAGACCATCCACCGCATGCTGGGCTGGAACCCGCAGGACGGGGCGTTCCTGCACGACCGGAAGAACCCGCTGCAGGCGGATCTCGTCGTCGTGGACGAGATCTCCATGCTCGACGTGGCGCTGGCGCACCACCTCGCCAAGGCGACGCAGGCGCCGACGCGCCTCGTGCTGATCGGCGACCCGGACCAACTGCCCAGCGTCGGGCCGGGCAACGTGCTGGCCGACCTGCTCGCGTCCGGCGTCGTGCCCACCTGGCGCTTGACGCACATCTACCGCCAAGGCGCCGCGAGCCTGATCAAGGTCAACGCGCACCACATCCTGCGCGGAGAGGAGCTCGAGCTGCCCGCGCGCGGCGACCTGGCGGGCGACTTCTACCACTTCGTGGTCGACGATCCGGCGGAGTGCGCCGAGCGCCTCGTGGAGGTCGTGACGCGCAGGATCCCGGAGCGCTTCGGCCTCGACTGGGTCGACGACGTGCAGGTCGTGGCGCCGATGTACCGCGGCGAATGCGGCGTGGACGCGCTCAACGAACGCCTGCGCCAGGCGCTGGGCTCGGGAGGACGCGAGGTGCGGCTCGGGTCGCGCACGTGGCGCGTGGGCGATCGCGTGATCCACGTGCGCAACGACTACGAGAAGGAGGTCTACAACGGCGACATGGGCCGCATCGTGCGCGTCGACGACGACGGTTCGCTGGCGGTGCGGTACCCGGAGCGCGTGGTCGAGTACGAACCCACCGAACTGGGCGACCTGCAGAGCGCCTTCGCCATCACCGTGCACCGCTCCCAGGGCGGCGAGTTCCCCGCCGTGGTGGTGCCGCTCGCCACGCAGCACGCCTTGATGCTGCAGCGCAACCTGCTCTACACGGCGGTGACGCGCGCGCGCAAGCTGTGCGTGCTGGTGGGATCGCGGCGCGCGCTGCACATGGCGCTCTCCAACGTCGAACGGGCGCGCCGCGAGTCCTTCCTCGCGCGGCGCCTGCGCGACATGCTCGCGCCCGCCGAGGCCTGAGCCGCGCCGCCGGGTCTCAGCCCGCCGCCGCGGCGCGCTTGTTGCGCAGCACGTGCAGCTCGATCGGCAGCAGCGTGCAACGGATCGTCTCGACATAGTCGAGGCCTGGTTCCTTCGCCACCAGCGCGCGCACCTGGTCGTTCTTGACGAACAAGGTGTTCATGGCGAGGTAGGCCGTCACCGGGTTGCCGCGCTCGGCCACCGCCTTGAGGAAGGGACGCACGGCGCGCATGCCGTCGTCGCCTCCGTCCCACTGGGCCGGACGCGACTCGATGCCGAGGTCCTTGCCCGCCGAGCTCGGCAGGTAGGGCGGATTGAAGGTCACCACGTCGAAGGGGACCTTGACGTTCGAGAACAGGTCGGAGTCGACCACCTCGATGTCCGACTTGTTCAGCGCGATGTTGCGCCGCGACGAGGCCGCGAGCTCGGGGTTGAGGTCGGCGCAGGTGACCTTGCAGCCCGTCTTCTTCGCCAGCGAAAGGCCGATGACCGCGAACGATCCGGTGCCGAGGTCGAGCAGGTGGTTCTTCGGCCCGATGCGCTTCGACACCTCGCGCACCACGACGTGCGTCGAGATGTCGAAGTAGTAGTCCAGCGGCCCGAGCGCGGGGAAGTCGATGCCGAACAGCAGCTTGGCGATCGCCTTGGAGCGATAGACCTTCATCGCCGCCATCTGCACCAACGACATTCCAGCCATGGTTCCCTCCTCGCCTTTCCTCAGACCTTGGGCTTGACCAGCATGAAGCCGCCGATGACCAGCGCGTCCATCCCGGTCCCCATGTAGCAGCGCAGCGCCTCGATGGGCCGGCACACGATGGGCTCGTTGCGCACGTTGAACGACGTGTTCATCAGGATCGGCACGCCGGTCTTCCTGTGGAAGGCCTCGACGATGTCGTAGTAGCGCGGGTTGACGTCGCGCGTGATCGACTGCGGACGGCAGGTGCCGTCGACGTGGACGACCGCCGGGATGGCGGAGGCCTTCTCCGGACGCACCTGGAAGGCCTTCATCATGTAGCGCGACTCGCGCCCGTCGACGAACCACTCCGCCTCGCGGCCGGCGAGGATCACCGGCGCGAACGGGCGCCAGCCTTCGCGGAACTTCACGTTGGCGTTGACGATCTTGAGCATGTCGGGGTGGCGCGGATCGGCCATGATCGAGCGCGCGCCCAAGGCGCGCGCCCCGAACTCGTTGCGCCCCGTGTACAGGCCCACGACGTGCTTCGTGGCGAGCAGGTCGGCGATGCGGTCGATGTCGAGGCGCTCGTACGGCACCTTGCAGACCTTCAAGTCGGCCTCGATCTGCGCGTCGTCGTACTCGGGTCCGTAGTACGCGTGCCGCAGCTGGAAGCGCGGATCGTCGCCGCCGATGCGCGCGCGCTCCATGGCGGCGCCCAGCGCGACGCCGGCGTCGTTCGAGGCCGGCAGCACGTACAAGTCGTCGACGACGCCGGACAGCAGGATGGCGCCGTTCATCTTGCAGTTCATGCCCACGCCGCCGGACAGGCACAGCCGCTTCTTGCCCGTCAACCGCGTGGCGCGCCGCGCCATCTGGATCGCGCCCTTCTCGAGCAGGTCCTGCGCGTGCCAGGCGATGTTCCGGTGGCGGTCGGTGATCTCGCCGTTCTTGGCGCGCGGCTCGCCGAACAGCTCGACCAGCGCGTCGCTGAAGGCGTAGCCGAAGCTGTGCGGCCCGTCGATCGTGTAGCGCGAGTTGACCTGGTACGACTCCTCGCCGACGCGGAAGACCTGGTCGAAGAGCTTCTGCAACGCCGGATCGGGACCGCCGTAGGCCGCCAATCCCATCAGCTTGCCTTCCTGGCTGTAGATGTCGAAGCCGCAGAACTCGGTGAACGCCGCGTAGAACTCGCCCAGCGAGTTCGGGAAGGAGATCTTCTCGAGGCGGCGGATGTCGAGGCCGCGACCGTCCCAGATGGTGGTCGACTCGGTCTCGCCGCTGCCGTCGACGATCAGGATCGCCGCGTCGTCCCAGCCCGAGCTGTAGAACACGCTCGCCGCGTGCGCGCGGTGGTGCGGCACGTAGGCGACCTTCGGGATGCGGCCCGGGATGCGCCCGAAGCGGATGTGCTGGCGGATGAGCTTCTCGAGGAACGGCGGCGTGAACTGCAGGGTCGTCAGCACGCGGTCCTGCGTCAGGTCCACGCGTCCGATGCGCGGCTCCTTGGGCCAGCCGAGGCGCGCGAAGCCGCCGACGACCGACTTGAGCCCGTACTTGACGAGGTTGAAGGTGTACGGCCAGGGCGCGCACGGGTACGCGATCTCGTCGACGTCCTCGAGCGACAACTTGGCGTGGTCGAGCGCGGCCTTGATGCTCTCGACGGGGAAGCCGTCGCGTTGCGCCTTGACGCGATTGACCTTCTCCTCCTCGATGAAGAAGTCGAGGCGCCCGTCGACGACCAGCGCCGCCGCGTGGTTGTAGTAGAAGGCCTGCAGCCCGAGGACGTTCATGTGCGCGCGCCTCCAGGCGCGGACGGCCGGAGGGTGGTCGGGTGGGGAGTGTGGTACATGGCCTTGGGCTTGGGCCCCGCGGCTTGGCGGGATCGGCAAGATCGGCAGCCGACTGGAGCGGGATCCTCGCGCCCGCGCGCGACCTTGGACGCCGCCGACGCGGACCGCCTGGCCCACCGCCGGATTATGCCGACCTAAGTTAAGATCAGCAAGGGCTTTAGGTTGCAGTCTCGCGCGGCGGCTGGGGCCCGCCCCCGGACTCGCCCTTCTGGCGCGCCCACCACTCGAGCCGCTTGGCGATCTCCTTCTCGAAGCCGAACGGTCCCGGCTCGTAGAAGCGCGCGCCTTGCAACTCGTCGGGGAGGTACTCCTGCGCGCAGTAGCCCGTCTCGGAATCATGCGCGTAGCGATACCCGGCGCCGTGGCCGAGCTCCTTCATCAACCGCGTCGGCGCGTTGCGGACGTGGAGCGGCACCGGCGCGCCGGCGCTCTCGCGCGCGGCCTGCAAGGCGGCGTCGAGCGCGAGCTTGACGCGGTTGCTCTTCGGCGCGGTGGCGAGGTAGACGATCAACTGCGCCAGCGGCAGGTAGCCCTCGGGCGCGCCGAGCATGTGGTAGGCCTCGCGCGCCGCCACCGCCTGGTGCAAGGCCTGCGGATCGGCGAGGCCGATGTCCTCGCTCGCCATGGCGGTGGCGCGACGGAAGAGCACCATCGGATCCTCGCCGCCCTCGACGAGGCGCGCCGCCCAGTACAGAGCACCTTGCGGATCGCTGCCGCGCAGCGACTTGTGGAAGGCGCTGAGCTGGTCGAAGTGCACGTCGCCGGACTTGTCGGACCGCTGGACGCGCAGTTGCAGCGCCTCGCGCGCCGCATCGAGCGCGATGCGCCCGCCCGGCGCGACGATGTGGCCCGCGGCCTCGAGCGCGACGAGCGAGCGGCGCGCGTCGCCGTCCACCGCCTGCGCGAGGAAGGCCAAGGCGTCGTCGTCGATCGACAGCTCGCGCGCGCCGAGTCCGCGCTCGCGGTCGGCGAGCGCGCGCCGCAGCACCTCGGCGATCTCGTCGGGCGCGAGCGACTTGAGCACCAGCACGCGCGCGCGCGACAGGAGGGCGCCGTTCACCTCGAACGAAGGATTCTCGGTCGTCGCACCGACGAGCACGACCAGGCCCTCCTCCACCGCCGGCAGCAGCGCGTCTTGCTGGCCCTTGTTCAGGCGGTGGATCTCGTCGACGAAGAGCAGCGTGCCAAGGCCGCCCATCTGGCGGTGCTCGCGCGCCGCCTCGAAGATCTGGCGCAGGCGCGGAACGCCTTCGCCGACGGCGCTGAAGGGCTCGAAGCGGCTCTTCGAACGTTGCGCGATCAAGCGCGCCAAGGTCGTCTTGCCCGTGCCGGGAGGCCCCCACAGGATCAACGATCCGGCGCGGCCTTCGTCGATGGCGCGGCGCAGCGGCTTGTCCGGAGCGAGCAGGTGCGATTGGCCGACGTACTCGTCGAGCGTGCGGGGCCGCATGCGCGCCGCGAGCGGCGCGGTGGAGCCGCCCGCGAGCGAGAACAAGGTGTCAGCCATCGCGCGCGCCCTCCGCGCCGGTGCGGCGCGCCGCGAAGACCAGCACGGCGGCGGCGACCGCGACATTGAGCGACTCGACACAACTGTCCAGCGGGATGGTCGTTGCGCGGCTGGGCGCGCCCAGGTCCGGCAGTTCGCCGGTCTCCCCGCTCAACCACAGCGCGACGGGGCCGCGCCAATCGAGCTCCCGCGGATCGTCGCCACCACGCGTGGCCGCGACCACCAGGCGCCAACCGAGGCGGACGAGTTCCTGCGCCGCGGCCGCGGGCTCCACGCGATCGCGCACGGGCAGGCGCAGCAACGAACCCATCGAGCCGCGCAGCGCCTTGCCTCGCCAGGGAGAAGCCCCGCCCTTCGCCACCACGAGTCCGCACGCGCCGAAGGCCTCGGCCGAGCGCGCGATGGCGCCGAGGTTGCCGGGGTCGGAGACGCCCGCCACGCACACGAGCAGGCTGCGCGCTCCGCGCGGCAGGTCCTCGAGCTCGACCTGCGCGGGTTGGCGCGCCAAGGCGGCGACGCCCGGCGGCGCCTCGAGTTCTGAGAGCCTGGCCAGCAAGGCGTCGTCGACGAGCCGCACGGGGCATGGAGCGAAGGATGCGGCCTCCGCGGCGCGCGATGCGGCGAGCAGCACGCACTCGAGCTCGACTTCGGCTTGCAGCGCGTCGCGCACGAGCCGCTCACCCTCGAGCGCGAGCACGCCGGCTTCGCGCCCCGCCACCGCGGCCGCGTAGCGCTTGACCAGCGGGTTCTCGCGCGAATGGATGGCCTCCATCGAGTGCATCGCCTCGTCGTTGTACCATCGCGGGCGATGCAGCCGCTCGATCGCCGCCAGTTCCACCTGCTCGGCGCGGCCTTGGCCTCCACCGGCGCCTGGCGCGCCACCGCCACGCGCGCCGTCGCTCCCGCCGGCGCCGACGCCTCCTCCTCGGATCCCGCCCCGAGGAAGCGCGTGGCCTTCCTGCTCGGCGACCACGAGTACTCCTCGGAGCGCACGCTGCCCTTGTTCGCCGCCGAGTTCGGGCGCGCCTTCGGCCACGACACGATCGTCCTGCGCTCGTTCCCCGACCAACACGCGGAGGAGGACATCCCGGGGTTGGAATGGCTCGAGGCGTGCGACGCTGCCGTCTTCTACCTGCGTTGGCGGCGCCTGCCTCCCGCGCAACTGGCCCGCATCCGGTCCTTCCTCGAATCCGGCAAGGGCGTCGTCGGACTGCGCACGACGACGCACGCGTTCAACTACCCGAGCGGCCACGAGAGCGAGCGCTGGAACTCCTTCGGGCAGTTCGCCTTCGGCGCGCCGCCCGGCTGGGGCGCCGGCGGCCACACGCACTACGGCCATTCGAGCCGCACCAAGGTCGAGTTGGCGGATGGAGTCGAACACGAAGTGCTGCGCGGCGTCGCGCCGTTCGAAGCGCGCTCGTGGCTCTACCACGTGGTGCCCGATCATCCGTCGCCCGGGGCGACTCGACTCGCGACGGGCACGAGCATCGAGCCCGAGCACGGTCCCGCCGCGCCCAACCCGGTGGCATGGACCTGGACGAACGAGTGGAAGGGCCGCGCGTTCTTCACCACGCTCGGCCATCCGGAGGACTTCCGCGCCGCCTCGATGCAGCGCCTGCTCGCCAACGGCGTGCTGTGGAGCCTCGGTCTCGCCGTCCCCGCGGACTGGAACGGCCCGTGGGCCATCGACGTCCCCTACCGGGGCATGGCGCGATGAGCGCGACGAAGACCGGCGTCGTCGTGCGCACCGACGCCAAGTTCGTGCATGTCGAGGTCGAGGGCGCCGTGCTGCAATCGGCGCCCCGCGGCGCGCTCTACGGCCAGGACGACGCGCGCCGCGAGCAGAAGAACCCGGTGGCGGTGGGCGACGAGGTGGAAGTCGACGCGAGCACGACGCCCGCCGGGTTGGAGCGCGTGCTGCCGCGCCGCAACACGCTGTCGCGCATCGCCTCGTCGCACGATCCGCGCGAGCAGGTCCTCGCCGCGAACGTCGACCAGGTGGTCGTGGTGGGCTCGCTGAAGAAGCCCAAGTTCAGCTCGAACCGCACGGATCGCATCCTCGCGACATGCGTGTGGCAGCACCTGCCGCCCGTGGTCGTGCTGAACAAGATCGACCTCGTCGACGAGGACGAGCTCGACGCGATCCGCGACACCTACGAGCAGATCCCGGTGCGCGTGCTGGCGACTTCCGCGCTCGACGGTCGCGGGATCGAGGAGCTGCGCGAGCTCCTGCGCGGCAGGACGAGCGTGCTCTACGGCGCCTCCGGCGCGGGCAAGTCCAGCCTGCTCAACGCGCTGCAACCGGGGCTGCGACTGAAGGTCGGCAAGATCAGCAAGTTCTGGGACCAGGGCAAGCACACGACGACGCACTCGCAGCTCCTGCGATTGGAGTTCGGCGCCGCCGTGATCGACACGCCCGGGATCCGCGTGTTCCGGCCCTACGGCGTGCCGCTTGCCAACCTGCGCGACCTCTTCCCCGAGTTCCAGCGCCACAGTCCGCGCTGCAAGTACCCCGACTGCAGCCACGACCACGAACCCGACTGCGCCGTGTTCGACGCGGTGGAGGACGGCGACATCCCCGCCAGCCGCTACGCGAGCTTCGTCGAGATGCTCGACGAGGCGCGCGGCGCGGGCCCGGAGGTCGAGGACGTCGAGGGCGAGCCGCTCGAGGAATGAGAGGCGCGCACCCGGCGCCTCACAGCGAACTCCACTTCCAGATCCAGCCGAACAAGGCCAGCGCGCCCACGCACAGCAGCAGCCAGCGGGTCGAGAGCCGCGACAACGCCGCGGCGCAATCGCCGCCACGCCACGAGACGGACAGCATCCACGCCGCCGACAGCGGGATGGCCGCGGCCACGAACAACCCGAAGGGCTGCACGAGGAAGCTGCGCGCGAAGTCGAAGCGCGCCGCGTGCGCCACCGAGGTGGTCACGCCGCAACCCGGGCAGGGAACTCCGAACCAATCGATCGCGCGACACGCCGCGAGCCCCAGCTGCTCGTGCGTGCCGTACCCGCGCGCGTCGGGCGTGGCGCGCAGCCCGAGCCACACCTCGACGAAGAGCGCCGCCAGCACTAGCGCGAGGACGACCCAGTGCTCGGCACCGCGTCGTCCTCGTGCCCGGTCCCCTTCGGGAGCCGGTCGCGCCTGGAGCTCGTCCATGCGCGCATTCTAGTCGCGCTCAGTTGAAGTCGTACACGTACGACAGGCGCAGCTTGTTCAGGATGGCGTAGGGCAGCTTGCCCAGCAGCTTCAAGTCCGGGTCGCCGCGGTCGTTGAACCCGCGCAAGACCGGGTTGCGCATGGTGAAGAAGCGCCGCGTCGTGCGGTCGTCGGCCTCGTAGGAGCTCGGCCGCACCTCGCCGCCCAGCTCGACGTTGAGGTTGCCCGTGTAGAACACGCGCACGCGGTGCGTCGCCTGGTTCTTGGCGAGTTCGCGCGCCGCGGCGTCGCCGCCCGAGTCGAGGAACTCGTGGGCCAGCAGGATCTCGTCCACGTTGACGTGCAGGAGCGGCGTGTTGATCCGCTCGCAGGTGTTCAGGTCGACGAGCGTCGCGTCGCGCACCTTGACGAAGTAGCGCCGCGTCTCGTCGAGCACCTGCGACAGGCGCGTGTACTTGTTCTCGATGTTGCCCTTGATGAGGAACGAATCCGTCAGGAGCACATCGGAGACGATGGTGAGCATGGTGGGTCCTTGGCGTCGAGCGACCCCGTGGCGCGCCGCGCGACGCCCGCCAGATGGAAGGACCCCGCGACGCACGCCCAGCCCCGCGGGCCCGCCGACGCGGCGGCTTGGCGCAGCGCCTCGAGCGGATCGGGGACCGCTCGCGCGTTCCACCCGGCCGCCAAGGCCGCCTCGCACAACTCCTCCGCGCCTCGCAGCGGCCCTGAGGCGACCGAGGTGCAAAGCAGTAGATCGGACGCCGCCCGCAAGGCCTTGAGCACCCCGCCCAGGTCCTTGTCCCGTCCGAGGGCCAGCACCACCGCCGCGGCCTTGCCGCGGGCGCGCACCACGTCGGCGAAGGCCAGCTCGACGGCCGCCGGCACGTGCACGCCGTCGAGCAGGAGCGGAACGCCGTCCAACTGGCGCCACTCGCCCCTGCCGGGCAATCGCGCCTCGTCCAGCACGCGCTCGTCGACGAGGCCGGGACCGAGCTCCGCGTCGCGTTCGCCCAAGGCGGCGAGGACCGCGCGCGCCAGGTCGGCGTTGCGCTCGCGCCAGGTCCCGCGCGGCGGCACGACGACGCGCCTCGCGCCCAGTTCGACGGCGATCGCGCGCAGCACGGCGCCGGCCTCGTCGTCGTCGTCGAGGCTCGTCACCAGCGTGGCGCCCTGCTTGACGATGCCGCCCTTCTCGCGCGCGATGCAGGCGCGCGTGGGCCCGAGTACGTCGCGATGCTCGAGCTCGACGTTGACCACGACCGCCACCTCGCCGTGGACGATGTTGGTCGAGTCGAGCCGTCCCCCAAGCCCGACTTCGACGACGGCCCATTCGCAGCCCGCCTCCGCCATGGCGAGCAGGCACGCCGCGGTGACCACATCGAACCAGGTGGCGTCGTCGGCGGGCGTGGCCTCGCGCACCGCCGCGTCGCGCGCGTCGAGGGCGCGCTCCAGCGCCCGGCCCAGCGTCCGCGACTCGACCTCCGCGCCGTCGATCCGCAGCCGTTCCTCGACGCGCTCCACGTGCGGCGAGGTGTACAGCCCGACCTTGCGTCCGGCCTTGCGCAAGGCGGCCGCCACGATGGCCGCGGTCGTGCCCTTGCCCTTGCTGCCGGTGACGTGCACGCAGCGCAAGCGGCGTTGCGGCTCGCCCAATCGCGCGCACAGGTCGCGCACGGGTTCCAGCCCCGGCCGCATGCCGCTGCGCGCGCGCCGTTCCCAGTCCACGAGCGAAGCCAACCGCCCCATGGCCCGCGCCAGTTCGTCCTCGACCATGGCGGACATTGTGGTGGCGCGCGCCTCGGCTTCAAAGACGGCCGCTTCCGGCCTATGAGCCGCGTTCGCGCCGCGCGGCGCTCCGGCTCAAGCCTGCGTGCGTCCCCGGCCGAAAGCGACCACTGCGGTTCACCCCATGGCCGACCTGCTGCATCGGATCAAGGTCTTCGTCTTCCACCGACGCGGTCCCGACACGCGCTACCTGCTGCTGCGGCCGGCGCAGGGCCTCGAGGCCTGCTGGGGGCCGCTGCAAGGCAACCTCGGCTTCGGCGAGAAGCTCGAGAACGCCGTGCGCCGCGAAGTCCTGGACGACATCGGCCTGGTGCAGCCGCTCGACCTGATCGAGCTCGGGCCGCCCGCGGTCACCATGCTCGGCGTCGAGGACGTCGTCGAATGGACCTTCGGCTTCCACGCGCCCCTGGCCGCCGCGCCGTTGCGACTCGGCGCGCGCTGGTCGGAGTTCCGCTGGGCCCCGCTCGGGAGCGCCTATCCGGCGCTCGAGCTCGACGGCGACCGCGAAGCGCTGCTGCGCCTGCACGCGCGCCTCGACGCGGCCTGAACACTCCGCGCGCGGCCGCTCAACCGACCAGCGTCACTCCGGACCAATCGCCGACGATGGGCGCGGGGTCGACGCCGAACCAGTCGCGCGCGATCGAGGCGTAGACCGCGCGGAAGTCGGTGGTGCAGGCGAGGTCGCCTCCATCGAGCTCGACGAGCGAGGGATGCCGGCCGTGCAACCCGCCGCGGACTCCGGAGCCGACGACCAGCACCGGCGCGGCCGCGCCGTGGTCGGTGCCGCGCGAGCCGTTCTCCTGCACGCGCCGCCCGAACTCGCTGTACACGACGAGCAGCACGTCGCGTTCGATCGAGCGTCCCTTCAAGTCCTCGAAGAAGGCGCCGATCGCTCCGTCGAGCCGCGCCATCAGGCGATCGTGCGAGGGGCGCTGGTTGGAATGCGTGTCGAAGCCGCCGGTCTCGAGCGAAACCACGCGCGTGCCGAGGCGCGCGTCGAGCAGGGACGCGGCGATGCGGAACGACTCGCCCAGCTCGTCGTCGGGATAGGTGGCGCGGGCGACGTGCCGCGCGGCCGCGCGGCGCACCCGCGCGCTGGAGGCGTTGGCCTCGGCCAGCACATCGCGCAGCCGCGCGATCGCCCGTTCCGAACCGCTCTTGCCCTCGAGGCCCTGCAGGCGATCGGTGTCGATCTGCGCGGCGCGGCGGTAGCCCTCGACGTCGCTGGCCTCGGCACCCGTCCACTTGTACGTGGCGGGCGTGGCGAAGACCAGCGGCGGGCGGACGGTCGAATGCACCGCGAAGGGCGCGGTCGAACCCACGTGCACCACCAGCTCGGTCGACTTTTCCTCGGCGAATCCCTGCTCGGCCAATCGTCCGATCCAACCAGGACGCTTGTCGCGCCCGCGCGGGTCGGCGTTGTGCCAGATGTCGTAGCTCTTGAAGTGCGAACGGCTCGGCCCCGGATAACCGCAGCCCTCGACGATGGCGAGCGCGCCCGCGTCCCACAACCCGCGCAGTCGCTTGAGCGCCGGATGCAGTCCGCGCAGTTCGTCGAGCTGGTGGACCTCGCCCGGTTGGATGCGGGTCGCGGAGCGGGCGCGCGCGTAGGCGTCGTCGCCATGCGGCACGACCATCGACAAGCCGTCGTTCCCGCCGGTCAATTGCAGCAGCACCAGCGCGCGTCCGGGGCGAGGCCGCGATGCGGCGCGAGACGCGATCTCGTCCTCCGCGCGGGCGTGCGCGGGCGCGGCCTGCGCCAGGGCCAGGGCGCCCGTGGCGGCGAGGAAGATGCGGCGGTCGATGCTGGTCATGCGGGTGTCCTCGCGATGGCGCTCGGCGGCGCCGCTCAGTGCAACTGCGCCTCGGGGAGGCTCAGGATCAAGTGGGCCACGCGGCGCAGGATGCGCTCGCTCGTCTGTTCGTCCTGCAACCACGCGCCTTCGCGCAGGTCGCGATCGGCGCGTTCGCGCGCCAGGAACAACCGCAGGCGCTCGCGCATGTCCACCGGCGCCGGGATGGCGAGCAGGTCGTCGAGCAGCGCGTCGGCCACTTCGGCGTCGCTGGCGGCGCCGGCGGCGCGCACGCGCGCGGTGAAGTTGGCGCGCGGCAGGTAGCCCGTCGAATCGAGCCTGCGCAGGAGCGCGATGGCGGCGCCGTTGGCCTTGCCGGGCTTCAAGCCCTTGAGCCGTTCGGCGGACACCGGCTCGTCCGACATGGACGAAGCCCCCATCGCGAGGTCGGACATGGCGTCGTCCCCGGCGGCGCCCATCGCATCGTCGGACGGCGGCGGCGCGCCCGCGTCGAGGCGCGCCATGTTGCCCGCGACGAGGTCGGCCTGCGACACGACCTGGTCGAGGGTCACGGTGCCGAGCATCAGGCCCGCGAGGTTCCCGCGCTGCATCAGGGTCGAGGTGGTGATCCACGCCTCGCCCTCGTCCCAGCCCTTGACGGTCGGCGGCGCGCCGAGCTTCTGCCCCAGCAGGATGGCGCCGCCGTTCAACACGAACGACGGCACGTCGAGGCGCAGGCGGCGCGCGCCACCCACGAGGTAGTCGACCGGCGAAGCCACGCGCGCTCCGACGATCTCGTCGCGGTAGAACTCGGGGTCGACGAACAGCGCGCGCAGCACGGGCTCGACGCGCCAGTCCGAGTCCTCGAGGATTCGCGCGTAGCGCTCGACGCGCTCCACCGAGGGCGGAGCCCCTTCGAGCCACGACAGCAGCCGCCCCGCGATCCAGCGCGGGCAGGCGTCCTGCGCCAGCAGGATGTCGACCAGCTGCTCGCCGTCGATCCGTCCCGACGCGCCGAGGACGGTCTTCTCGCCGGCGTCGTGCGCGCCGGCGTCGAAGTAGTACTCGTTGTTCCGCGTGGTGCGGCCGGTCAACGCGCGGGCCGCCTCCTTGATGTCCGCCTCGGTGTAGTTCCCCTGCCCGAGGCTGAAGAGCTCCATCAGCTCGCGCGCCAGGTTCTCGTTGGGCCGGCCGCGGCGGTTGCTGGTGTTGTCGAGGTACGCGAGCATCGCCGCGTCCGAGACGATGCCGCGCAAGAGCTGCGCGTAGCTGCCGAGCGCGTGCTCGCGCAGGAGCCTGTGCTGCTGCACGACGGGCCACGAACGCACCACCTTGTCGGTCGAGGTCGTGAAGTGGCCGTGCCAGAACAGCACCATGCGCTCGCGCAGCGGATCGACGCCCGAGGTCATGCGCTGCAGCCACCAGTTCCACAGCTCGACGAGCTGGCGGCGATCGGTCTCGCGCGCCGCGCGGTCGAGGGCCTGGAACTCCTCGTCGGAGAGTTCGCGCAGCTGCTTGCGGTCGGGCAGGACGACGCGCTCGAACCACGGCGGATCCTCGGCGGGCGGCGGCGCGAAGAGCAGTTCGATGGTCGCCGCGCGACCGCGCTCGACGGCGGCGCGCACCTCGACCGCCGAGGCGCCGAAGGCGGCCCGGTTCAGCAGGTGCTCGGCCTCCCTGGCGGTCCAGGGCTGGTCGGCACCGCAGGCGGCGAGCAGGACGAGGCAGTCGACGAGCACGGCGTTTCCCTCGCGGAACGGTGTGGTCGGGACGAGAGGAGGTGCGCGTCCCCAATTCCGAAGATCCCACACCGGCTCCGATCGCGCCATGGGCGCGATGGCTGAATCCCGAGTGCCACGCGCTGCGGATCCTCGTACAGTCTCCGCCCACGGAAGAGTCGAGGCGCGTCCACGCGCGCCGAGGTCCGCGCTTGCAACCCATCCCCAGCTCCACGCCCGCACCCAAGGACATGCGCGAGTTCCTCGCGCGGCTCGAGGCCGCGGGCGAGGTGGTCGACGTGGCTTGCGAGGTCGACGCGGACTTGGAGGTGGCCGAGATCCACCGCCGCGTCGTGGCGGCCGACGGTCCCGTGCTGCGCTTCCAACGCGTGAAGGGCGCGCGCTTTCCGCTCGTCACGAACCTCTTCGGCACGCGCCGACGCGTGGAGATGGCCTTCGGCTCGCGACCGCAGGCCGTCATCGCGCGCGCCGCGAAGCTGCCCGAGGAGCTGCTGCCCCCCACGCTCGGCAAGTTGTGGGCGCAACGCGACCTGTTCGGCGCGCTGGCGAAGGTCGGCATGAAGCAGCGCGCGCGCGGCCCGGTCACCGAGGTCGTCGAGCGGCCGGCCTTGCTCTCGCTGCCGGCGCTGAAGACCTGGCCGCGCGACGGCGGGCGCTTCGTCACGCTGCCCTTGGTGCACACGCGCCACCCCGCGACGGGCGGGCCGAACCTGGGCATGTACCGCGGCCAGATCTTCGCCGACGACGCGCTCGGCGTGCACATGCAGATCGGCAAGGGCGGCGGCTTCCACCTGATGGAAGCCGAGGCGCGCGGGGCGGCGTTGCCGGTGCAGGTCTACGTCGGCGGTCCGCCGGCCCTGATCATGGGCGCCATCGCGCCCCTGCCGGAGAACGTGCCGGAGCTGCTGCTGACGAGCTTGATGCTGGGCGAGAAGGTCCCCTTGTGCGACAACCCGGCCGGGCCCATCCCGCTCGTCGCCACGGCGGAGTTCGCCATCGTGGGCGAGATCGGCGCAGGCGCGCGACGCCCGGAAGGTCCGTTCGGCGACCACTACGGCTACTACAGCGAGATCCACGACTACCCGTGGATGCAGGTCAAGGCCGTCTGCCGCCGCAAGGACGCGATCTGGCCCGCGACCGTGGTCGGCAAGCCGCGCCAGGAGGACTTCTACCTCGGCGACTTCCTGCAGGAGATGCTGTCGCCGCTCTTCCCGGTCGTCATGCCGGCCGTGCGCGACCTGTGGAGCTACGGCGAGACCGGCTACCACTCGCTGTCCGCGGCCGTCGTGCGCGAGAGATACCGCCGCGAGGCCATGGCCAGCGCCTTCCGCATCCTGGGCGAAGGTCAACTTTCCTTGACGAAGTTCCTGCTGGTCGTGGACAAGCCCATCGACCTGCGCGACTTCAAGGGCGTGCTGCAGCACATCCTCGAGCGTTGCGACTTCCGCACCGACCTGTACTTGTTCGGGAACCTGTCGATGGACTCGCTCGACTACGCGGGTCCCAAGGTCAACGAGGGCGGCAAGGGCGTCTTGCTAGGCCTCGGCGACAAGAAGCGCGAGTTGCCGCGCGAGTTCCGCGGCTCCCTCCCGCCCGGCGTGCGGCGCGTCGAGGTGTACTGCCCGGGTGCGCTGGTCGTCGAAGGACCGTCCTTCGAGGACGACGCGCAAGCGGCGAAAGCCTTGGCGCGCGACGAACGCTTCCGCGAGTGGCCGCTGCTGGTCCTGTGCGACGACGCGCGCCGCTTCGCGAAGAGCAGCGTGAACTTCCTCTGGGGCACGTTCACGCGCTTCAACCCTTCGAGCGACATCCACGCCTCCAGGTCGGAGCTCGTGGTCAACCACGCCTCGTTCCACGCGCCGATCCTGATCGACGCGCGCATGAAGCCGTGGTACCCGAAGGAGCTCTTCGCCGACGACGCGACCAAGCGACTCGTCGACCGGCGCTGGAACGAGTACTTCCCTGGCGGGAAGGTCGCGATGGGCGACTCCGATCGCGGACATCTCGACTGACGGAACGGCTCGTGGCGCGCTGCGCTCCGCCCCGGTCCCTTCCCGGCGCGACCTGGCTGGTTCGCGCACGGGCGCAGGCGCGAGACGCCCTCAGGGCTTGAGCTTGTCGGCGAAGACCTTGCGGAACTTCTCGACCTTGGGCGCGATGACCACCCGGCAATAGCCCTGCGACGGATTCGCCCGGTAGTAGCCCTGGTGGTAATCCTCGGCCGGCCAGAACTTCGAAGCGGGCGTGATCTCCGTCACGATCGGATCGTCGAACGCGCCTGAAGCGTCGAGCTTGGCCTTGTACTCGCGCGCCAGGCGTTCCTGCTCGGAGTCGTGGAAGAAGATGCCGGAACGGTACTGCGTGCCGACGTCGTTGCCTTGGCGGTTGAGGGTCGTGGGATCGTGCGTCTTCCAGAACACCTCGAGCAAGGTGGCGTAGTCGACCTGCGCCGGGTCGTACTCGATCTGCAGCGCCTCGGCATGGCCGGTGGTCCCGTTGCAGACCTCCTTGTAGGTCGGGTTGTCGACGGACCCTCCGATGTAGCCGCTGACGACCTTGCGGACGCCGCGCAACTGCTCGAAGACGGCTTCGGTGCACCAGAAGCAACCATTGGCGAAGGTGGCGATGGCCATGGCGGGAGCGGGCGTGTCCTTGGCGGGTTGGTCGGCGGTCGCGATGGCGGCGGCGGCGACGGGAGTCGGCGCCTCCACGGACGGATCGGCGGCCGGCGCGGGAGGATCGGAGGGACGCAGGCAGCCGGCGAGGCCGGCCAGCAGGGTGAACAGGGCGAGTAGGCGCATGTGGACGATGGTACGCACGCGCTCGCGCGTTGGTTTGCGGTCGGACGCTTCCGCGCGCATCAACCGTTGCGGAACTCGTAGAACCCGGCGTTGGCGAGGCGCGGCAAGGCCTCCTTGCGCACCTGGAGGCTGCGCACCGCCCACAGGTCGCGGAAGACTCGATACTTGAGCGCCGTGTGGTCGAGGTAGTCGACGCCTGCGCTGCCGCCCGTGCCGGTGCGGCGGCCGATCATGCGCTCGACCATGCGGGCGTGGCGCTGGCGGAAGATGACGAAGAGCTGCTCCAGCTCGACCAGCGCGTCGATCACCTCGCGCGGCCAGGTGAGCAGCGGCAGCTCGCGGTACGACTCGATGAAGAGGATCGCCGCGCGGATGCGGCGTCGACGTGCGCCGCCCTCGGCCTCCGGAGGATGGAAGAAGGCGCGCACGGCGTCCTGCTCCTTGGCGTAGCGGCCGCGCAGCGCGGCGCGCTCCTCCTCGGTGTAGGCGGCGGCGCAAGCGAGCTCGCAGGTGCGCCCGCTCTCGGCCGCATGGGCCGCGAGGAACGACGCCAGGAAGGCGTCGAGCGCCGCGGGGCTCGCGGGATGCTTGTCGTCCACGCCGTCGATGGGCGTGCGGTGCAGCCAGTCCTCGACCGCCTCCTTGAGGCTGGCGCCGCCCTCGAGCTCGTGCTGCACGGCGTGCAGGGCGCTCGACTCGCCGCCGTCGTGGGCGCGCAAGGCGGCGAGATAGCCCTGCTCGCCCGAAGCGCCCAGTCCGATGCGTTCCGACTCGGCCAGGCCCATGACGATCTCGATCTGGCGCAGTTGGGCGCTCTGGAAGCCGCTGGCGGGGAACAGCTTGTCGCGGAACGCGAGGAACTCGCGCGTCGTCAAGGTCTCCATCACCTCCCAATGCGGCAGGCTGGCGCGGAACACGGCGGTGGCGCGCTTGAGGCTGCGCACGGCGCCGGAAAGCTCCTGCTCGGCCACGCGCGGCTGGCGGAACAGCTCGCGCGACGCGCGCAGTTCGCGCAGCACGAGCTTGAACCACAGCTCGTAGACCTGGTGCACGACGATGAAGAGGACCTCGTCGTTCTTGAGCCGCGACTCGTCGCGCTCCAGCCCGCCCTGCAGCGCGAGCAGGTCGTCGACGCGGATGTACTCCCAGTAGTTGGCCGGACGCGGCTTGGACATGCGCGCGAGTGTAGTGATCCGCGCCCCGAATCGGCACCATGTCGGCGCCATGCTGCTCATCGCCTCCACGCTGCTCGCGGCGCAAGCAGTCGCCGTCGCGCCCGTCGCGAAGATCGCGTTCGCCTCCTGCGCCGACGAACGCATGCACCCCGGACTGGCGACCTTCGTCGCCGCGGCGGCGTGGAGGCCGGACGCCGCGGCGCTGCTCGGCGACACGCCCTACATCGACTCGACCGAGCCGCTCGTGCTGGCCGAGCGGCACCGGGCGTTCCGCGAGCATCCCTCCATGGCGCTCCTGCGCGGCCGATGCACCGTGTACGCGGTGTGGGACGACCACGACTTCGGCTTGAACGACACGGACGGCAACCTGCCGGGCAAGCGGGCGGCGCGGGACGCGTTCGTGGCCGCCCATCCCGAGCAGCAGTGCGGCGACGGCGAGGAAGGCGTGTGGACCACCTTCAGGCGCGGCGAGGTCGAGGTGTGGCTGCTCGACGCGCGCTGGAACGCCAACACGGAGTCCGACGCCCGCGGCCGGCCGACGCTGCTCGGCGAAGCGCAGTGGCGCTGGCTGGAGCAAGGCCTCGCGCGCAGCGACGCGAGCTTCAAGATCCTGGGTTCCGGGATGGTGTTCAACGACGCGACGCGGCCGGGCAAGACAGACTACTGGGGCGCGTGGCCCCACGAGCGCCAACGCCTGTTCCGCATGCTGGGCGCGCGCAGGATCGAAGGAGTGGTGCTCGTGTCGGGCGACATCCACCGCAGCCGGCTGGTGCGCCACGACACGCGCGACCTGGTCGGCTACGACCTCGTGGAGTTGACCACTTCACCCGCCGCGCAAAGGGTCGGCGCCAAGGCCGACGCGCCGCACGCGGACCTCGTCTTCGATCGCGGCGTCGAACAGGCGTGGATGTCCGTCGAGGCGACAGGCGCGGGGGACGACGCCCTGCTCGTGGCGGACTTCCGCGACGAGAAGGGCGCTTCGTTCTTCCAGACGCGCCTGTGGGCCAGGCACCTGCGAGGAGAGCCGCGCATGCAGAAGGGCTTCGTCTACCACGAATCCAAGTTCGGCGACGCCACGTGGAAGTGGGCCGCCCATGTCCCGCGCGACTGGCGGCCGGGCGGGCCGGCCTTGCTCTTCCTGCACGGCCGCGGCGAGTGCGGCGTCGACGGTCAATTGCAGCTCGCAGTGGGACTGCCTCCGGCGCTGCTGCGCGCTCCGGACGACTGGCCCTTCCTCGTCGTGTGCCCGCAGAAGCCCTCGCCCGACGAGGACTGGGAGCACTACGAGCGCGAGACGCTGGGCATCCTCGACGAGGCCTTGGATCTCCACGGCGCCGATCCGGCGCGCGTCGCCATCACGGGACTGTCGCAAGGCGGACATGGCGCGTGGGAACTGGCGCGGCGCCATCCGGCGCGCTTCCGCGCGGTCGCGCCGCTGTGCGGCTATCCGGCGGCGCCGGCGCGCGGTTGGCGCGCGTTCGACGCGCGCCGCGACTTCGGGCTCGAGCACCAAGCGCCGGCCGCGGGCCCCATCGCCGACGCGCTGCGCGCGACTCCCGTGTGGGCCTTCCACGGCGAAGCGGACACCGCCGTGCCCGCGAACCTGACCAGCGTGGTGGTCGAGGCGCTACGCGCGCGCGGAGCCGAGCCGCGCGTGTCGCTCTACCCCGGCACGGGACACGACTGCTGGACGCGCGCCTACGCGGACCCGGGATTGGCGCGCTTCCTGCGCGAGAGTTGCGCCGCGCGCTGAGCGCGACGCCTCAAGCGCGCTCGGCCGCGAGTCCGCGCGCGGCCCACGCGAGGAGCAACCACCCCGCGATCAGCAGCACGCCGCCGATGGGCGTGATCGCGCCGAACCAGCGCGGAGCACCGAGCGCCATGGCGTACAGCGTGCCGCTGAAGACGAGCACGCCCAGCGCGAGGCACCACGCGGCGGCCCGCGACGCGCGCGCCGACGGCAGGAAGCCGACGACGAATAGGCCCGTCGTCGACCAGAAGTGGTAGTCGACGGCGGTGCTCCACCACTCCATCTGCCGCTCGTCGAAGCGCTCCTTCAAGCCGTGCGCCCCGAAGGCGCCCGCGACCACGGCCATGGCCGCGAACAAAGCGCCGAGGGCGATCCACTTGCGCATGGTCACGCCTTTTCCTCCGATCGCGCCGGCTCCAATGCGAGCCATGCCTGCACTTCGGGCTCGCGCGTGGCGAGTCGGGCTTGTTCGAGCGCGCGCGCGCGTTCGCGCACGAGCTCTTCCAGTCGGCGCGCCAACTTGCGCTGCGGCAAGCCGTGCAAGCCGAGCGCGGCCCACTCCCGCTCCGGCACCAGGGCCTCGACGGAGCGGGCCAATGGCGGCGGCAGCGTGCACAACAAGGCGTCGATGCGATCGTCCTCGTGCTCGCGCGCGCCATGCGCGCACAGCGCCGTCGCGGCCACGCCGCAGGCGAAGCCGACGACGAGCAGCAAGGCCACGAGGCCGTAGTGCAGGCCGGCGGGCGGCAAGCCCAGCTCGTCCGCGGTGAACATGCCGAGCTCCACCGCGCCCAACGGCTCGAGCGCCGCGAACGGCAACGACGAGATGATCGGCACCGGCACGCTCGCCACCTGCCACCGGCCCTCCGAGCCTTGGTGCAGGATCCACAGCTTGAACGCGAGCGCCCCGACCAACGCGGCGAAGGCCGCGCCGCCGAAGCCCAACCACGCGCCCGTGGCCTCGCGCCGCGCCAGCAAGGCGAGCAGCAGCAGCAGTTCGGCGAAGAGCCACGCCCCGCCGGGAGCGAGCACCAGCGCCACGAGGAACGCTTGCGCGGAGAACCAACCGAGTCGAGCGAGCGCGCCCGCGGCGTCCTGCGGCAAGCCAAGCGAGCCCGTGCCGCGAGCGAGGCTCGCCACCAGGGCCACGACGACCCCCGCCGCCAAGGACGCGTGGCCGGTGCCGGCGAAAGCGAGGTCGGGATCGATCCACGCGGCGCCGCAGACGCCGCAAGCGCCGGCGAGCAGCACGCCCAAGGAGATGGAGTCCTTGGCGCTCACTGTCCGCACTCCCCGTCGAGGTCCGGCACGAGCCGCCGCGAAGCCGCGTCGAGCGCCTGCAAGGCGCCCGCGCGCTGCAGGAGCGCCGCGTGGGCGAGGGGTTGGCGCGCCGCGAGCGAGGCCGCCAAGCGCGTGCGCCGTTCGGCGCGCGGCGCGAACCACGCCTCGAGGCGCGCTTCGGCGCGCGCCGCGACCGCCTTGTCGGCGAACGCGAGCGGCGCCTGCTCGCTCTCGCGCATCAAGCGCGCCCACACCAGCACCGCGGCGATGCTCGCCTCGGCGAGGAGCGGCCTGTCGGCGCCCAACTCGGCCCGCAGCCCGATCCACGACTCGAACTGCGCGGCGAGCTTCTCGGCATCGAGGCCCCGCGACGCTCCGATGCCGTCCGGCTCCCACTCCAGCCTGCGCGCCAGCGCGACGAGCAGGCCCAGCGCCCCGAGCGCCTCGGGATCCGTGCCGGTCGTGAACTGCGCCACGTCGCGCGCGAAGAGCTGGCCCGCCTCTCCATCCAGCCACCGCGAAGCGCGCGGGCAATCGACGGGCAAGCGGCTCCACGCGGCCAGGTAGGCGTCGGCCCTTTGGGGCGGCATCAACGCCGCGAGTTCGGCCGCGCGCGACTGCGCCGAGGGCCCGATCATCTGCAGCGGTTGCTGGAACTCCCGCGCGCCTTCGCCCGCCAGTTCCGGCGCGCTCCAGCGCGGAGCGGGCAAGGAACGCAGCCAAATCGCGGCCCCGAACAGCGCGAAGCCGCCCGCCATCGCCACCTTCGCCCACGGCCTCGCAGCGCGCGCAGCTTCCATGCGTCCCTCCATGCTACGGGCGCGGAGCGGCCTTTCCAGCGCGACCGGCGCGCTCAACGGCCGCGCGGCGCGGCCTGCTTCACGTGCCGGTCCAGCCAGTCGAACATCTCGGCCAGTGTGTGCAGCACGGCCTCGCGCGAGCGGTAGCCGTGCGACTCGTGCGGCAGCATGACGAGTCGCGCCTTGCCGCCGTTGCCCTGGATCGCCTGGTACATGCGCTCCGACTGGATCGGGAAGGTGCCCATGTTGTCGTCCTCGGCGCCGTGAACGAGCAGCAGCGGCTCGTTGATCTTCTCCGCCGCGAGGAAGGGCGAGAGCTTGAGGTAGCTCTGCGGCGCCTCCCAGATCGTGCGCCGCTCGCTCTGGAATCCGAAGGGCGTCAAGGTGCGGTTGTAGGCGCCGCTGCGAGCGATGCCCGCGCGGAACAGGTCGCAATGCGCCAAGAGGTTCGCCGTCATGAAGGCGCCGTAGCTGTGCCCGCCCACCGCGACGCGATCGCGATCGGCCACGCCCAGCTCGACGGCGTGGTCGATCGCCGCCTGAGCCGCCGCCACGATCTGCTCGAGGAAGGTGTCGTTCATCGTCTCGGGGTCGCCGACGATGGGCATCGTGGCGTTGTCGAGCACCGCCCAGCCCTGCGTGGCGAGGAACAAGTGGCTCGCGCCGCGCACGCGCACGAAGCGGTTGGGGTTGGCGGTGACCTGGCCGGCCGTGGCGGCGTCGTTGTACTCGAGCGGGTAGGCCCACACGAACAAGGGCAGACGCTCGCCCTCGCGGTGCCCGGCGGGCAGGTACAGGGTGGCGGACAGGTCGACGCCGTCGGCGCGCTTGTACTTGACGAGGCGCTGCGACACGCCGCGCATCTCGGGCGCCGGATCGGGGTGCCGGGACAACGCACGCAAGGAGCCTTGCTCGAGGTCGCGCAACTGGTAGTTCGGCGGCGTCGTCGGCGATTCGCGCAGCGTCACGACGCGCGGCTTGGCTTCGCCCTCCGCAGGCAGGACGGAAACCAGCGTCTCCTGCCAGCCCGCCTCGCAACGCCAGATGCGTTCGGCCTTGCCGAGCTGGGGCTGCACGCGGTCGATGAACGGGAAGGAGCCCTCGGGGGTCGCGCCGGCACCCTGGCGGTAGTACCACGGACCGTCCTGGCGCAGGACGCGCGAGCCGCGGCTGTTCGTGCGCATGACGAACGCGCCCGGATCGTTGTAGCGGTCGTTGACGTTGCGGTCCTCGACGATGGTCATGCCCATGTCGGGCAGGGCGAGCAGCGTCGAGCGCCGCCAGCGCTTGTCGCGGTC
The DNA here is from genome assembly GCA_046341775.1 of Planctomycetia bacterium. GTDB lineage: Bacteria > Planctomycetota > UBA1135 > UBA1135 > SXXH01. The sequence continues at coordinate 29,745 of JBKDQQ010000029.1, forward strand.
GTACTCGCGGAACACGAGGTGCACGCCGTCGTCGGCCCAGGAGAGCCCTTGCGAGCGCTCCTCGAGCGAGATGCGCGTGTCGGGCTTGCCGACGAAGGGCGCGGGCAGCGACTTCCAATGGTCGCGCACGGGCGCGCCGCGGCGCGGATCGCCGCCGTCCTGCGCCTCGACCCACCACAGGATCGCGTCCGCGCCAGGCTGCCACTGGTGGTCCCGCGGCGCCTTGCGCACGCCCTCGGGCGGGATGTCGTCGCCCATCGGCACGTCGGCGGCGAGCGCCGCGAAGGACCCGTCGGCGCGCAGCACCTCCACGCGTTGCGGAAAGAGGCTCCACGGCAGGACGTAGCTGAACGGCTTGACGAGCCTCGTCGCGAGGATCCATTGGCCGTCGGGCGAGGGCGCGACCTCCGTCCACAGGGCGGGTTGTCCAAGGAATTTGACAGTCCCGTCGAGCTGCACCTCGGCCAGCCGGGCCATGGCGTAGTGCTCGAAGAGCTGCTCGTCGCGCGGACCGGACAGCAGGTCCTGGTAGGTGCGCAAGGCCGTCTTCTTGCCGCTCGACTCCTGCACGGAAGGCCCGCTCGGCACCCCGTCGGCCCGCGGCGTCGTCGTGGACCCTTCGGGCACGAGCTTGACGAGCAGCTTCGAGCTGCCGCTCCACCACGCGAACGAGGCGCCGAGGCAACCTTGCAGGGGACCCGCGAGGCGGGCGAGGCGCGCCGCTTCGACGTCGAGCAGCCACAAGTCCACGCGGTCGGAGAGCACCAGCGACACGGCCGCGCGGCGCGAGTCGGGCGACCACGCGATCGCGCCCACGGTGGCGCCGGCGGGCAGCTCGATGCGCCGCGCCTCGTCCGATTCGAGGGTGCGGAGGGAGAGCCCGGTCGTCCCGCCGACCTCCTGCGGCGCGTGGCGCGCGGTGTCGATGCGCACGCCCGCGAGTCCGAGCCACGGCCGCGCCAACTCGGCGATCGCCGGCATCGCCTGCTTCTCCAGCACGAGGATGTGCCGACCATCCGGCGCGACCTCGTACTGCGGCGGCGGCGCGGCGTCGAGCATGCGCACGACGGGCGCGGGCGGCTCCTTCCAACCACCGGCGTTGGGGACTGGAGCTTGCAGCAGCGACGCGACGAGGAGGAGGGCGAGCGACATGGAGCGTCGAATCCTACGCTCGACGCCACCTCGCGGTCAGCATCTTGCTCGACTCGAACAAGCCGCCCGCGCGATGGTCGGCGCCCGCGCGCCACGACGGGCGGCTGGAGCGCGGGCGCCCGTCACGGCGCCAGCGCGAAGTGCAGTCCGTGCGACATGAGCGGGCCGGCGGGGTCGCCGGGGAAGCGCTCGTACGCCTGCAGCCAGACGCGCTGCCCGGCGACGAGCGGCAAGCTGGCGCCCTGGGGCAAGGCGGCCCGCAACTGGTTCCAATCGAGGGCGAAGGCTCCATCGCATTGCCCTGGCGTGCCGCTGGTCCAGAAGAGCGGCGTGCGTTGCAGCCGTCCCGCCACGCACAGCGTTCCGCCACCGACGCCGAAAGGCGTGTTGGCCGGGCCGGCGGAGCCGTGGACCAGCATGCAGGCGCGCGCTCCGCCGAAGTTCGAACCTTGGATCACGAAGCCCGAGTTGGCGCTGGCGCTGGGCACGCCCGATGCGGACAGCACGGGGCGGCACCCATCGGCCGCCACGCCCGACTCGCAATACGCCACCACGGGCGGGGTGCAACCGAAGCGATCGCGCAGGAACACGTCGTAGCCGCCATGCGCGTCGTCGGGCACGAGGTTGTCGAGCAGGCTGACGAACGCGGCGTGGCGACCATCGGCCGTGATCGAGCCGCCCGAGTTGTACCAGCCGGCCACCTCAACGTCGGGCCGCACGCTCAGCCATTCGTTGCGCTGCAGGATCAGGTCGCGCACGAAGGTGTCGGGAACGCCGTCGTGGTCGGCGAAGTCGAGCCGCGCGGCGCTGACCATGACGAGGAAGCGCCCCGTCTCCGACAACTCGGGGCTCCACGAGCCGCGGATCGCCTGCTGGCCCGAGTTGTCCACGCTGGCGCGGATCGTGGTGCCCAGCACGAGGTCGCGCACGAAGACGTCCCGCACCCCGTTCGTGTCGCCGGGTACCAGGTTCGAGGCCGCGCTCTGGAAGGCGAGGTAGCGCCCGTCGCCCGACAGCGAAGGTGTCGTGCTCGCGCCGTTGGCCTCGGCCCCGTCGTGCGCGACGGATCCGCGCACCAAGGCGCCCGTGGACAGGTCGCGCACGAAGATGTCCGACTTGCCGTTCGTGTCGCCCGACACGAGGTTCGATGCCTCGCTGTCGAAGGCGATGAAGCGTCCGTCGAAGGAGAGCGAAGGCCGCGCAAGCCCGCTGCTGTTGTCGGGCGCGCCGCCACCCGCGGGGATGCTCGCGCAACGGGTCGTTCCAGCGGCGAGGTCCCGCACGAAGACATGGATCACCCCGCCTTGCTGCCCCGGCGCGAGCCCCGGCGAAAAACCCACGAAGGCCACGCGCGTTCCGTCCCCGCTGATCGTCGGCTTGGCGCTCCATTGCGTGGCTTGCGCCTCGCCGTCGGAGAGGTTGACGCGCGTCGTCGCGCCGGCGACGAGGTCGCGCACGAAGATGTCCGGTTGTCCGTTCGTGTCGCCGGCGACGATGTTCGCCGGGAAGCCCGAGTACACGACGAGGCGTCCGTCGGCGGACACTCGCGGCTCGGAGCACCCGCTCGGCGCGGTGCCGTCGAGCGCCACGCTGACGAGGGTGGTGCCGCCCGTGGCGCGGTCCCAGGCGTAGACGCGCGCGCCGACGGGGACCGGCGCGCGCAGCAGGTTCGAAGCCGCGGACTCGTAGACGACCACGCCGCCCCACGCGGCGATGTGGGCCGTGGACGCGCCGAAATCCGCCTGTTCTCCGCGCTTGGAGACGGGGATCTGGATGGTGCACCCCTGGCGGGCGTGCGCGGGCGACGCGGGTCCGGCGAGCAGCAGCAGCAAGGCAAGGTGTCGCATGGCCGCCAGACTATGCCGTCGACGGGCGCACGCGCCTGCGGCGGTGTGCGTAGGCGCGGGCTTCATCGTGCGCATGTGGCCGCGCCGAGTCGTAGCGTCAGACCGGTCGTGGCCAGGCCAACCAGCCCACGGTGGCGGAGGCCACGTTGCAGGCCAGCGACGCGAGCAGCGCGGCGCGCCAACCGCAAGCGAGGAGCGTGCGCAACAAGATCGCCTCCAAGGCCACGACGACCACCTCGACCGGGAACCACCAGGTTGGATCGTGCGCGACGCACATGCAGGCGAGCGGATGCGAGAGCAAGCTCGCCGCCGCGCCGGCCGCAAGCACCTGCGCGACGGGGAAGGACCGCAACACGAGCAAGGCGAGCGGCAGCTCGATAGCGAGCGTCGCCGCCAACATGGCCAACGGCGCTTCCACGTTCAGTGCTTGCGCGCGCGGCGCGTCCAAGCCCAGCGCGCGCAGGCCGCTCCCGCGAGCAGGATGAGCGCCAGTCCGGCGACCATCCAAGGATCGCGGCGACGCTCGTGCGAGACGACCTCCAGCACCAGTTCGTCGTCCGAGACGCGCGCGACGCGCAGGACCGTGTGGGCCGCCACCACCGTCGAGTACACCGACACCTGGTCGCCCGTCGCGCGCAAGGCGTCGACGCGCACGCACGGTTCGGCGCACTCTCCCTCCGTGGCGAGGACGGGATCCGCCCCCTCGCGCGGGAGATGCACGCACGTGCCGTACTTCCCCGAGACCGCGAAGGACTCGCCCGGCGCGATCGGGCTCCAGTCCCGCATGATGAACGCGCGGTGCACGACCAGCTTGCGCCCGGCGAGCGCCGGGGACGGCTCGATCGACATGGTGGACTCGATGCGCCTCGAGCCCGGCACGACGACGTCGGCGACGACCGGTGGCGGCAATTGCGCCGCGGCGCTCGCGCCACCGGCGACGAGGACGAAGAACACGCGCAGCCAGCCCGGCGGGCGACGGGTCGCGCCGTCGGGGAGGATCGCAGGCTGCGCACTCTTCCTCATCGCCGCTCCAGTCTAGCGCCCTTGCACGCGCTCTTCCACCAACCGTCGCAGCTCCCGGCGCAGGCGTTCGATGTCCTGCTCGTGGTCGTCCACCTCGAGCGACGCGCCCGATTGCTTCAAGCGTTCGCCTTCGTGGCGCCGCCAGTGCGCGCGTCGCAACCGTTGCTCCACGTCGCACAGCTCGTCGCATCCGACTTCGGCGCCGAGCCCCAGCGCCGCGGCCTTCTCGAGGATCCCGACGAACTCGGCCCATTCGCCATCCTGCGCGCGCTCGTCGCGCAACGCGCGCGCCTCGGCGAGCAAGTCCTCGACGCGGTCTCCCTGCGCATGCGTCGAACGGCGCAGGAACTCGGCGTACTGCGCCACGATCGCGGCGCGACGATACCCGTGGCTCGCTCCGGCGAAGCCCACGCGGCGGCTCCACGCCACGGGCGCCTCCATCTCGCGCGCCGCCTCGTCCGCGACCGCCCGGCCGGCCACGCGCGGCTCCTTCCAGCGCAGGCGCACGACCGCGAGCGGCGCGTCGGCGCGCGGCGTCGCCATCTCGAGCTCGTACAGGGCCGTCATCTCGTGCCCCGCGTTGATCTCGCCCGCGTCGACCTTGTCGTCGCGGAAGTCCGCATCGGCGATGGCGCGGTTCTCGTAGCCGAGCTGCCGCCAACGGCGCACCTGGCCCGGGTCGAACTCGACTTGCACCTTGGCGTCGCGCCCGACGGGTTGGAACATGCCGGTGAAGTTGTCGACGAGGGCCCGCCTCGCCTCCTTGGGCGTGTCGACGTAGGTGCACACGCCGTCGCAGGTGTCGGCCAACTGCTCGAGCAGCGCGTCGTTGTGGTTGTCCATGCCCACGCCGATCGTGTTGAGCAGGATGCCCTTCTCCTTCAGCGGCGCGAGTCCTCGGGCGATCTCGAGCGGATCGACGACGCCTTGGTTGGCGACGCCGTCCGAGAGGAACACCACGCGATTGACGCACGCGGGGTCGAGGGCCTCGACCGCCACCGCGTAGCCGAGCTGCAGGCCGGCGTTGCTGTTCGTGCCTCCGTTGGGAGCGAGCGACTGGATGGCCGTCTCGAAGCCGACCTTGTCCGACACCGAGGCCATCGGCGCCACGAGCGACGCCTCCGTCGAGTACTTGACGATCGCCACGCGGTCGCCGGGCTCGAGCTGCGCCACGAGCAGCCGCAAGGAGTCCTTGACGGTCTCGAGGCGGTTCTGCTCGCGCATCGATCCCGAGACATCGACCACGAAGGTCAGACGCAGCGGCTTGCGCTCGAAGGGCGCCAGGTCCTTGGCGCGCACCACGACGCGCAGCATCTGGCGCGCCTCGTCGCCGCCGAAGCGGCTGGGCGCCAACTCGACGTGGATGGCGAACGGACCGCTGGTCGGCGGCGCCGATTCGGCCTTGAAGTAGTTCACGAACTCCTCGGTGCGCACCTGCGCCTTCTCGGGCAGGCGTCCCTCCGCGACGTAGCGACGCGCCAGCGCGTAGCTCGCCGTGTCGATATCGACGCCGAAGGTCGACTGCTTGTCGAGCAGCGACACTTCGAAGGGATTGTCGCCCCAGAAGCGGAAGTACATGTCGCGCGGAAGCTCTCCGGGCCACGGCAGGCAACCGGCGAGGAGCCTTTGGAACTCGGCCTCCACTTGCTCTTCGCGCGACGGCGCTTCGGCCTCGGCCACGACGCCGTCGAGATCGTCCAGCACCGGCGAGCCTGCTCCGAAGACATCGCCTTGCCGGCGCTGCTTGGCTGCTTCCTCGGCCGGTTCCACCCCGCTCGCGGGGTTCGTGGTCGCGGGTCCTCCGTCAAGGCGGAGGCGCTCGCGGTCCGCAAGCTCCGCGCCCGTCGCCCCGCCCGCGGGCCCGGCGCTGGAAGGTCCGGAGCTCGACGCGCCGCCACCCGTGGGTCGTGCGTTCGGCGCCGCCCCCGACGCGGCGCGCGACTTGGCCTTGCGGCCGCCGAAGACGCCTGCCTCGACTCCCAAGACCGTCTGCGGGGAACCGCCACCGCCACCACCCACGCCGACGGCGCCTGCATCGACGGGCCCGTTCGGCGCGGCGCTCGCGATCGCGGGCAGGCCGCCCTTCGCGTCCGACGACTGGCCCGGGAGGCCGGGCTTGGCGCTGGTCGGCGCCACTTCCGCACCCGCCACAGGCGGAGTCGAGGCCTGCGCGGCCGGAGCGAAGTGGAGCACCTCCGTCTTCTCCCATGATGCCTGCGCGGCGGCGCCGTCGTGGACGCCGCCCGAATCCGAGAGGTCGATACCCTGCAAGTCGCGAGTGAATCCCACTCTCCGTTCCACGACGACCGACTCCTGCGAGCGCGAAGCGACCAACGGGCCCGATTCGAGTTCCGCGGCACCCTGCTGGAAGATGTGCAACCAGCCCAGCGCGCCTCCCGCGAGAGCCGCCACGCCCGCGGCGGCCGCGACGCCCTTCCTGCGCCACCAAGGCGTCACGCGCGCGGGCTGCGCGGCGGCCAAGGTCGCGGCGCGGCTCGCGTCCGACAGGCGCGGCGTGTCGGCCAGCGCCTCCTCGACCAGGCCCAAGGTCGCCTGGATGCGCGCCAACTCCGCGCGCGCCTCGGGCGACGCGGCCAGCTCGGCCTCGACCGCGGCCAGATCCGCGCCATCCAGCTCGCCGAGGGCGCGCGCCACGAGCCGCGCGTGCCGTTCGTCCATGATCTCGAAGTCGTCCATGTCGCGCCGCCCTTCGGCGTCCGATCCGTTCCTGTCAGATCCGTTCCTGTCCGATCCGCTCTTGTCCGAAATATTTGACATTTCACGCACCTCCCGCGCGCACCAGCGGCTCGAGCCGCGCGCCCAGCGACTTGACGCCCTCCGCCACCAGCCAGCCGACCGTGCCGATCTTGCGGCCCGTGATCCCGGAGATCTCGCGGTAGCTCTTGCCGCCGAGGAGCCGCAGGACGAGCACTTCGCGCTGGTCGGGCGGCAAGCCCTCCATGGCGCGTCGCACCGCGGCGCGCGTGTCGCCGCGCTCGACCTGCGCCTGCCCGCCATCCTGCGCCTCCGAGGGCGCCACGAGCGCCTCGCGGTCCCTGCGCCGCCGTTCCGACTTGAGCATGTCCATGCATCGACTCCTGACGACCTTGTGGAGCCAGGACGACAACGCCGCGCGGGAGCCCTCGGAGTCCCGCTCCCCCAGCTCGGGCGGCGACTTGGCCAGTTG
>JBKDQQ010000030.1:0-9191 GCA_046341775.1 Planctomycetia bacterium
CTGACGCAGCTCGACGATCTGCCCCGTGGCACGCAAGTGGAGTCGGAGGCGGCGCTCGACGAGCGGTTGCCCCTCGCCATGCAGCCACCGCCCGGCCTGAGCTCGGAGGAGCTCAGCTTGCTGCGCGGCTGAGAGCGCGGGAACCGCACGCGAAGCCTGCACGCGGAGTTCGTCATGGGCGCTTCGAGGCAAGCGCATCCATGGTTTCGTCGCCTGCCCTGGGCGCGCAGCCGCGACCTTGTCCCTCGCCCTCGCGCGGCTTTTCGACGATCCAGATCGCGCGACTGCGCGCGGACCGAAGAACAAGCGGGGCGCGCCGGCCGTGCCGACGCGCCCCGCTGGCGTGCTGCTCGCGCCGAACGCGAGCGCGAAAAAGACCCGGTCCTAGTCGAGCAGGTTGCCCGTGGCGACTTGCAGGTCGCCGTTGTTCTGCTCGCCCACGCCGTAGCTCGGGACCACCCACGCGTTCTGCGTCTGGCCGTAGCCGATGCGGTTGATGTGGACGGCGATGAGCGCGGGATCGCTGGCGGTGCCGCCCGGCAGCGAGCTGCCCGAGCTGGTCACATTGCCGTCGACCTTGTACCAACCCGTCTCCAGTCCGAGGGCGGCCTCGTTGGCGTCGTCGCTGGTCGTGACGAGGAAGGAGTGGGCGAAGATGCCCGAGTACGAGGTCAACGCGCTGCGACGCCAGCAGCGGAAGTTGGCTTGCGCGGAGAACGGCTCCTCGTTGTCGTTGTAGACGAGGAAGTTCACCGTCGCCTGGAAGTTCGAGCCGCCCGTCAGGCTGAGGAGCACCAACTCGGGGCTGCTGCTGTACACCTCGTTGGCGCCGGCCGCGATGAAGTGCGGGATGTGGATCTCGTCCGCGGTCTGCTCGTACTCCGTCCCGTTCAGGTCGCGGTAGAGATCGCTGTCGAGGTTCGTCGTGGCGCCTTGGGACGGGATGGCGCGGTAGATGATCGGGTCGGGGGCGTAGGAGCTGGCGAGTCCGCCCTCGAGCACCACGGCCGCGCCCGACAGGTGGTTGAAGCTGAGCGGTTGGCCCGCGGCGTTCTTGGCGAACACGTAGCAGTAGCCATTGAGGACCGCGGTGTTGCCGCCGGACGCGGCGCCCGAGTCCGCGCGCGCGTCGACCGTGAGCGTGTCGTTCGGCGTCAGGGTGCGCGTGCGATTGGTCTCGAGGCAGTCGGTCGAGTTGATGTAGACGAACTCGACGATCACCGACGTCGAGTTGCTGTGGTTGGTGATCGTCAGCAGCGTCAGGTCGGCGCGCGTGTTGTCGACGACGGGATAGACGAGCAGGCTGCCGAAGCCGCGCACCGAGTCGGCCGTGGCGTTGCTGGTCGTCGCCACGGACGCGATGGCGGTGGCGAGGCCCGCGAAGGCCAGTTGACGGAAGTTGGTCATGGTGTCGTTCTGGAAATCGGTTCGTTGGAGAAGCCCGGGCCCATGCGCCGAGGAGGACGCTTGGCAGCCGAGGCCGGAGATCGATGCAGGGACACTAGCGGCTGCACGGGACGACTGCATCCGCCAGCCGTGCTTCAAATGGGCATTGGTAGGCTGTGCATGCAAGTCGACTGCGGCAATCGAAATGCACGCGTCGGGGGTGGCGATACAACTCGCGCTGCGCGGCTCCTTCCGAGCGGCGCGCCGCGGACCTGCGCCAGGAGTCGCCTGGTATGCGGGCGCGTGCCCAAATGACGACGCCCCCGGCTCGCGTGGGCGCGAACCGGGGGCGTGTGGGCGGGCCGCTGCGAAGCTCCGCGTGCGCGTCATGCGTGCACGGAGCCCGCGCGCACCGTCGCGACTCAGTTGTTGTCGGTCGAGGGGCCGAGGACGACGAGGTCGCCGTTGCTCTGCTCGCCGACGCCGTAGGGCAGCACGCCCGCCGACGAACCATCGAGGATGTCGAGGTGCGCCGCGATGATGGCCGGGTCGTTGTAGGTCGACGTGCTCGAGAAGGCGATGCGGCCGTCGAGGCGGTACCAGCCCATCTCGATGCCTTCGACGGACTCGCTGTCGTCGTCGTTCGTGCTGGCGAGGAAGCTCGACGTGAACACGGCGTTGACGGCGGCCAGCGGCACGCGCTTGTAGCAGCTGAACGAGGTCTGGGCGGAGAAGACCTCCTCGTTGTCGTTGTAGACGAGGAAGTCCACGATGGCCGTGAAGGACGCGCCACCCGAGAGGTTGATCAGCGAGATCGTCGGCGTCGAGCTGCCGGTGCCGGAGAGCGCGTTGCTGGCGGCGCCGAAGAAGCGCGGCACGATCAGCTCGTCCGGGGTGCGGCTGTACTCGGTGCCGTTGAGGTCGCGCAGGCCGTCGCTGTCGGTGTCCGTGCTCGCGTTCGAGGCCGTCAAGCCTTGGAACACGATCGGGGCGGCCTCGTACAGGCCCGCGTTGACGGTCGACACCACGGTGGCGCCGGCGAGGTTGTTGAAGGTGATGGCCTGGCCGGCCGCGTTCTTGGCGAACACGTACAGGTAGCCGCGCGCCATGTTCGGGTTGTCGAGGTTCGACAGCGTCGTGACGGTGTCGTTCGGCGTCAGAGTGCGCGTGCGGTTGAACTCGAGGCAGTCCGTCTCGTTGATGTAGACGTACTCGATGCGCACGCTGGCATCCGCGCTGGTGTTGGTGACCGTGAAGGCCTGCACGGCGCCGCGCGTGTTGTCGAAGAAGGGGAAGAGCAGCAGGCTGCCGGTGCGATCCAAGGTGTTGGCGTTGGCGACGGAGCCCAGGGCGGCGACGGCGGCGGTCGCGCTGAAGAGGAGAGTCTTCATGGTGTGGAGCCGAGGTGTGGCTATTTTGGAGATCCGCCTCCGAGTCCCGCGGTCGCCTCGGAATCGAAGCTGCTTGGAGCCGCCGGCACCCGTCGTTCGGATGTTGACGCCCAACACCTTGCTGGTCGCATGAAGGCCTTTCCAGCGGCATGAAATTAGGAACTTGGAAGCGTTCGAGGTGGGCCTCCTAAGTCACGGCGGCGTCCTTGGTCGCAAATTGCAACCTTGCAGCCCTCGAAATTCAATTTGCTAGCAATCGCGGGTCGCTGTGCGCCGGCGGCGGGCGCGGCGCGCACCTCGGCATGATCGCTGCGCATTGGTCGCAGCCAAAGAATCGACCTCTCGCGGCTCATGCGTCCGCCGCGAGAGGTCGGTTCGGAAATCAGAAGGCAGGTACTTTGGGTGCCTGCCTGGGCTCAGTTGTTGTCAGGGAAGATGCCCAGGACAACGAGGTCGCCGTTCGCCTGCTCGCCCACGCCGTACGGCAGGGTGGCGGCGGTCCAGCTGCCGACCTTGTCGAAGTGCGCGGCGAGGATCGCCGGGTCGGACACGCTGGCGGCCGACGAGAAGGCGATGCGGCCGTCCATCTTGTACCAGCCCATCTCGATGTCGCCCGTCCACGACTCGTTCAGGTTGTTGTTGGTCGAGTCGAGGAAGCTGTCCGTGAAGGCGCCGTTGACGCTGGCGAGGGCCACGCGGCGGTAGCAGCGGAAGCTGTACTGGGCCGAGTAGACTTCCTCGTTGTCGTTGTAGATCAGGAAGTCGACGATGGCCGTGAAGTCGGCGCCGCCCGTGAGGTTGATCAGGGCCAGTTCCGGACGGGAGCCGCCCGTGGCGGAGATGAAGCGCGGGATGATGACCTCGTCCGAGGCCTTCGTGTACTCGACGCCGTTCATGTCGCGCAGGCCGTCGCTGTCGACGTCCGTCGCGGCGCCCTGGGCGCCCACGGCTTGGAAGACCACCGGGGCCATCTCGTACGGATCTTCGCCCGACTTGACGCAGATCGAGGCGCCGGCGAGGTGGTTGTGGCTGATGGCGGCGCCCGTCGTCGTGCTCTTGGCGAACACGTAGACGTAGCCCTTGGTCATGTTGGGGTTGTCGAGGTTCGTGTAGACCGTCAGCGTGTCGTTCGGCGTGAGGCGACGCGTGCGGTTGAACTCCTGGCAGTCGTACTCGTTGATGTAGACGAACTCGACGTCGACGTTGCCGATCGTGGAGTCGGCCGAGGTGTTCGTCACCGTGATCGCGTGGATCGTGGCGCGCGTGTTGTCGAAGGAGGGGAACACCAGGAGGCTGCCCGCCTTGTCCGTCGTGTTGGCGGCGGCGAGGGTGCTCAGCGCCGCGACGGCGCCGAGGGTGAAGATGCTCTTCATGGAGAAGATCTCGATTTGACTTTGGCCTTGGAGAGCTTCGCAGCGGCTGTCCCGACGGTGGCCCGAACAGGGCCGGCGAACCGAGGGACGCTTGGAGAGCTACGAAGTTGCATACAAGTTAGCGGCGCTTCTCTGGGGCGCAAGATACCGACTTGCAATTTAGAGCATGGGGCGATGGGAGTGGCTCAACTGTCTTTGTTCAGGGGCTTTCGGTGTGTCGCCTTCCTGATGCGACGGCCTCAATTCGACCTAGTGAGGCACGAGTCTCCCTGGCTTTGGCGCCGCGCGAATGCAGGTCGCCTGCGACGCGGTCCGCCCCGTGAGCGTCCATCCAACGGGAGGGATGGGACGATGAGGGTTCAACTGTCGATCGTGGCGGTGCTGTGCGCCGTCCTTGTGCTCCGAGAGGACCCTCGCGCCCTCCGTTCTGACCCGACGCGGCCCGCGTGGGCACTGGGGATGCCGACGCAAAGCCGTGGGGGACATGGCTCTGTGTCGGAGTCCGCAGGTCCGGCTTGGGCTTTCCTGCGGCCCGATGCCGTGCCGGTTTCGAGCTGGGACTGGTCGTGGCGGGAACTGCAAACCCTGCCGGGCATCGGGCCACGACGAGCGACCACGATCGTGGAAGCTCGCCACTTCGATGCCTATGCAGCGACGCTTCAGGCCGCCGCAGGCGGATCGGGCCTGCCGCAGGCCAGCCCGGCGATGGATGGAGCGCCGCTCTCCGCCGTCGCCGCCTCGCGACACGTCGTTGCGCAGGCGTGGCGCGCCAGCGGCCCCGAGCTGCTCGAGTGCTTGCCGGGGATAGGCCCGGCGACGGTCGCGGCCTTGCGTGCGCATTGGCGCGCGCAACGCGGCCCCGCCCCTCGTCCAGGAGGCGCCGCCGGTTCGTCCGCGCTCGGCGCGCCTTGGCCCGAGGCGCGCGCGGTGGTACCCGTCGAGTACACTCCGCCGCCCGCGCGCCGGCCATGAGTTCGCTAGAAGAACCCACGATCCCCGCGCGCGACCGCTTGCCGGCCGCGCGCCGAGGCTTGCCTGCCCCGCTCGAGCTCGCGGTGATCGACGCCGCCGTGCGACCCGCCTTGGCGGAGGATCGCGCACTGGCCGGACCGGACGGCCGGGTGGACGTGACGACGCTGCACGCCGTCCCCGCCCGGTCCCGCGCGCGCGCCACCCTCGTCGCCAAGCGGCCGGGCGTCATGGCGGGCATGGCGGTCTTCCTGCGCGCCTTCGAGCTGTGCGATCCCGCTTCGACGCGGCGCGCCTTGGTGCAGGACGGCGACGCCTTCGCGCGCGGCGCCAAGCTGGCCGAGATCGAAGGTTCGGCGCGCGCACTGTTGTCGGCCGAGCGCACGGCGCTCAACTTCGTCCAACGCTTGTGCGGCGTCGCCACATCCACGGCGCGGCATGTGCTCGTCGCCCACGAGGCGGGCATGCGTCCCGTGCGCATCCTGGACACGCGCAAGACGACGCCCAACCTGCGCGAACTGGAGAAGCACGCGGTGCGTTGCGGCGGCGGCGAGAACCACCGCTTCGCCCTGCACGACGAGGCGATGGTCAAGGAGAACCACATCGAGCTCGCCGGCCGCCCCATTCCGCTCGTGCTGCGCGACCTGCGCGCAGCGCTGGGGCCGGGCGTGCGCATCACCTGCGAGGCGCGCGACGAAGGCGAGGCGCGCGCGGCGGTCGAGGGCGGCGCGGACGTCGTGCTGCTCGACAACTTGCCGCCGGAGGAGATGCGGCGCCTGTGCCCGCTCCTGCGCGAGCAGGCGGCCGCGTCGGGCCGCGTCGTCGAGCTCGAGGCTTCGGGCGGCATCGACGAGTCGAGCCTGCGTTCCGTGGCGGTCTGCGGCGTCGATCGCATCTCGATCGGGGCGCTGACCCATTCCGCTCCGGCGCTCGACCTGTCCTTGGACCTCGCGCCGCTCGCGTCGGAGGACGGATCTTGAGCGGGCGCGCGGCCCATCCCGGCGAGTTGCTGCTCGTCCTGCCCGCGGCGCACAGCGTCGAAGAGCGCTTGCGCGTCGAGGTGCGCGCGCACGCCGTCGCGCACGCGGTGCCGGAGGAGGAACTGCCCTTGCTCGAGTTCGTCCTGAGCGAGCTGTGCTCCAACGCCATCGACCACGGCGGCGGCGAGGGCGCGCGCGAGGAGTCCGATTCCAAGGACGGCGTGCGCTTCACGGTCAGCTTCCGCGTGCAAGGCGGCGCGTGGGCCCTGGCGGTGTCCGACATGGGCGGTGGCGACGCCGAACTCGTGCGCGAGCGCCTGCAGGGAGGGGATCTGCCGGACGTGGACGGACACCGGGGTCGCGGCTTGTTCCTGCTGGCCGGCATGCTCGACCGCTTCCACGTGCAAGGGAGCCGCGACGGACTCGGCCTGGAGTTCACGGCCGTCAAGCGCTTCTCCGAGGACTGATGGGCGGGGCGCGCGTGGCCGACGCGGCGCGCGCCTTGGCGGCGCGACTCGGGCGCGTGCCGGAATGGGCCGCCGTGCTGGCCGCGTTCGGCTGGTACGCGCTCCTGTGGCGCCTGTCCTCCGGGCCGGCGCCCTCGACCGGGGGCGGCCTCTTCGGCGATTGGCTGGCGAACTTCCTGCACGCGGTCGCGTACGGCTTCCTAGCGCTCTTGTGCCTGCTCGCCCTGCCGCGCCGGCGCGGCGCGTGGGTCGTCGGCGCGCGTGCCGCGCTCGCCGTCGCGGCTTCGTGCGCCGTGCTCGGCTTCGTCGACGAGTGGCACCAGCACCACGTGCCCGGACGCGACGCGTCGCTGCCCGACCTCCTGACCGACGCGACGGGGGCGCTGGGGACTGGCTGGTGCGTGCGCGCCGCCTTGGCGGGGGCTCCGCTCGTTCCGCGCATCTTCGCCAGCCTCGTCGCGTGCGCGGCGTGCGCCTCGCTCGCTACCTTCTTGCCTCGCTGGCTGCCCGACGCGTGGTGGCTCTAGAGGCTCGCCATCCCATGCAAACGGACCCGACCAACTACCGCTCGCCGCTCGCCGAACGCTACTGCTCGCAGGCGATGCGCGCGAACTTCTCCGACCAGCGCAAGTTCACCACTTGGCGCGCCCTGTGGATCGCGCTCGCGGAGTGCGAACGCGAACTGGGACTCGCCATCACGGCGGAACAGGTGGAGGAGCTCAGGCGCAACGCGGACAACCTCGATCTCGAGGCCGCCGCGCGCCACGAGAAGGAGCTGCGCCACGACGTGATGGCGCAGATCCACGCCTGGGGCGAGCAGTGCCCGCGGGCGCGGCCGATCATCCACCTGGGCGCGACCTCGTGCTACGTCACCGACAACAGCGAGCTGATCGCGATGCGCGACGGACTGCGGCTCCTGCGCGCGCAACTGGTCTCGACGATGACGGTGCTGCGCGACTTCGCGCTGGAGTGGAAGGACCTGCCCACGCTGGGCTGGACGCACTTCCAGCCGGCGCAAGCCACGACGGTCGGCAAGCGCGCCTGCTTGTGGCTGCAGGACCTCGCGCACGACCTCGAGGACCTCGACCACGCCGAGGCGAGCCTGCGCTTCCGCGGCGTCAAGGGCACCACCGGCACGCAAGCGAGCTTCCTCGAGCTGTTCGGCGGCGACCACGAGAAGGTGCGCGAACTCGACCGGCGCGTGACGGAGCGCATGGGCTTCGCCAGGAGCTACGGCGTCACCGGCCAGACCTACCCGCGCCAGGCGGACTTCCGCGTGCTGCAGGTCCTTTCCTCGATCGCGCAGAGCGCCCACAAGTTCGCCACCGACCTGCGCCTGCTCGCCAATCGCAAGGAACTCGAGGAGCCTTTCGAGAAGAAGCAGATCGGGTCCTCGGCGATGCCGTGGAAGCGCAATCCGATGCGCAGCGAGCGCATCTGCGCCTTGTCGCGCTTCGTCATCTCGCTGCTCGACAACGCGGCGCACACCGCGGCGAACCAGTGGCTCGAGCGCACGCTCGACGACTCGGCCAACCGCCGCCTCGCCATCAGCGAGTCGTTCCTCGCCACCGACGCGGTGCTCAACCTCTACCTGAACGTCGCCTCGGGGCTGGTGGTCAATCCGCACGTGGTGCGGCGCGGACTGATGGAGGAGCTGCCGTTCCTCGCCAGCGAGCACCTGATGATGGAGGCGGTCAAGCTCGGAGCCGACCGGCAGGATGTGCACGAGTCGATCCGCACCGCCAGCCACGCGGCCGCGCGCGCCATCAAGGACGGCGAGGCCTCGCCCTTCCGCGCGCTGCTCGCGCGGGATCCGGTGCTCGCGCCCCTCGCCAAGCGCCTCGACGAACTGCTCGACCCCGCGCTCTACGTGGGTCGCGCGCCGCGGCAGGTGGTCGAATACGTGGCCGAGGAGATCGATCCGTTGCTGGCGCGCCACGCCGCGCTTTCGCGCGCGAGCAGCGAAGTGAAGGTCTGAGGGCGCGCGCCGCGCGCGCCTGTTCCTGCCCGCGAACGCCGCGCGACGCCCTCCCGCGCGCGCTGCCTACGCCCGCGCGTTCGGCGCCGCGCGTCGTGCACAGGATGTCGTGCGCCTGATGTCGTGCGCCGGGCGCCTCGCGTCATGCGCGAACGGTGCGACGCGGACATTGCCGCGCGCGCTCCTGATCCCCAGTGACCGTACCCCAATGACCGGGCCCCAAGGACCGCGCCCAAGGACCGCGCCCAAGAACCGCGCCCGGTCCCTTGGCTGAGTGCCCGCGCCGGATGCCCGCGCCGCGGGCCCGCGTCCCTGGCCGCGCCGCTGTCGCACCGCGGGCGGGATCGCCCCCCCCCCTCGCGCGCCGGCCAGGCGGCCACGCGGCCGCCCATGGCCGGGCGTGCGGCGCAGCCCGCTCAAGCCGGGGCCCGATCGCGCCGATAGACGGAAGGAATGTCCGCCTCGACCCCCTCGCCGGCCGCCTGGCCCACCTGGAGCGCTGAACGCATGTACGGACTCGTGAACCTCGCTGTGCAGGACCTCGTCACGAAGAACTTCGGCGAGGAGACGTGGCGCCGCATCAAGGCGCGCGCCGGCGTCGAGGAGGACGCGTTCCTGCGCCTGACGCAGTACCCCGACAAGATGAC
>JBKDQQ010000031.1:0-2499 GCA_046341775.1 Planctomycetia bacterium
GTGGTGCCCGCGTCCGGCCACTCCCACCATCTCGCGGCCCCCGGCCCGCGCAGTGTGACGCAGGGGCGCCCCCCGCACCCGCGACATGGGAAGCACGCGGTCGACCACCGGCCTGTAGGCGCCCGAGGCCACCTTGCCGAAGATCGCCGGGAAGGCCGAGCGCGGTCCCATCGTCGAGCCGAGCACGGACTGGTTCTTGATGAAGAGGTGCGGAAGCATGATCGACACCACCGGACCGGTTGTGCCGCCGCATGTGACCAGGCGGCCGTTGCGCGCCAGCACCTTCATCGAGCCTTCCCAGGTCGCCGGCCCGACATGCTCCACGACGACGTCGAAGGAGCCGCCCGCCGCCTTGCGCGCCTGCGCGGGCCAATCCGGCTGGCCATGGTCCACCGCGGCCTTGGCGCCGAGCTCCAGGCACAAGCGGCGCTTCGACTCGCTGCCGGCGGTGGCGACGACCTCGCAACCGATGTCGCGCGCGATCTGGATCGCCGCGGATCCCACGCCGGACGTGCCGGCGAGCACCAGCACGCGCTCGCCCGCCTTGGCGCGCGCGCGGGAGACGAGCATCCCCCACGCCGTCAAGTACACCAGCGGCACGGCCGCGGCCTGCACCGGGTCGAGTTCGGGCGGGATGGGCGTGGCGTAGCGCGCTTCGATCGACACGAACTCGCGCGCCAATCCGTCGAAGTGCTCGCCGCGGATCTGGTAGTCGTCCGACAAGTGGTCGTCGCCGGCCTTGTCGTGCGCCGAATCGCCCGAGCTGCAGCCGGGCTCGACCAGCACGCGCGCGCCGATCGGCGGGCTCGAGACTCCAGCTCCGTGCGCCTCCACGACGCCGATGCCGTCGCAGCCGGGGATGAGGGGCAGGGGCAGCTTCATGCCGGGCATGCCGCGCCGCACCCACAAGTCGAGATGGTTGACCGAAACCGCCAACATGCGCACCAGCACTTGCCCGGGGCCGGGGTCCGGCACCGGCAGTCGCACGAGCTCCAGCACTTCCGGTCCGCCGTGGCGGGTCACGTGCACGGCTTGCATGGTCGCTTGCATGTCGAGCCGCCTCAGCGTCCTTCGAAGACGGGCTTGCGCTTCTCGTTGAAGGCGGCGATGCCTTCCTTCGCGTCGGCGCTGGCGAAGAGGCGCGCCTGCAGCTCGCGTTCGAGCGCCAGCCCGGATTCCAGCGGGAGGTCGATGCCGCCCTGCACCGCGCGCTTGATCAAGCCCACGGCGAGCGGCGCCTTGTGCGGCGCGCACATGGCCTGGACGCGCGCGACGACGAGTTCGAGGAACTGCTCGTCCGAATCGGCGACGAGCAGGTCGTCCACGAGCTGCAGCGCCGCCGCCTCCTCGTAGGACAGCAGGCGTCCGCTCGCCATCAGCTCGATGGCGCGGCTCTTGCCGACGACGCGCGCCAAGCGCTGCGTGCCGCCGGTGCCGGGCAGTACTCCCAACGCGACCTCGGGCAGGCCGCACTTGCCGCTGGCCTTGCGCGCGAAGCGCAGGTCGCACGCGAGGGCGATCTCGAGTCCGCCGCCCACGCAGTGTCCGCCCAACGCCGCCACGACCAGCTTCGGCGTGTGCTCGAGGCGCAGCAGCGTCTCGTTGGCGTGCAGGCAGAACATGTACTTGAAGTGCGGATCGACCGCGCCGAGCATTCCGATGTCGGCGCCGGCGCAGAAGAACTTCTCGCCCGCTCCCGCGAGCACGATGGCCTGCACCGCCGGGTCGAAGCGCGCCTTGAGCACGGCCTCGTCGAGGTCTCGCATCATCTCGTGCGAGTAGCCGTTGGCCGGCGGGTTGACCAGCGTGACGACGGCCACGGCCCCGCGCAGCTCGAAGGTGGCCTTGCCGTTCATCATGGTGGTCGCGGTCATCGTGTGCGCCTTCCTCGGTGCGAGGCGCACACGATAGCGGGGCGGAGCGCGCGGCGCACGAGCCGGCCGCGCCTCGGCGCCCTCAACGCCGCGCGACGGCCTCGACCCGGCCGCCCGTGGCCTCGCACCAGCTGGTCCAGCGCTCCGTCAGCGTCTTGCCGGCGCCGACGAGCACGGCCGAGAGGCGCACGCGCCGGAACCGGTCGCGCGCCAAGTAGTCGCGCTCCATGCGCGCCACGTCCCAGCGTCGTCCGCCCGAGGGCGCGCCGTCGCCGTAGACGATGATCGTGTCGACCTCGGGATCCGCGAGCGCCTTCTCGATCGCGTCCCAGTAGTCGCCCTTGCCGCTGGTCTTCAAGGCCGCGAAGTCGACCTTGGCCTTCGCCACGGCCTGCGGCGTCGCCTCGACCAGGCCCTTGGACAACGCGGCGGGGTCCTCGGTGAATGGCACGATCTGGAAGCGCGTCGCCGGCTTGAACCCGTCGAGCATGCGCGCGAGTTCGCCTTCGAGGTCCTGCTTGGGCGTGGTCCCGTCCGGTCGTTCCTTCCAGACCGAACCCGACAGGTCGACGAGCACGGCCACGCGCGTCGACAGGATCGGCAGTCCGGAGATGACCGCCGTGCC
>JBKDQQ010000032.1:0-22713 GCA_046341775.1 Planctomycetia bacterium
GCACAAGCGGGTGTTCCGGGCGCGCGTCGCGCGCCCGGCGTGGGCCGCGACGGGCTAGGCGCGCAAGCCGCGTGCGCCGATCGCAAGCGCCGAGGATCCCGCGCCGACCTGGCCGAGCACAATGAAAGGGGCCAGCATCGGGATCACGGGACGAAAATCATCCCCCTCCCCCCCCCCGCCGCCAATCTCCTCGCCAACTCGAACAAGCGCGGGTCCGCCAAAGCCGCCCCCAGCGCCCCGTCCGACACTCCCGACTGCCTCAATCCCGCGAGTTCACCCATCCCCCTTTGGCGAAGGTCCTCCTCGGCGATCTGGAAGCCGTCGGAGCAGCCTTCGAGGAAGCGCAGTCGGGCGTGCGCGCTCTTGGCTCCGAAGAGCCAGCAGCGTGCCTCTTGGCCGGCGCGACCAACTCGGCCGCGGAGCTGGTGCAGTTGGGCCAGGCCCAGGCGTTCGGCGCCCTCGATCACCAGCAAGTCGGCGTCGGGAACATCGAGCCCGACTTCGACCACCGTGGTGGCGACGAGGACGCGCGTGGCGCCGGACTTGAAGCGCGCCAGGGCGGAGTCGCGCTGAGCGGGATCGAGTCGGCCGTGCACGAGCTCGATGCCGAAGCGCGCCAGGGGGGAGGCCAGCAAGCGGGCTTGGCGCTCGATGGCGCCCTTGGCGGGCTTGCCGGAGCCTGGCGATGCGTCGTCGGCCAGGTCCTCTTCGCCGCCGACGCGCGGCACGATCCAAAACAGGCGGCCACCGCGCTCGAGCGACGCGACCAGTTCGGCTTCGACTTGCTTGCCGCCCTTGCCCGTGACGAGGCGCGTCGCCACGCGCATCGGGCGCGGTCGCTCGTCGAGGATGCTCGAGTCGAGCTCGCCGTGCAGGGCCAACGCGAGCGTGCGCGGGATCGGAGTCGCGGTCGTCAGGAGCGCGTGCACGTCGCGTCCCTTCTGCAGCAACCGCGAGCGTTGGGCCACTCCGAAGCGGTGTTGTTCGTCGACGACCGCCACTTGCAGATCGCGGAACAAGGTGGAGTCGGAGAGCAGCGCGTGCGTGCCGAACACGATGCTCGCCGCGCCGGATTCGACGGCGCGCAGCGCTTCGACGCGCTCGCGCGGCTTGAGCGCGCCGGTCAGCAGCACTTGCCGCACGCCCGCCGCGGCGCACCATGCGGCGCCGACTTGCGCGTGCTGCCGCGCAAGCAGCTCCGTGGGCGCGAGGAACGCCGCTTGCGCCCCGCGCGTGGCGGCCGCGAGGCAGGCGACGAGCGCCACGGCCGTCTTTCCCGCGCCGACGTCGCCTTGCAGCAGCCGTCGCATGGGAGTGGCCTGCGCGAGGTCGCCGCGGATCTCGCCGAGGACGCGGCGTTGAGCGTTGGTCCAGCCGAAGGGCGCGAGATCCATCAGGCGCTCCCATTCGGCATCGCTCGCCTGCAGCGCGGGTGCCGAACCGGCGCGCAGCTCCCTCGCGCGCGCGACGAGGCGGCGGTGCAAGGCGATCCAATCGTCGAGGGCCACGCGGCGCCGCGCCGCTTCGAAGGTGGCGGCGTCGGCGGGCGCGTGCAAGGCGCGCAAGGCTTCGGGCAAGGCCATCAATCCGTGGCGCGAGAGCGTCTCGGCGTCGAGCTCCTCGACGGCCGCCTCGGCCACGCGCCGCGCGGCCTCCAGGCAGGCTGCTTGCAAGGCCTTCTCGCCCACGCCCTCGATCGACGGATAGCGCGGTTGCACCGCTCCCGGAGCGAGCGGAGCCTCGAGCTTCTCGAAGCGCGCCACGAGGAACTCGCGCGCACGCTCGGCGCCGCCTGCCTCCGCGACGGACGCGCCGCGCCCGGTGGCGGCGCGCGAAACCTTCAGCGCACCTCGCACGCGCACGCGCGCTCCCACCGGATGCTGGCGCGCGAGCCACGGCTGGTTCCACGCCACCAGTTCGAGGCGCTCTCCCGCGGCGTCGACGAGCCGCAGCGCCACGCGGCTCCTGCGGCCGAAGTGCCGCAGGCTGCAGGCCTCGACCTCGCCTTCGACCACCGCTTCGGTCCCGGGCTCCAACGCCGCGAAGGGCGTGGCCTCGAGTCCCTCGACCAGCGCGCTCGGCACGAGCCGCGCGAGGGACTCGAGGCTCGCGTAGCCCGCCTCGCGCAGGCGCGCCTCGCGCGCGGGCCCGACGCCGGGCAGTCCGAAGGAGCTCTCTGCAGGGTTCATCGATGCCGGCGCGACGGACCGCGCCTCGCCCATTGTGCGCGAACGCCCTCGCGCGGCGCCACGCGCCATCCGGACGCGAGCGCGGCCCGCGGCGGGAACCGGGCGGTCCGCCGCGGCCTGCCCGGCGCGGCGCTCCGCCCGCCTCCCTTGCCCGAGACGCCTGCATCGCTCATCCTCGTTCCCATGGAACTGCGCTTCTTCGGCGCCACCGGCGGCACCACCGGCACTTGCCACATGCTCAAGGCCAACGGACGCGTCGTGCTGCTCGATTGCGGCATGTTCCAGGGTCCGCGCGCTTGGAGCCGGATGAAGAACGCCGAGTTCCACTTCGAGGCGCAGCGCATCGACGCGGTGGTGCAGTCGCACGCGCACGTGGACCACTCGGGCAAGCTGCCGATGCTGACGCGGCACGGCTTCAAGGGCGCGATCCACGCCACGCCGGCGACGCGCGACTTGTGCGACGCGCTGCTGCACGACACGGCCAAGATCCTCGCCGCCGACGCGCGCTTCCTCAACGAGGAGAGGCGCCGCGCGGACGAGGCCCGGTCGCAACGCAAGCACGGGGACGAGCGCAGGCGCGGCCACGAAGAGGAACGCGCGGCGCTGCGGCGCGGTCGCAAGCATCGTGGGGACAAGCGACCGGCTGGCGGCCCGCGGCGCGAGCGCGACGGGCTCGACGACGACTTCGACTGGAGCGAGCACGCCGAGCTCGACCTGCCGCAGGAGGAGATCCTGCCCCTGTACCTGGACGCGGACGTGGACGAGGCGCTCGCGAGGTTCGAGCAGCATCCCTACCACGAGTGGTTCGAGCCCGTGCCGGGCATGCGGTTCCGCTTCCACGACGCGGGCCACATCCTCGGATCGGCATGGGTCGAGGCGCGCATCGAGGACGGGGCGCGCACGCACCGACTGGTCTTCACCGGCGACTACGGCAGGAAGGGCGCGCCGATCCTGCGCGATCCCGAGCCGCTGCTGCCGGCGGACATCTACATCAGCGAGAGCACGTACGGGGATCGCCTGCACGAGCCGTTCTCCGACATGGAGTCGCAGCTCGCCGCCGCCGTCGGGCGGCTGCACGCGCGCGGTCGCGGCAAGTTGATCATCCCCGCCTTCGCCGTGGGCCGCACGCAGCACCTCCTGTACGCATTCGCCAAGCTGGTGCACGAGGGCCGCATGGCTCCGATCGACATCGTGGTCGACTCGCCGCTCGCCACGCGCGCCACTCGCATCGTCCTCGACCATCCGGAGTGCTTCGACGCCGAAGCCTTGGAGCAGTGGCGTCGCTACCAGCATGAAGGAGCATTCCGCGGCCGCGTGCGCTTCGTCGAATCGGTGGAGGAGAGCAAGGCCCTCAACCGGGATGCGCGCCCGGTGGTCGTCCTCTCCGCCTCCGGCATGATGGAATCGGGTCGCGTGCTGCACCACCTCCTGTGGAACCTGGAGAAGGAGGAGACCGAGGTGCTCGTCGTCGGCTTCCAGGCGCGCGGCACGCTCGGCAGGCGCCTCGTCGACGGCGAGCGCGAAGTGCGCGTGCTCGGTCGCCAGGTCGAAGTGGCCGCGCGCATCACGACCATGCTCGGCTTCTCGGCGCACGCGGACCGCCAAGGACTGCTCGACGCCCTGCTGCCGCATGCCGCCGAGGCGCGCCAGCTCTTCCTCGTGCACGGCGAAGCCCCGGAGCGCGATTCGCTGGCCGAGGCCTGCGAGCTGGGCGGCTTCAAGCACGTGCTGAAGCCGATGGACTCGTCGCCGTTCCGGGTCTGAACCGGGATCGCGCCTGGTCGCCGAGCGCGCCTTTTTTTCGGCGCGCGGCCCCTTCGCCCTTCCACGGCGGCGCGGTACAAGGAGGCGAGGCGAGCCATGGAGCAAGGGACGGAGGACACGTTGTACGAGGCGCGCGTCGCGTTGGACGACCTGCGCGACGCGTGGTCGCTGCTCGATCCCGAGGAGCGCATCGACGCGTTCCAGAGCCTCAAGACGGGCGAGGCGGAGGAGTTCTTCCTCGCCCTCTCGAGCAGCGACCAGGCGCAGATCCTCGCCGGATTGCCGCAGCTCCAGCGACAGCTGTGGGCGCGTTCGCTGGCGCCCGACGACCTGGCGGACCTCGTGCAGGCCATGCCCGAGGACCAGCGCGGCGCGCTGATCGCGCTGCTCGACGAGCCCACGCGCCGCGAACTCGTGGCGCTGCTCGCCTACGAGGAGGACGAGGCGGGCGGCCTGATGAACACGCGCTACGGGCGGTTGCGGCCCGAGATGAGCGTGGACGAGGCGATCACCTACCTGCGCAAGCAGACACCCGAGCGCGTCGAGAGCATCTACTACGCGTACGTGCTGGACCAGCAGTCGCATCTCCTCGGCGTCGTCTCCTTCCGCCAGCTGATCATGGCCAAGGGCAGCGCGAAGGTGTCCGAGGTCATGACCACGGACCTCGTCACCGTGCCCGACGAGATGGACCAGGAGGCCGTCTCGCGACTCTTCGCCCAGCACAGCTTCCTGTCGCTGCCCGTGCTCGACCAGCAGGGCCGGATGAAGGGCGTGGTCACCGCCGACGACATCGTCGACGTCGTGCGCGAGGAAGCCACCGAGGACATCCAGAAGATCGGCGGCACGACCGCACTCGAGGCGCCCTATCTCGAGGTGCGCTTCGTCGACATGATCAGGGCGCGCGCCGTGTGGCTGGTCGTCCTCTTCATCGGCTCGATGCTGACGATCAGCGCCATCCGCGCCTTCGAGGGCGAGCTGGCGCGCGCGTCCGTGCTGACCGCGTTCATCGCCATGATCATCAGCTCCGGCGGCAACTGCGGCAGCCAAGCCTCGACCCTCGTCATCCGCGCCATGGCCTTGGGCGAGGTGAAGATGCGCGATTGGTGGCGCGTGTTCCTGCGCGAAGCGAGCGCCGGCCTGGTGCTCGGCGGCATCCTCGCGCTGCTGGGACTGCTGCGCGTGGTCGTCTGGCACCACTCCTTCGCGGACGAGGACGGCAGCCCCTACTACGGCGACCACTACTTGCTCATCGGCCTGACGGTCGCCGCCGCGGTGGTGGGAGTCGCCCTGTGGGGCACCTTGGTCGGGGCGCTCCTGCCGTTCCTGTTGAAGCGCCTGGGCTTCGACCCTGCGAGCGCGTCGGCCCCGCTGGTCGCGACGTTGTCGGACGTGACGGGGATCCTGATCTTCTTCACCGTGGCGACCACGGTGCTGTCGGGAACGCTGCTCTGATCACCTGCGGGATGTCGGGGGCCGCTCGTGGGGATGCTGGCCCCGTTCATTGTGCGCGGCCAGGTCCGCGGTTCACGGGTCCCGCGCATTCGGCAGGTTCGAGCGCCTGTCTGGCTCGGTTCGCGCGACCGGGGTTGCGCAGGCGCCTCGCGCCAAGCCACTCCGAGGGCACCGAGGGATTCGAGGGCATGCACGACCCCCGCGGTCGCATGGACCTTTCCACTTGGTCGATCAGGTTCTCTCCTGCGAACGGCTCCTTGCCGCGAAAGCGTGCGGCGATCGCTGTCGGCCACCAGACCCATGGCCTGGCGACTCGGGCCTGACCGCGGCAGATCCGCCCTCCATCCGGGCGCTCACGGCGCCGGCGGAGCGCCGCGCAGCGCGAACCAAGCCGGGAAGCACGGCCCCTTCCACACGCAGGAACCACGACCGCCCGGCCGCTCCAGGCCACGGGCCGGTGGCGGATGCGCGACCTGCTCCAAAGGACTGGACTCGCGGCGAGCCCGTGCCTGCAGCAGGATTCGCGCGTTTCTCCGCATTCCGGCGT
This sequence comes from Planctomycetia bacterium, assembly GCA_046341775.1. Classification (GTDB taxonomy): domain Bacteria; phylum Planctomycetota; class UBA1135; order UBA1135; genus SXXH01. Next base: position 5,953 of record JBKDQQ010000032.1, read on the forward strand.
CACCCCTGCGCCAAGTCGCGCACAACGATCGGGGCCAGCATCCCTGCTACCTGCCGCACACCGCCCTGTACACCGCCCTCTCCGCCTCCGCGTCCTCCACCGCCACCTCGCGCACCGTCCGTTCCCCCGCCCCCGGATCCACCGGCAACCGCCACGCCACCATCCCCGCGTACGCCGGGTCGGCATCCCAGGCGCGGGCCAGGCGTTCGAAGTCGTTCCATTGCCGGGCCTGCCAACCGGGGGCGCCGCGTTCGAAGCCCACACGCGTGAGCCACAAGGGCTTGCCCGCGTCGCGCGCGGCGGCAAGGGCCTGGTCGACCTGCCAGATGGCGTCGCTCTCGATGAAGGCGCGGATGGTCTGGTCGCGGCCTTCGGGACGAGTGTCGAGGTCCGGGAAGAGGGCGTAGGAGACGCGGTCCAGATCGCTCCAGAATCCGATCGCGGCGACCTCGCGGGGATCGGCGGCCGTGTACGTCAGCAAGCCTCCGAAGCCGGCGCGCGCGCGCGCGATGACGCGACGCCAACCTTCGGTCTTCCAGCGCGGCTCGTCGGCGGGCGCGGCGGGGCTGGAGGGCGATTGCATGGTGATCTGGGGCGTGGCGTTGGCGATCGACAGCGAGTTGGCGCCGGCCAGTTGGGCGAGCAGCGCCGCGTGCTCGACGAGCACGGCGATGCCGTCGTACACCGCGGCCCAGCTCTCCGCGTCGTGCGCGGCGGTCGCGCCGATGCGCGGTCCGGAGTCCGTCGCCACCAACGTGAGGTCGAAGTGCACGCCCATGCCGCGGGCGCGCGCGGCCCGCGTGGCGGCCCACACCGTCGCGTCCCCCTCCGCGCAGCCGAGCTCCAGATCGGAGCGTCGCCCCCCCTCGGCGCCGGTCGCGGGCACGAGGGCCAGCGTCAGGGGCAGCGAGACGGTGGAGATGCCGGCGCGCTGCAGTTCGTCGAGGCGCGCCAGCCAGGCGCGCGAAGCAGGCATCCGTCCCGCGTCGCGCGGCGCGTGGGCGAGCGCGGCGCCGAAGCGCAGCAGGGCGGGTTCGATGCGCAACGCTTCGTCGAGGTTCGGGAGCAGGTGCGCTTGCGCCGAGGCGCGGGCGGCGAGCCAGGCGCGCCATTCGGACGCGAGTCGCGCGTCGGCGGGGTCGAGGCGCGACTCGCCGCGCCACAGCCGCACGAGTTCGAAGTCGCCTTGCCGCTCGCGCAGGTGCCGCAGGAGCAGCGCGCGCAGTGGGGCCACGACGTGGCGCGAGCGGCGCCGCGCGGCGTGCTCGTCGACCAGCGCGGCGAGATCCGGCAAGGGCGCGAGCCGCGCGAGCCGCGCCGCCCATCGCTCCAGGGGCTCGCCGTGCCACGCGTCGGCCGCGTCGACGGCCGCGGCCTCGGCGATCCAATCGACGCGCGGCGCGCCCAGCACGGAGCGCAGCGCCACCAACGCCACCGCCGCCCCGCCATCGTCGGCGACGCCCGAGACGAGGCACATGGCGTGGTTGGACGCCGGGGACGCGAAGCCGAGGCGCTGCACCTCGCCGGCGCGCGAGAGATCCTCGCTGCGCGTCGTCAGGTCCACGAGCACCGGCGGCATCTCGGCCATGCCGCACCACGCCATCGCGCGTCGCCGCGCTTCCGCCATGCGGAAGGCCGACTGCTCGAGCTCGCCCGGCTTGAAGTCGCCGCCGATGCGCACGTTCTCGAGTCCCGCGAGCGGGCCGTGCGGCTGCAGCTTGCCCGTGCCGTAGTAGCGCTCGAGCGACGAGCGCACGATGCGCTCGGGGTCCACGCCGCCGTCGGCGCGCAGCGGCGCCTCCAGCGCGATCCCGTCCTGCCGCCAGATGCGGAGGAACGGCTTGCGGGCGGCGACGTGGTCGCGCTCGCGCCAAGCGATGGCGTCGGGATGGTTGCCATGCAGCACGGCGACGAGCCGTCGCCCGTCGCGCGGATCGGGCAGCGTGGCCGCCAGCACATCCTCCTTGAGGCCGAACTCCCGGCCCTGCCAGCGGAACAGCGGCCCGGCCGGGCCAGCGTCCACCTCCACGCCGATGCGCCGCAGGAGGTCCGCGCGCAGCTCGCCCACGGCGAGCGTGGGCTCCGCGCCCATGGAAGGACCAGGTTGGCGCGAGCACGCGGGCGCGAGGAGGGCGGTGCAGAGCACCACGCACAGCGACGCGACGCGCGGACCGCGCGCGCGCCGGACGAGCGACGGCGAGCTCCGCCTCATGCGAGACGACCAGGCCCGCGGACGGGAGGCGCGGGAGGAGCGGCGTGGTGGAACATGCTTGGCGCGCGGATCCACGGGTATCCTAGGGATGGCCGATGCGGCTGCAAGGGCCGCGCGCCGCACCCTAGATGCTCGCCCTGATCCTGTGCCTCGCCGCCTGCGCCTGCCTCGGCTTCGCCTGGGGTCCGGGGCACCACCTCGAGTACGCCCAGCGCATCCATCGGCGACGCAAGGAGTGGCTGCCGCGGGCCACGGCGAAGCTGATCGAGGAGGAGCGCGACGCGTTCGAGTACGGCTCGATCGCCGCGGACATCATCAACTTCAAGGGCTACGGCGGCGCCTACAGCCACTGCCACCGCTGGACCATCGTGGCGGACATGCGCGAGCTCGCCGCGACGCCGCGCGAGGAGAGCTTCGTGTGCGGCTACTTGGCGCATCTGGCGGCCGACACCATCGCGCACAACCACTTCGTGCCCTACCACCTCGCGCGATACGCGCGCACCCAGGGCCTCGGCCACCTCTACTGGGAGATGAACGCCGACCGGCACATCCCGCACGAGCGCTGGTCCACCATCACCCGACTGAAGGAGAACGAGGCGTTGACCGAGCTCGACGAGCTGGTCAACCGCACCGTGCCGAGGAAGGCGTTGTCGATGGGCACGAACAAGCTGATCTTCAACCACGTGCTGCTGGTCTCGGAGCGGGATCGCTGGCGTCGCGGGATGGAGCAGATCCACCCCATCGGCAACGTGCGCCTCCAGAAGGGCTTCCTCGGCTTGTTCCAGCGCGCCGCGGTCGAGCGCGTGCGGCTCGCCTTGCAGCGCGATGGGTTGGAGGCGATCTCCATCGTCGATGCCAACGGCAAGGAGGCCCAGCGGAAGGCCATGGCGGCGCGCAAGGGACTGCTCGCGCGCTTCCTGCCCAGCTCGATCAAGCACGAGGAGTCCGAAGCCCTGGCCTTGCCCTTCCTGTCCGGCATGGAATCGCCCCCGCCCCGCGCACGCTGAAGCGGCGCGCGGGAATCCGAGCTGCGCGCCGGCGTACGAGGGCGAGGCGGCTCCGGATCGACCGTCGCGCGCCATCCAACGCGGCGCGCCGCGGTCGCGACGCCACGCCGATCCGCCCGACGAGACGCGACGCCGGGCGACGAAGCTGGTTGGCGCGGATCCCTTCCCCTAGGATCCGCCGCATGGCAGGCGCACCCATCGGCGATGCTTCGGACTCCACCCCGTTCGCGCGACGCGAAGCCGCCTTGCTGCTCCTCGCGGCGGTGGCGGCGGCATCCGTCGCCGGCTTGTCCAGTTTACTTGACAAGCTCGGCCCGTTCGGCTTCTCCGCGCACTTCGCGCTCCTCCTGGGAGCCATCGTGTGGGGCGCCTTCCGGGTCGTGCACCACGCCGAGGACATCGCGCATGCGCTGGGCGAGCCGCTCGGCACCCTGGTCCTGACGCTGGCCGTCATCGGCATCGAAGTGGCGCTCGTCGTGGCCATGATGCTCGGCGGCGACGCCGAACCGACGGCGGCGCGCGACACGATGTACAGCGTGCTGATGCTCGCGACCAACCTGGTGCTCGGGCTGGCCCTCGTGTGCGGCGCCGCGAAGCACGGCGGCTCGCGCCACAACCTGCAAGGTTCGACGGCCTACATCGGCACCCTGATCGTGCTGGGAGGGTTGAGCCTCGTGTGGCCGCGCATCGCCGAGTCCGCGCCGGACGGGTTGGTCTCGCCCCTGCAAGCGCCCTTCCTGGTGGTGGCGTCCCTCGCGTGCTACGGCGTGTTCCTCGCCATCCAGACCGGGCGCGCGCGGGGCTGGTTCCAGGACGAACTCGATTCGGAAGCGGCGGCGCCGACGGCGCACGAGGCCGCGGCGGGTCTTGGCGAAGCGGGTCGCGCCGACGCAGGCCGCACCCGCCTCGCCAAGGCGGTCGGACTGCTGCTCGCCTACCTGCTGCTGATCATCCTGCTCGCCGAGCAGATGGCGCACGCGCTCGAGGGCGTGGTGGACGGACTCGGATTGCCCCGCGCGTTCGCGGGCCTCGTGGTGGCGACCATCATCCTCGCGCCCGAAGCCTTGGCCACGGTGCAGGCCGCCAACACGCGGCAGATGCAGCGCGCGTTGAACCTCTCCCTTGGAGCCGCGCTCTCGACGATCGGCCTGACGGTGCCCGCCGTGCTGCTCGTCTCGCTCCTCACCGGACACCCGGTCGTGCTGGGATTGGATCCGACGGAGATCCTGCTCTTGGCGCTGACCTACTTGCTGGCCATCAACACGCTTTCGACGGGGCGCACGAACCTCCTGCACGGCGTGCTCCACATCGCGCTGTTCTGCGCGTACGTGGTGCTGATCTTCGACGGCGCTTGAAGCGGCGCTCCTCGCGGACGCGACCACGCGGCGGAATCCGCGGCATTCGGCGACGCCTCGTGCCCGATGCGCGCCGGTGCGCGCCGAGCCTCACGGGAAGATCAGCACCTCGAAGGTCGCCTCGCGTCCATCGTTCGGGTCCGGCACGCAGTCGAATTCGATCCGGCCGCGCTTCGCGTCGGGCTCTGGCTCCCCTGCCGGCGGCCACGGCGCACGGCACGCAGGCAAGCACAGGACCGGGAACAGGCACAGGGCCAGTGCCGAATTGCATGCCGTTCGTCGCGAGTCGAATGCAAGGCGCATGCTCTCGAGCGTAGTCGCGCCGCGCCAAGTATGCCAGAGGCGCAGGACGACGCGGCAGGACCACGGAAGGCCGGCGGTCGCGCTGCGAGACCGGAGGGCACGCACGCGGCGCGGGGCCTGCTCCACGCGCGGCGCGGGCGACGCGACGCGCGCATGGCTCGCGCCGGCGCGAGGGCCCGCGCTCCCTCTTGGGCCGAAACGCGCCTCGGAACGCCTCAGTCGAAGCGGAACCAGCGCACCACCTTGTCGGTGGCGTCGCCATCGCCGTTGAGGTCGCCGCCCAGCATGGCCTCGTCGGTCACGAACATGGCCACGGAAGGTCCGTTGGGCGAACCGCCGTAGTCGGCTGCTTCCGCTCCGGCGATGGCCGAGGCGGTGCCCATGTGTCGGCTGGAGCCGATGGACAACTGGCTCTGGCGCACGACGAGATCGAGCTTGTCGCCGTCGCCGTTCCAATCGAAGTCGTCCGCCGCTTCGTCGACCTTGTAGAACCCGTTGACGCGGGCGCTGCTGATGCCGGCATCGTTCGCCTTGACCGCCACGCCTGGACCGGGGAAGCCGAGGGTCGAGCCGCTGAAGAACGCGAACGTGGGGATGGAGTCCAGCTCGTCGGGGGTGCCACCCTCCTGCCCCGCGTTGAGCGGAACACCGGCGACCCGCTCGGTGATCGCGACGCACAGGCGATCGCCCGTCGGCGAAGGCCGCATCCACGTCGTGCCCACGTGCACGCCGCCACCCGTGTGCGTGAAGTCGAACTGGTTCGTGGTCGCGTTCAGCCAGGCCACGAGGGTGTCGTCGTCGAGCCTGTTGCCATCCTTGTCGGTGCCGCCCGTCCCGGTCGAGTCGTCGTCCTCGCTGTAGGCGATGAACAAGCGCTCGTCGTAGGCGCACAACCCGTGCGTGCCGCCGGGCACGTCGTCGATCGGATGCATGTTGGCGACAAGGCTGTGGGGATCGATGGCGACGTTGGCGGCGACGATCGCCGTCCAGCGCGCGATCGTGTCGTTCGCGTCCCCGTCGTCGTTCAGGTCGCAACCACCGTGGTCGGCCTCGTCGCAGTCCACGGCGACATGGCCGTCGAAGAGCACGACGGCGTCCGAGCCGGGCAAGCCGGTGTTGCGCGCATCCGGCTCCGTGCCGTCGATCCACAGGGGCCAACGGATGTAGTGCAGCACCTCGTCGAGGGCGTCGGTGTCGGCGCTCGAGGCGCACTGGTCCTCGGTCCACGCGCTGCCGGAGCCGACCGCCGCTTGCGTGTTCAGGTTGCTGGCTCCCTGCGCGGCTTCGCCCACGAGGAACGCCACCTCGAGCAGCCCGTCGTCGTCCGCGCGCGCGGCGATGGGCGAGGAGTCGCTGGCGAGGGCCTTCCGCGTGTTGCGCAAGAGCGGCGTCGCCTCGCGCGCGTCGACGAGGGCCAGCACGTTGGCGTCGGTGGAGTCGCCATCGCCGTTGAGGTCGGCGCCCACGCTCGCCTCGTCGAGCAGCACGAACACGCAGCCCGCCTGCGCGCCGACGAGCTCCGGTTCGTCGACGGCGACCAGCGGCGCCGAGGACTGCACCGCGACTGGCGTGGTGGGCGCCAGTTCGGCCACGAAGTGCAAGCCGTCCACCACGACGCCATTCGGGCCGGCTTCGGCCACGAACCACAGGCGAGCCTGGGCCACGACCAAGGGCTGTTCGGCGTCCGCCAGCTCGGCGACGAGGTCGGCGTCGCGCGACAGGCCGCCGAAGCGCAGGAGCACGTCGTCGGCCTTGTCGCCATCGGCCGACCAATCGAAGTCGTCGTTCGCCTCGTCGACCGACAAGTACAACTCGCCGGCGAGCATCGCCACCGCCTGCGCGGCGATGCCGGTCGACGCCTCGTCGCGCGTGCGCGCGTCGACCAGCACGGCCACGTCGTCGAGCGTGTCGCCATCCTCGTTGAGGTCGCGCGAGGCGGCCGCCGGACTGGAGCTGCCGCTGGTGGCCTCGTTCGCCAGGAAGGCGAACTGGTACCCATTGGCGACGAGCGGGGTGGTGGCGCCGACCGCGAAGTCCGAAGTGCGCACGACGAGCGCCTCGGTCGGATCGTCGTTGCCGCTGCTGCAAGACGCGGCGCAGCATCCGAGGGCGAGGACGGAACAGATGGCTTGGAGGTTCGTGCGCATGCTGTGGGTGTGGCGGTATCGGTTGGTCGCGGGATCGCGAGTGGTTCGAGGCGGGCTTCGCATCGCGGCGGCGCGAAGGTCGGAGGTGGAGTCGGCGAGAGCATCGGGCGATCGCGATGGACCGGCGTCATCTCGACGCGCAGCCTCGCGTCGAGGTGGATCCAAGCGAAGCCTGTCCTGCGGGAGTTCAGCGATGGGAGCCACGGGTCGGGGATCCGTCGGCGTGCGGGGCTGGAGGGCGCGTTCGGGTCGCGCATGCCGGTCCCGTGCAGCCAGCCACCACTCGCGCCGCCCGCACTCTGGCTGCGCGCGAAGCGATACCCCGCGTGCGGCCAGCCTCCGGCCGAGCAGGCACAGGTTACGGAGCGGCGAGGCGGAATGGAGCGAGAAGCTGCGCGGTTGCGGAGATGGGTGACGCGGTTGCGACTTGCGGGACCCGCTCGGGATGCCTACGCGGCCGAGAGCATGCGAGTGGCGAGAAGGTGCGGTGACACGCCCCTTGGCGCTGGAGGGGCATGCGTGCCGAGGGCCGTGTCTCGGGGGCCCGACCTGCAGATCGGGGAGGGGCAGCACGCACGGGAATCAGTCGGAGCCCGCCGAGGGTGGACGATCGCATATCGGGGTCGGCGCCATCGACCAGAAGGTCCGGAGGCACGGAGCGAAGGCGGGGGGCGGTCCTTTTCGAGGCGCTTGCGCGTGTTCCCGATGGTCGATTCGAGCGGGAGTAATTCGCCAAGCCGGAGCAATCACAATTTGCAGCATTGTGCTGCGCGACACGCCGCAGCGGGGCGCCACGACGGAGATGGAGCGAGGGGCGCGCGCTTTCTGAGTCGCAAATCCAAATTTGGAAAATTCCCACAAGCACGTTGCATTTTGGGCGCCGGCGACTTGGCGGTCACCCACACCCAACTGGACCACTCTTAATCACTGTATTCCCCCGCACGCAGGACCTGGGCCACGATTCGAAGCTGCAAATTGCCCCCCCTCTTCCGTGCGCCTCGCGCTGCCTCCGTCACGGGTCCGCTCGCGCTCCTCCACCCACATTCCCTACCTCGCACCACCGCGCCCCCCCTCCCCGAGCGTCCCTGTGGCGCATCCAAACCCAACCCAAGGAACTCCCAATCCACCCTCTCGCGCCTTGAGACAGGCGCCTTCGCGAGGAACTCCGCCAGCGCGAGGGTGGAACACCTGTCTCAAAGTTGCTTGGATCCAACCCGTGCAGTTCCTGCTCGTGTCCTCCCCCCACCGGGACACCTTCGGGTACTCCATGCCGCCGCCGGGCCTGTTGAGGCTGGGTGGCGCCATGGAGCGCGAAGGCTTGCCCGTGGCGCTCGTCGATGGCGCGCACGAAGTGGCGCGCGGAGCTTGGCGCGCCGAGGACATGGCCGCCGATGCCTGCGCGGCGATCCTCGAGCACGACCGGCGCCTCGGCGGGTTGGCCGCGGTCGGATTCTCGACCATGGGCGCGACCCTGCCGGTGGCGCTCGCCATCGCCGCGCGACTGCGCGACGCGGGCTTCGACCCGCCCATCTGGATGGGCGGTCCAGGAGTCGGTGGCGTCGAGTTGGAGATCCTGCGGCGCTTCGCGGCGGTCGACGTCGTCGTGCGAGGCGAAGCGGAGGAGACGCTGGTCGAACTGGCACGGGCGCGCCTGGATGGGCGCGGGGCGCACGGCATCGCCGGTTGCCACTGGCGCGACGAGCATGGCGCGGTGCGCGTGGAAGCGCCACGCCGGCCACTCGCCGACTTGTCAAAATTGCCTGACATGGCGTGGCACCTGGTCCCGCCGATCAAGCGCTACAAGGAAGTCACGGGCGAAGTGGAAGGCCTCGTCCCGGTCGATTCGGGGCGCGGTTGCGTCCACGACTGCAGCTTCTGCTCGATCGGACGCTGGTGGGGCCGGCGCTCGCGGCCGCTGCCGGCGCGCATCCTCGCCGACGAGGTTTGCGGGATCCTCGCCATGGAGGGCGCGCGCACGGCGTACTTGTGCCACGACCTGTTCGGCGCGAACCGCGCGCACGCCGTGGCCTTCTGCTCGGAGATGGTGGCGCGCGGCGCGCCCGTCGCATGGGAGGCGCGCTGCCGCGCGGACCACCTCGATCGCGAGCTGCTGCAGCTGATGCGCAAGGCGGGTTGCTGGCGCGTGCTGCTCGGCATCGAATCGGGCGACGCGGGCGTGCGCGAAGCGGCCAACAAGGGCATGCGCGCGGACTTCGACCTGCTGCGCGTGGTCGAGGATTGCGCGGCCACCGGCGTGGTGCCGATCCTGTCGATCCTCCTCGGGCTTCCGGGCGAGGGCGAGGGCGAGTTGGAGCGCACGCTGCTCCTCGCCAGTCGCGCCAGCCTGCTCGCGGGAGTCAACCTCTCGTTCCACCTTCCCAACCCGCAACCGGGCTGCGCGCTCGGCGATGAATACGGCGCACGCGCCGTGCGGCTCGCAGGCATCCAACCGGACATGGCCTTCGGCGCCGGCGAGAGCGCCGACGAGCGCGCCCTGATCGAAGCGCATCCCGACTTGTTCACCACGTTCTCGCTGCTGCCGCGGCCCGAACACGAGCTGCGCGAACTCGCCGCGCTGGCCGCGAGCCTGCCGGAACTGCTGATGCGCTTCCCGCGCACCTTCGCGCTGTGGTCGCGCCGCCATGGCGGAGTGCTGGCGGGCTGGCGCGAGTGGCGTGCCGGCCGCAAGAGCCTGGAGGCGTGCGTGCGCGCGACGCGCGACGAGGTGCTCGAGGCGGCGTTGGCGCTGGAGCATGCGCAGCTGCGGGCGATGGCCGCCGCGGGCGCGGGACGGGGCGCCGATTGCGGTGGAACGCGCACTCCGCTAGCGGCGCCCGCGCGCCGAAGCGAAGGCGGGAACGACGAGCGCCGCGGCATGCGCGGCGTGCGCAGCCGCGCCACCTTGCACGCCACGCGCCTGGACCCGCGGCGCGCAACGCGCGCACTGCTCGCCGACGAGCCCGTCCTGCTCGAGCAAGCACCGCGCATGCTGGCCTTCGCCGCGCAGGGCAAGCGCGTGACCACCCTCGCCATCGGCCCGGACGCGGAGCGCGTGCTGGAACTCCTCGATGGATCGCGCACGCTGGACGAGCTGGCGCGCTCGAGTCCGGGACTCGCGGCGGCGGCGCGCACGCTCGCCGCGAGCGGACTCGTGGACCTCGGCCTGCAGGAGGCGGAAGAGGTCGCAGCCCCCACGGATCCTGCGCAGCCCCGCACGCGCGCCTCGCTGGCCGCGCGCGGTTCCGATCGGTAGCCCGCCGGCGCACGATCCCCACGCTCCTTGTCCCCACGCCCACTCCCCCGCGCCACCTGCCCCGCCCAACCTCCCCCGCGCCACTCCAACCAAGCCGCCGCCGCCACGAGGCCCATCGCCTCCCACTGCCGAGCTCGAAGATGACGAACCTCCCGATCCGCCTCGTGTACCCGCCCCAAGGGCACTTCACGCAGCCTTACCTCGCGCTGCCCTGCATCAAGGCCTGGCTCCACCAGCAGGGGTTCGACGACGTCGGACTCGTGGACGCGAGCATCGAGGCCTACGACCGCTTCCTGAGCCCGGACTACCTCGCGCGCGCCAAGCGCCTCGTCGAGGAGCGCCTGCCGCTGGCGCAGTACGAAGGCGAAGCAAGTCTCTCCTTCGACCAGCTCGCCGCCTACCGCGGCGCCGCCGAAGTCGCGGCCAGCGCGGACGCGGTCATCGAAGCGATCGAAGAGGCCAAGCGCACGATCCGCGGCGAGGGCTTCTACGACGTCGACCGCTACACCCCCGCGGTGCGCACGCTGTACCAGGGATTGCGCATCGTCTCCGCGGCGCACCATCCGAGCGAGCTGACGCCGCACAACTTCACCATGCGCTACAGCAACGAGCGCTCGAGCGAGGTGCTGGCCGCCACGCGCGACGAGGTGGAGAACCCGTTCATCGAGCACTTCCGCGCGACGCTCCTGCCGCGCCTCGTCGCGGACAAGGTGCGCGTGGTCGGCATGTCGGTGATCTACGGCTCGCAACTCGTGCCGGCGCTGACGCTGGGCCGGTTGATCAAGGAGGCGCTGCCGGATTGCCACGTGACCGCGGGCGGCGGCTTCCTCGCCTACATCGGCCGCAAGCTGATGCGCGCGCCCGGCATCGACGCCTGCCTCGACAGCCTGGTCTTCCACGAGGGCGAAGGCCCCATGGCGGCACTGTGCGCGGCGCTACGCGACGGCTCGCCGCTGGAGTCGGTCGGCTCGCTCACCTGGTTCAAGCGCGTCGACGGCCGCGTCGAGACGATCGAGAACCCGCCGATGCACCCGGTGCGGCTCGACGCCGCGCCGACGCCGGACTTCGACGGGCTGCCGTTCCACCTGTACTTCTCCCCCCGGCTGGTGCTGCCGTACGACATCAACCGCGGCTGCTACTACGGCGAGTGCACGTTCTGCACCTTGCCGACCGTCATCGGCCCGGGCTACCGCACGCGACGGGCGAGCACCATCGCCGAGCACGTGGTGGCGCTGCGCGACAAGCACCGCACGACCCACTTCAACTTCATCACCGACTGCATGCCGCCCGGCATGATCCGCGACCTGCCCGACGAGTTGATCGCCCGCGAGGCGGGCGTCACGTGGTGGAGCGACGCCCGCGTCGAGCCCAAGGCCTACACGCTCGAAGGCGCGCGCAAGCTCCACGATGCCGGTTGCCGCAAGCTGTTGTTCGGGTTCGAGACGGCGACGCCGCGCCTGCTGAAGATGATGCAGAAGGGCCAGTCGCTCAAGTCGACCGTGGAGGTCGCGCGCAACTGCGCCGCCGCCGGGATCAGCGTCACCTTCTACGCCATGGTCGGGTTCCCGACCGAGACGCGCGAGGAGGCTCGCGCGACCCTCCAGTTCCTGCTCGACCACAAGGACGCGGTGCGCGAGGTGTCGCTGCAGACCTTCCACATCGACGAGGTCGCGCAGACCTACCACGAGCCGGGGAAGTTCGGCATCCGGATCATCGACGATCCGTCGAAGGACATCGAGCTCTACCACGACTACGAGGCGGCTTCCGGCATGAGCCAGAAGGAGGCCGCCGAGATGTTCGAGGAGATGATGGCCGGGCTGCGCGCGAACCTCCCCATCTTCGCGGGCGACAACATCTTCTTCTTCATGCAGAAGAGCCACTACTTCCTGCACCTCGCCGCGGGGACGAGTCCCGACGAGTTCGCCCGCCGCGCCCGGGAGCGGGCCGAGCGGCGGTCGGCCGAGCGCACCAGCCTCGCTTGGCGCCCGGCGCGCGGACTGCGCCCGGTGCGCCTTTCCCACCCCCACGCCGAGGTCGTGCGGGCCATGGCGCGCCCCGAGGCTCGCGCCGTCCGTCCGGATTTCTTGACAGGGCGCCACGAGGAGGGCGCGTTGCAGGCCGCCGTCGCGGCCATCCCGCCGGTGGAGCGCTCCAGCCGCGTGTTGTGGTGGTGCGGCGAGACCGCGGAGTTCGTCGAAACCCGCCCCGATGGCGCGGCGGCCTTGCGCGCGCTGCAGGCGGCGGGCAACCTGTCCGCGTTGCTCGAGCGCCTGCCGCCGACCGACGAGACCGGCCGCGCCGCCCTGCTCGCCTTCGCACGCGAGTTGAAGAAGGGGGGCGCGCTGGTGGAGGACTCCTCGACCAGTGCAGGGCACGGCGCGACGCGACGCGACGAGGCATCTTCGACCACCTGACGCGCGGAAGACCGCGCGCGACCAGCCCGGACAGGATCCAAGAGGACGCAGCCCGACCATGGCCGACCCCACGCAGAAGAAGCCCGACCCCAAGCCCGCCTTGCCGAACCCGCACGCTCGCGAAGAGCGCGCGAAGGACGAACTGCTCGAAGTGCCCGACTTCGCCAAGCTCGACCTGCGCGTCGAGACGGTCGAGGAACGCATCAGCCCGTCGGAGACCAACGTCTTCGACAAGTGACGGCCGCGGGGTGCGCGTTCCGTCGACGCGCCCACCTCGCTCGCGATCGACGATCTCCTCCCACGAGGCGCAGCCCTCGCCGCATCATGCACGCCGACGACGACACACGCTCCTCGCTCCACCGCGCTCGCGCGCAGCGTCTCGACTCCCGCGGATTCGCTTCGGCCGGAACGGCATGGGCGCTCGCCGCGTGCGCGTGCATCGCCTGGGTGGCGGCCACCCCCGAGGCGCGGCTTGGCGGTGTCCGGTCCCATCCGGCGGGCGCCACGAACGATGGCGATGCGAGCCGACCTTGCCGAGGTGGAACGAGCTTGCCGGAGGGCGGCGCGCCTTCGACGGAGCAGCTCTCGACGGAGCAGCTCTCGGTGAAGCAGCTCTCGGTGGAGGACTGCACGTCTTCCGAACACGGAGCCGCCCAAGGTAGTGGACCCGCCAGCGCGCCCGCCGATCCCCGCGACAAGGCGCGCTACGCCGACCTGGCCGAACCTCGGCCGCTCGACTCGGACAGGCCGCGGCAGTTGCCCGATTGGGAGCGGCATTCCTGCGCGAAGTGCCATGCCGAAGTCGCGCGCGAGTGGGCCTCCAGCACGCACGCCATGGCGTGGATCGATCCGCGCTACCAGGAAGCGCTCGCGGACATGAAGCGTCCCGAAGCGTGCCACAACTGCCACATCCCCGCCCCGCTGCACCTGCACGCCGCCGATGGCAAGCCGCCGCAGAAGCCCGCTACGCGCCCGCTCGCCACGAGCGCCGCAGGCGAGCCGCGCGACGATGCCGACATCCATTTCGGCGTGACGTGCGCCACCTGCCACGAAGGCCGCGACGGCACGATCCTCGGACCGCGCGGCGGCGCCACCGATGCGCACCCCACGCGCATGGACGAGAGCTTCACGGATGCCGGCGCGGATCGGCTGTGCATCAGCTGCCACGCGACCTCCGTGGGACCCGTGGTGGGCATCGCCAAGGACTTCGTCGACTCGCGCCAGCGCGAGACGCACGGACTCTCGTGCGTGGGCTGCCATATGCAGCCTCTCGAGCGTCCCATCGCCGCCGAAGAAGGCAAGCCCGCCTACCCGGCACGCTCGACGCGCAGCCACGCCCTCCAGACGCCGCGCGACCCCGCCTTCGCCGCGCGCGCGCTCGCCATCGTCGTCGAACCCATGGGCGCCGACGGGACGCTGGTGGCGTTGCGCAACACGACCGGGCACCGCGTGCCGGGATTGGTGGGCCGCGAGTTCCTAGCCGAGGCGAGCTTGCGCGACGCGGACGGCAAGGAACTCGCTCGCGAGGAACTGGTCGTCGATCGCAGCACCGCGATCCCCGCCGATGGCGCCGCGCACATGGAACTCCCCGCCAACTCCGCGGCGCGCGAAGTCCTGGTCGTCATCCGCCACCTCGGACCCGGCATGGACGATCCCGTCGAGCTCAAGCGAGAAAGCGTGCAGCTCCCGAGAGACTGACGCCCGCGGTGACTGACGCTGGTGTGGAGCAACGCTGGCTGGAACTGGGGTCGTCCGAGGAAGCAACGGGCTGGACCGCACCGCCAACCTTCATCCCATGCGAGGCGACACGATGACCGTGGCGCTCGAGCGCGGCAGGAAGCGCCGTGCACGACACACGCCCCTCGACGAGGGCGCGACGGCGCCCCGTGCCCGATGGGCCCCACTGGCACCTTGGGCGCCGGGGCTGCTACGGGATTCCCGGATTGCACGCGAGGTTCCCCGGCGCCGAGCGCTTGTGCATCACGAGCGGAGCATGGAAACTCCGCATAGGCACCGATCGCACCATGCACGCCTTGCTCGCCATTCACGCCATGCTCGCCTTGTGGCTCCTGTGCCCATCCGCTTCGGGGCAGGCAAGGGTGGGCACCGTCAACCGGCTCGAGACGGAAGTGCTGCGCTGCGCCAAGAAGTCCCACGCCTGGACCGAGGAAGGCGCCGCCACGATCGAGGTGCTGTGCGCGAACGGAATCGAGTTGGTGGCGAACGACGCGACCTTGCAGGGGCGCTTCGAAGAGGCGTTGTTCGCCCTCGCCGGTTCTGTCCTGTCGAAGGACGAGCGCCACCTGGATGGTTCGCCCGAAGCTCGAGTCGTCGATGCCGCGGTGGGCGCGCTGCGCTCGAGCACCGGCCGTGCGCGTCAGATCGAGCTCGCCGAATCCGTGCTGCCAACCAGCACCACGCCTGCCGGCACGCGGCGCGCCATCGCGCGCATGTTCCTCCACAACCCTCCTCCCGCGGCGAAACTCAGCCTGAGCCTCGCAGCCCGCGATCCCGACCAACGGCTCGCGCTCATGAGCCTCGAGGCTCTCGTCGGTTGGAACGACGACCTCGTGCATGCCGTCTTCGTGGAGGAGATCGCGCGTGCGTTGGACGAATCGCCGCCTCCGAAAACATGCGCGGAGCGCCTCGCGCTGGCGGAGCGCCACCTCTCGCAGGTGGAACTGCCGCCGAACTGCAACGCCTTGCGCCATCTGCGCGAGCTGTCGTCCGACTGCTTGCTCGGCAAGGATCCGGAGCGCGCCGCGCTCGCCGCGACTTGGACGCGTGGCATGTCCCACGAGGTCGCGCTGCAGACCCTTGTCGCGGCCCTCGCGGCATGGCGCGACAGGAGCGCGAGGGATGGAGCGATCGTGGCGGATCCGCGCGCGACGATCGCCCAGGAGATGGAAGGACGCTTCGGCGTGTCGCTCGGGATGGACCCGGAGCACTGGCGACGTTGGTGGAGCGATGTGCGAGCTGGCCGCGCTCCACCCCCGCCGGATCGCAACAAGCGGGGCACCGCCGTGGGTGCGTTCTTCGGCATCAAGGCGAAGTCCAAGCAAGTCGTGTTCGTCCTCGACCGATCGGGGAGCATGTCGAGTTCCTATCTCGACGATGCGGGACTCGGCACTGGCGGAACACCCGTGCCGCCGGGGCGCGGAACGCCAAGCGGAACCGGGGCAGGCAAGGGCGTCGTGCCGCCCCCCGCGGTCCAACGCTGGGACGAAGCCAAGAACCAGCTCTACTCGTTCCTCGCCAAGTCTCCGCCGGACATGTTGTTCGACGTGGTGCTGTTCCACGATGGAGCCGAGGCCTTTCGCGGCAGCATGGTGCCCGTCAATGCGCACCAGATCGCGGAGTTGAAGGCGTGGCTGGCGCGACATGGCCCGAGCGGCGGGACGCATCTCAAGGCAGGCGTGGAGTTGGCATTGGGAGAACCGATTTCTTCGGCGACGTCAGGTCCGAGGACCCAGGCTTCGACGCCGAGGACGATTCGACGGGAATTCGTGCTGCTGTGCGACGGTGGCACGGCGGAGGGACCGGGGTGGGTTGCGGATTTCGTGCGCAATGTCGCCAAGCCCAGAGGGCTGGTGCTGCATGCGGTGCAGGTGGGTGGGGATAGTGATGGGGCGTTGGAGGGATTGGCGAAATTGTCGGGAGGCGACTTCGTCAAGGTCGGCCACTAATGGTGGTCCAGTTGGGTGTGGGGCTGGCCGACTCGCAAGCGAAGCGCTGAGCACTCGCAGGGTGCCACGCCAGGGACTCGGCAAGCGTCAGTAAGACGGAGTCCCGCCTCGCAAGAGATCGGCGGGCGCTGCTTGGCCCGCTTCGAGCCCCAATACTGCCCTCACGCCGACTGCTCGAAAGGCGATGTCTTCCGCTACGAGCGGCATGGCACGTATTGGCGCGCCTGCGATGGACGCGAAGTACAGCGCTTCCGCTGCCTCTCCTGCCGGCGCACGTTCTCCGTGCAGACCTTCCGCTTCGACTATCGCCAACGCAAACCTCACATCAACCACCTGCTGCTGGACGCGTTCGTGTCCAAGAACACCCAGCGTCAAGCCAGCCGC
>JBKDQQ010000033.1:0-22179 GCA_046341775.1 Planctomycetia bacterium
CACGCCCACGGCATTCGTGGTGTTCGTGGTCTTCGGGGTGCAGAAGCCCGGCGTCGGGTCCTCGTACCACGCTTGGTAGTAGCGCATGACGCCGCCCTGCCACGGGATCTGCCCGGGGCCGTGGGTGTTTCCGATCTGCACGCCCTCGGATCCTGCAAGCCTGCGGGCCAGCACACGCAAGGTCCCGGAGATGCACCGCAGACCATCTCCGAAAGGCGCCGGTGCCTGCATGGAGCTGCCCTGCATCAGGGCCACCATCGTGCCGATGGGCATTCCTTGCGCCACGAGGCGCAGACTGTCCATGCTCACGCTGGCCACGCCATTCGCCGACAAGTGCGCGCCTGCGGGATTCGTCGCGCTGGCACATCCACGGCCCGCCCCGCCAAGGTTGCTGCACGGGCACGACGAGCCGGTGCCGTCGCCGAAGCAGTAGGGCGTGCCGCCCGACTGGCATCCGTCCGGCACTCCGTTGGCATCCGCGTCGGGCACTGCACCGGTGGCCAAGTCGCAAGCATCCGGCACCCAGTTCAAGTCGCAGTCCCTGGCGCCGGCAGCCACGTCGCAATGGTCCAGCCTGCCGTTCAGGTTGCAGTCCACGGCGCCTGCCGCGAACTCGCAGTCGTCCAGCACGCCGTCGCCGTCGCAATCGGAGGTGCCGCCCGTGCCTGTGGCGAGTTCGTACCGATCGTCCAATCCGTCGCGGTCGCAATCAGGCGCGCCGAGCACGTAGTGGTAGGCCGCGCCTGACCAAACCATCAGGCCACCAAACATGTTGCCGTTGATCCCGCTCGCCGCGTTGCACTCGTTCCTCGCTCCGATCACGATCATTCCGTCGCGGAACCAGCATTGATGTCCGAAGTTGGCATTCGTCAGCGAATTGGGCGCCTTGATGTAGGCCAACTGGGCGAACCCAGCATCCAAGTCGTACAAGTACGCAGCACCGGCATTGGTGGCCGCGTTGCTTGCTTGCGTGCTCCCGATGCCCCGGCCGGCGGAATCCTCGAACTCGGCGGCGACCAACAGCTTCCCTTGGTGCAGGTCGACCTGGTTGCCGAAACGATCGTCGGGATCGCTGTTGGTCGATTTCAGGTAGGCGATCTGGGGATACGTGATCGTCATTCCTCCGGGTCCGGCGGCCTGTCGACGGAAGACGTAGGCCGCGCCGGAATCCGGTGCCGAGTTGCTGAGCTGGTCGGGATTCAAGCCGCGGCCACCACCGTCCTCGAAGCAGGCCCCTACGGCTAGGCGATCACCGTCCATGGAGACCGACCAGCCGAAGAAGTCGTCCACGCCGGGATTGGACGCCTTCACCGTGGTCACGAGGCCCCATCCCGGTCCGATGCTCGTATTCCTCTCGTAGATGTAGGCGGCGCCGCTCCAATGCACGGAATTATCCGCCCCGTTGCCGCTCTGGCTCGATTCACCCGGAGCCCCGACCACCAGACGATTCCCGGAAAGGCACACATCGAACCCGTAGAAATCGGCGGTATCCGCGACGGGCGCCTTCATGTAGCTCGCGTGCAACCAAGGGGCCCCGAAGCCGCTGGTGTTCTTGACGAAGGTGTAGACCGCGCCGGCGGATGGACGGCTGTTGTCGTAGGCAGCGCCTGGAGTGTCCACGCCGCCGATCCCACCGTCTTCCATGTGAGCCGCCACGACCAGGATGTCGTCTTGCAAATCGAGCGAGAAGCCGAACCAATCATCCGCATTGGCGTTGTAGGCCTTCAAGTATTGGACGCAACTCCAGGTGGGCACCCCGCCTTGCACCGAACGGCGGTACATGTAGACGGCCCCGGCATCGGTCGCATTGTTGTCGAATGCACCGAGCGTGCTCGTCGAGGACCCATCTTCGAAGTAGGCGCCGACGGCCAACCAGTCCCCCGACAGATCGAGCGTCCAACCAAAGATGTCTCCGGGGCCAGCGTTGGGAGCCTTCAGGTAGGCCTCGAACTCCCATGTGAATCCCGAGCGCCGCCAGATGTACACCGCACCCGATTCAGGCTGCGAGTCGTCATCTGGAGCATGGCTGGCCGTGCCGCCATCCTCGTAGTAGGCGCCAACCGCCATCAAGTCGCCATCGATGACGACGCGCCCTCCGAATTGGTCGTTGACCTCGGCGTTCACTGCTTTCACATAGTTGGAGAAAGCCAGCACCGGGTTCGATTGACCGTGCAGCGGGGCCGAGCTGAAGCACAAGGGGTAGATGAAGGCGGCGAAAGTCGCCGAGCGAGCCAGCAGGTTCATGCCAAGTAGCCGTTCTGTTCGCCGGGACATGCCTTGGGATCCGCGACCTCGCCCCCCCAGCCCGGCTGGTCGCTCTGGATGGACAAGCGCGTGGACCAAGGGAAACCCGCGCGTTTTCCGGGATTTCGAGTCCTGCATGGCCAAGCGGGGTGTCCGGGTCGAGTCGTCGACCAGGGATCCAGCGACCCGACGACTGGACGCCGGAGTTCCAGCGCCCCACGACACGCCCGGCGGCATGACGCGCCACGCGACCGGTCACTGCGTGGTCGCGCCGAACGCGGCTGCAGCGATTCCAGCCACGCGCGGCGGAACTGGTCCAAGCGCTCGCCTCCCCTGCCTGCGCGCGGGTGCTGCACGACCACCTGGTGGCTCGCGTGCCGACGAGTGCCCGCGCCCCGACCATGCACTTCAGGGCGCCGCGTGGGTGCACATGCGCCTCGACCGGAGCCAGGTTGGCGGCGATTCGCGCTCGCCACCCAATCGCGCGGGTGTCCCAGGCGGCTCGAGCGGAGCTGGCGTTCCCTCTGGAACTTCACGCTGCGCTGCCACGGTGGAGGCACCTCGGCGGCGATCGTCCCCCTGCGGGGCGCACTTGGCGGCTACGATGGTCGAGGACTTGCCTGTTCGCGGCGCGCGACAGGCCGCCACGCCAACCCTCGAACGAAGGAAACTGTGGTCATGCCCGTGTTCGGACCGGAAGTGGAGCGCACGGCGCGGCTGATGAACCGCGCGCGCAAGGTGCTTGCGTACGGTGGGCTCGACGGCATCGTCCATCGCCCACTGATGCACGAAGGCGGCACCTTTCCGCAGTTCGTCGAGGCGGCGGAAGGCTGCCGCATGGTCGACTCGACCGGCCAAGCGTACATCGACTGGGTCAATGGCTGGGGACCCACGATCCTGGGCTACAGGCATCCCGAGGTCGAAGCGGCGATCGTCGAAGCCTTGCGCGCGGGTCCGTCGGTGTCGCTGATGCATCCCGTCGAGGTCGAAGTCGCCGAGTTGTTGAGCGAGATGATCCCGAACGCCGAGATGGTCGCATTCGGCAAGAACGGATCCGACAGCCTCACCGCGGCGGCGCGGGTGGCTCGTGCCGTGACCGGCCGCGAGTTGATCCTCCAATACGGCATGCACGGATTCCACGACTGGTTCGTCTCGCGGCTGGCGCACGTGCGCGGCGTGCCAAGCTGCTTGCACGGCCTGGTCAAGTCGTTCCCGTTCAACGACCTCGCCGCGCTGGAGGCCATGTTCGAGGCGCACCCGGGGCAGGTCGCCGCCGTCATGATGGAACCCAGCCGCGAACAGGAGCCGGCGCCGGGCTACCTCGAAGGGGTGAAGGCCTTGTGCCACAAGCACGGAGCACTGTGGATCTGGGATGAGGTCATCACCGCGTTGCGCTTCGGCGTCGGCGGGGCGCAGACCGCCTACGGCATCTCCCCGGATCTCTCGTGCCTCGGCAAGTCGCTCGCCAACGGCATGCCGCTGTCCGCCCTCGTGGGCCGTCGCGAGTACATGCAGTACACGCCCTCCGTCGGCTTCGGCATGACGTTCAGGGGCGAGACGCTTTCGTTGTCGGCGGCCCGCGCGACGCTGAACGTGTGCAGGCGCGAACCTGTCGCAGAGCGCTTGGCGGAGGCGGGTACGAGGCTGCGTCGGCGCTTCGCGGCCGATTGCGCCGAGTTGGGCCTGGATTGGGCCATGGTCGGACATCCCGCGCGCATCTCGGTGCGCTTCGGTGGCGGCAACGGCTGGAATGCGGAGTCGCTGCGAGACTTGTTCCTGCAGGAGTGCCTCAAGAACGGAGTCTTCACCAACGGCAACTTCCTCGCCTCGCTCGCGCACGACGAGTCGGCGGTCGACTGCACCGCCGGCGGCGTGCGGCGCGCGCTCGAGACGGTCTCGCAGGCCTTCCTGCTTGGCCCGCTTCGCCTCGCCGAACCGGTGGGCGGATTCCCGCACGGACCCAAGCTGCACAATGCCCGTGGCAGCGCCGACCGCCTTTGGACGGAGGGCCATGTGATGCACCTTTCGGGGTGGTTGCTGCTGCACGACGGGCCCGCCGACGAAATGCAGGTGCGTCGGCCCGATGGTCTGAGCGTTCCGGTGAACAAGGTGGCACGCCCGGACATCGCCGATGCGTTCCCGCAAACACCCGCAGCGGAGGGCGCCGGCTTCAGCGTGTCCGTGCCGGAGGCCCTCGTCTCGGACGGAACGCGCCACGAGATCGACCTTGTCGCGTCCAAGGCGGGACGCGAGGTCTTCTCGTGTCGGATCGTCAAGTACGCCGTGGGCGACGCGCAAGCGTCAGGCCCGTTCTGGCTGGGCGACGGCGTGCTCTACATCTGACGCCGCGCGAGCGCGGCGACTTCGGCGCTACCTGTCGGGCTTCAGCAGCCCGAGGATGCGCTTGATCGGATTGCGCTTCGCCTCCAGCCGCGCGTTCATGCTGGCCAATTCGCGCTCGAGGTTGGCGATGTGGCCGTGCAGGTGGGGCCTTTCGCCCTCGAGCGTCTTCGCGTGGTCCTGCAGTCGCGTCAATTCCTCCTGCAGCGCCAACGAATGCCTGGCCAGCCTCTCGCGCTCGCCTTCGACCGCTTCCAAGCCGCGCTCGAGGTTGCCGACATGGGCCGGGAAGTTCGCCAACTCGCGCTCGAGGTTGCCGACATGGGCCTGGAAGTTCGCCAACTCGCGCTCGAGGTTGGCGATGTGGCCGTGCAGTTGGGGCCTCTCGCTTTCGAGCGCCTTCGCGTGGCCCTGCAGGCGCGTCAATTCCGTCTGCAGCTCCGATGAGTGCCGGGCCAGTCGCCCGCGCTCATCCTCGATCGCTCGCACTTCGCGCTCGAGGTTGGCGATGTGGCCGTGCAGATGAGGCCTCTCCCCGTCGAGCGTGCTGGCGTGTTCGCGCAGGTGCTCCACATCCGCTTGCAGCGCGGACGAGTGTTGGACCAGCCGATCGCGCTCGTTCTCGATCGCTTCCACGTGCGCACGGAGCCCGGCGCGCTCCTTGAGCAACTCGGACCTGATCTGCCGCAGCACGTGCCTCTCCGAACGGAGGCTGGCGATCTCCTCCGCAGCCCGGTCGGCGACGCCCTTTCGCACGCGCGCCCGCAGGTCTTCGATGGTCGAGACGCCGCGTTCGGAGCAACGCAGGCAGTCGTAGTTCAAGTCGCCGGTCCACACCCCGCGCCGCAGCTCCTTCGCCTTGTCCGATTCGAGCACTTCCGGCAGCGGCGTGCTCTTGACGTTGCCAACCACCTCCGAGCGGCAGCAGAGCGACACATCCCCGTTGGACCTCACGATGACGAAGTTCCACGGATCGGTGCAGTCGCGGGTTTCGCCGATGCCGGGCGCCTTGTTGAAGCTCACTGCCATGTCTGTCCCACCTCCAGCGAATCGACCAGTCCGGGTTCCATGTCGAAGCGCACGCCCAGCTCGTCGGCGATGATCTGCGCCTCGTCGATGGCGCGCAAGGCCCCGAGCGGATCGACCTCCGAGGGGTGCAGGATCTTGACCGCGCCCTCGACGTCGGGGTGGCGCACGAGATTGACGAGCGCCAGCGCGTGGGCCTTGCGCGCGTGCGTCCAGCGCACGAGGTCGGGCACCAGCGGCATGTTCAGGTGCGTGATCGTGCAACTGATGTGCAGGAACGGCTTTTCGATGAAGTTCGCTTCGCAGTACGCGACGAGGCGATCAAGGTTGTCCGTCAGCTTGTCGAGCTTCAGTCCCCGGCGCAGCTGGAACTGCAGGTCGGCATCGGTCGTATCGACGCTGATCTTCACGGCGCGGAAGCGCGCCAGCGTGTCGATCTCCTCGTCGCTGAAGCGCTTGGCGAAGTTGCTGGTGATGGTCACCGTCAGTCCGCGATCCAGTAGCAACCGTGCCACGCGCGTCCAATCCCGCAACATCGTCGTTTCGCCATGGCCGCTGAGCTGCACCTCGTCGGGCTGCGCGCGCGCCAGCACGTCGGCCAGCGCCTCCGGTTCCATCAGCAAGTCCTCGCCCTTGTAGTCGGGTTGGCTGACAGGGCAGTAGGTGCACAGCAGGTTGCATCTGCTGGTCATCTCCACGTAGATGGTTCGCGGGCGCGCGCGGAGCATCTCCGGCGGGATCTCGTCAGTTTCGCCTTTCATGACTTGCCTTCCTTCGCCCGCGAGATGCGTGGCAATCCGATCACCCGCGCGAGCATCCTCAGCCGACCTCCGAGGCCGGCGTAGCGCGCCAGTTGCAGCATGGCGGCCGCATGCCCGGCTTCGACTGCGTCGATGTGGCTCGCCAGTCGCCGCAGGTGCACATGCAGCGACGATTGCTCCGCGCGCAACTCCTCGACCATTCGATCCAGGCTCTTCGCGTGTCCCTTGAGCGCGTTGTTCTCCCGATCCAAGGTCTCCAGGTGTCCCTTGAGGGCGCTGTTCTCGAGGTCGATGGCCTTCGCGTGCCCCTTGAGGGCGCTGTTCTCCCTGCCCAAGGTCTTCGCGTGCTCCTTGAGCGCCACGTTCTCTTGTTCCAAGGTCGCGGCGTGCGATAGGAGTCCGTCGCGCTCGGCGCGCAGTGCCTTGCGCTCCGTCAGCAGTTCGTCGAGCACCCTGTTGGCCCCGCTTGCCTCGAACTCGGCCACGTCGAGTCTCGGTGGGGCGGCGGTTTTGGCAGTCAGCTGCGCCTCCTCGGCCAGCGACCACTCGCTGGACAGCGCTTCGTGGTCCTCGCGCGCCTCGCCGTCTCCTCCGACCACGGAGCAACTGCGGCAAACTTCGGGCGCGGCGCCGCTGCGCAGGGAGCGTCGCAAGTGCGTGGCCGCGACGCCGTGCCAGGCCTCGGCGAAGGGCCGCTCCAGCACGTTGCCGAACAGCATGCGGCGGTGCGCGACCGGATGGCAGCAAGGCGCGATGCTGCCATCCACGAGGATGTTGACGGAGACGATCGGCAGGCTGCAGGGGATGGGCCTGCCCGCCGCGCGCGCCTCGCAACCCTTCTTGGCGGCCACCACGACGGTGGGTGGCTTGTCGCCGAACGGTGCAGGAGCGTCGAGCTCCACACCCAACTCGCGGGCTCGTTGCATGCAGCGCGAGCGCACCGCGTCCCACCGCGTCGGTTCGTCGCACAGTTGTTCGTCCGAAGCCTCTTGCGTGATCGGAATGACATGCTGGGCGTGCACGCCGTCGAATCCGAGGCGCTTGGCGAATTCGAGCAGCGCCTCCAGTTCGTCCACGTTGCGACGCATGAGCACCATGCACAGCGTGGCCTTCAGCGGCGAGCCGGGGTCGCGACGCGCGCGCGCCTCCGCCAGCATCTCCAGGCCCGTCACCATGCGGTCCCAGTTGGAGCCCTTGCGAATCGAGTTGTGAGTCCTGGCCGTCGCCGCGTCCAGCGAGATCTGCACCGAGGCGAAGCGACGACCGATGACATCGGCCACGGCCGGCACCGTCAGCTTCGATCCATTGGTCACGAGGTGCAGTTCGAGCCCCATGTCTGCCGCGCGATGCGCGTACTCGACGAAGCGATCCGCGATGGTCGGCTCGCCTCCCACCCCGAAAGTCAGGTGGGTGGCCCAAGGAAGCACCTCCAACTCGAGGCGTCGCCAGATCTCCGGGTCGAGCGACTTGAGGCCCTTTCCGTGTCGCTGTCCTTCAGGCCTCAAGTGCTCGTAGCACATGAAGCAATCCAAGTTGCACGCCGAAGCGACCTGCAAGTACACGTGGACCGGGCGGTTCGCCGGCACGCCCGAGGCGCTCTCCACGGCAGCCGCGGCCAGCAAGCGATTGATCTCGCGTCCCGTCGCGGTGTTGCGCGTGCCCTGCCGCGCGACGCTCGCTTCGGCAGTCGCCGTGGAGCCGGCCGAACTGGCCGGAATCAACGGGGGGGCGCTCTTCATGGGAGATATCTTAGTCATGCGCCTTGACCCTGCATGGAATTCCGGACGGGTCCATGCACCACCCGGTCGAGGAGGACTAACTCCATGGAATACAGGCAACTGGGAAGATGCGGCTTGAAGGTCGGCGCCGTGGGCATCGGCGGCTGGCTGACCTTCGGCGGATCGGTCGACGACGCCACGACGGACCGCATCCTCGGCGCCGCGCTCGATTGCGGCGCGAACTTCGTCGACCTCGCGGATGTGTACGCCGAGGGTCGTGCGGAGGAGGTCGCAGGGCGCACCCTTTGCCGCCATCCGCGCCACCGATTGGTCGTGTCGAGCAAGGTCTATGGGGCGATGAGTGGCGACCCGAACGATCGAGGGCTGTCGCGCAAGCATGTGCTGGAGTCTTGCGACCGTTCCCTCAAGCGGCTGGGGTTGTCCTACCTCGATCTGTACTTCTGCCACCGCGAGGATCCGTCCGTGCCGGTCGAGGAGACAGTCGCGGCCATGGATCATCTGGTGCGCTGCGGGAAGATCCTCTACTGGGGCACGAGTTGCTGGTCGGGCGAGCGTCTCGCGGAGGCGATGGAGGTCGCGCGAGCCTGCCGCATGGCGGCGCCCGTGGCGGAGCAGGTGCCATACAGCCTGGTCGATCGTGGAATGGAGGCGGGCCTCCAGCCGGTGGCCGAGCGCCTTGGCCTTGGCATCACCGTATTCAGTCCGGTCGCCGGAGGAGTGCTGACCGGAAAGTACGTGGATGGCGTGCCGCACGGCACGCGCGGCGCGGCGACTCCCCATGTGGCAGGGCACCTCGAGGCGGCGCGTCAGTCGCAGGTGCGACGGTTCGTGGAACGCGCCGCCGAAATGGGCCACGCGCCCAGCACGCTTGCCATCGCCTGGGTGCTGCACAACCAGCGAGTGGCCTGCGCGTTGACCGGCGCCACGCATCCCGACCATGTGCGCCAGAACGCCGCAGGCGTGCATGTGCGCCTCGACGATGCGACCGCCTCGCAGCTGTCGGCGATCTTCGCCTGACGGCATCGCGCCTGATCGGTCCCCCTGGCCGGATCATGCGACCAGGGCAGGGCCGGCGTTCCATGGCGAACCCCGCGATGCCCTGACCCGGTGGAGGCACCTCGGCGGCGAGTCGATCGCCGCCGGGGCGCACTTGGCGACAAGGCGGTCAGTGCGTCGTCAAACCCGCTCCTCGAGGCCTCCGCCGATCATCCACGCGCGCGGCTGTTCGGCGTCGAGCAGCATCAGCTCGCCCACGATCTCGACCGGGCCCTTGCGCAGGCCGCGCAACGCGTAGCGCGCGCCGCGGGCCGCGACGATCACGGCGAAGCGGCCTTCTTCGTCGCACGGCAGGCCCAAGGCCAACTGGAAGCCTGGGTTCAGCGGATCGTCCATCGAGAGGCGCAAGTCGGACAGGCCAGCGTGCTGGGCGATGCGCGCGACGCCGGCGTGTTGGCCGTCGAGGCCCAGCATGGGCAACTCGGCGATCACCATGAGGCTCGCTTCGTCGTCGCCGAGGTCCTCGACCAGCGCCGCGCCGCGCTGCATCACGAGCACGACTTGCCCCGCGTGGATCGCCGGCACGTTCGGATCGAGCATGTCGACCGGCAGGCGTTCGTCCGCTTCGTCGATCTGGCCATCGCAGTCGTCGTCCTCGCCCACGACATGGTCGGGCAACGCCACCATGATGTCGCCGGGATAGGTCTTGTACTGGATGGTCTGCGTCAGCGTGTCGCCCGCACGTTCCACCCAGGAAACTCCCTCCAATTGCACGGTCATGCCGAGCCCGGCGTCGTAGTACGAGCCGCTCAGCATGGGCGCCACGGGCCAAGGGAGCGGCTCGACGTCGGCGACGGCGATGGCCATCAAGGTCGAAGGCATCACACCCGTGGCGCTGGCGGTGCTCAAGCCACCGCCGGTGGCCGAGTACAAGGCGAGGCACAGCGAAGGACCGCTTGGCTTGCCGGGCTCGTCCTTGCCGCACTGGGACACTCCGTACATGTCGACGTAGGCGTTGGCGATGTCCTGCCAGTCGAGCAGGGTCAGATTCAGTTGCCGCGACTGCAACTCCAAGTCGATCGGGAACAGCGGGTCTTCCACGCCAAGTTGTTCCTCGTCGATCTGGTAGGTGGCGCCCACGACCGTCCAAGCACCGCCTTGCTGGTTGATCGAGGGCGGGCAGTCGTTCGGCTGGGGCGGCTCCGGCGGATCCGCGTCCTCCCCGGACGATCCGCCGCCGCAGGCGGTGGCGAGGAACAGGGGCACGAGACAGGCGGCGTGGATGCCGCCATGGGCGAGGGTGCGAACGGTGGACTTCATGATCAGGCTTGCATGGGCGTCGATCGGCGGCCTCACTGCCGCCGGGTTCTCCCCGGCAAGCGCGCGAGGACCCTGCACCTCACGACTTCTTGCGGATTCCAAGTGCCGTCCTGTCCTCGCGGCCTGCCACGCAAGTTGCGACGGCCGCGCTGGAGTCGCCTCCACCCCGGCCGGCGCCCTGCACCGCGCCTTCGCCGCCCCGAGGCGGTCGGCGGATCGCGCTCCTCGATCAGTCGCCCGGATGTCCCAGCCGGCTCAGGCGGAACTGGCGCTCCTTGGCGAACTTCACGATGCCCTGCCACAGGTGCTCGGGATCGATGTGCGCCTCCTTCTTGACCTCGTCGACCGAGCCGCCGGTGCGCCAGCGATCGTCGAAGTCGGGGCTCATGGCGTAGGCCTCGGCGACCTTGGTCGAGAGCCAGTCGTGCATCAAGCGGCGCGCGCCGTTGGTGATCACGGTCGAGTCGAGCCAGTCGCCGCGCGGCAGCACGAAGTCCTGGTACTCGCGCGGCTGCTGCTGGAACAGCTCCCAGCTCGTGGCCGCGAGCAGCTTGATGTTCGGCGCGTCCGGTTGCGCGAAGCGCGGCAGCAGTTGGAACACGGACTCCGTCGTGCTCGTGCCTTGCACGAGGATCGTGCCGTCCTTCGGACGGCGCCGATCGTGGTCGCGGATCACGTAGCAGCCCTTGGCCGCCTCCATGTGGCCCGCGACGCCGAGCAGCTTGCGGTCGGGCACCGCCACGTTGGGCCGCGTCAGGTGCAAGGCGATGATCGGCGCGTCGCCGCGCAGCGCGGCGGCGAGCATGGGCGCCACCTCGTTGTGCTCCCAAGGATGCAGGTTGACCACCTTGCCCGCGGGGAACAACTGCGACACGCCCGGGGCGAAGATGCCGAAGTGCGTGCGGCTGTCCTCGGCCGTCTCGGGACCGGAATGGCCGAGCACCCAGATGATCTTGCCCACCTTGAGCGGGCAGTCCTGCGCCAGTTGCGAGTACAGGCGCATCATCCCGTACATCAGGTAGCCGAAGCTGCCGTAGGTCGAGTGCGCGCTCCAATACCCGCAGAATTCCTTCTCCGGATCGGCGGCCATGTTGACCGACGACAGGCCGGCGCACAGGCCCGAGTTGCTGAACTCGGTGATCTGCGTCGGCAGCAGCGCGCCGCCGGGGTTCTTCGCGCGCTCGTACCAGCCGAAGCCTTGCTTGGGGTCGGTGAAGCCCAGCGAGAACCCGTGGATCGAGGTCGACTCGGCCAGGTCGGCGGAGCACGCGATGACCAGCGGTCGCCCCATCGCCGCGCGGGCCGTCTCGTTGACCCACGCGCCGAACTTGGCGAAGCCCTCCTTGTTGGCGATCTTGGTGCCCGGCGCGACGAACAAGCCCGCGGGGAGCTTGTCCGCCGCCAGCCACGAGCGGTCCTCGTGCAGGTTCGGGCGCGCGCGGATCGCCGAACCGGGCATCTCCAGCGGCACGGACTCGGCCTTGGCGATCAAGGTGTCCGTCAGCCATTCGAGGAAGCCGCGGTCGTTGCGCAGCACCTCGCGCACCGTGGCGAACCACGCGCGCGTCTGCTCGCGGCACTTGTCCTCGCCCGGATCGGTCGTGTCGCCGTGTCCAGCGAACTGGACACCGTACTTCTCGGCGAAGTCCTGCCGGCAGCGCCAGAACAAGTCGCTGTTGCGCGCGTGCGACTTGCCGTGCGAAGGCGCGTCGTACTTGTGGTAGCCGCGGCCCTTGCGCGTGCGCACCCAAACGACGCCCGGGCGGCCGCCCGGAGCGGGGTCGTTGACGATGCGCTCCAGCGCGGCGCAGATCTGGCCGTAGTCCTCGCCGTCCTCGGCGCCGGCGACGCGCCAGCCGTACGGCGCGAACCAATCCTCCGGCGTGCCGTGCACGACTTCGCTGTGCGCGCGATGGTCGATGCCGTGGTCGTTCCAATCGAACAGGTAGACCAGGTTGTCGAGCCCGAGGCCCCACGCCGTGTGCTTGACCTCGTGGTGCGCGCCGGCGGAGTGGCCGCCTTCGCCCTCGACGGCGAACACCTTGACCTGCGAGGCGCCGGCGTGCTTGAGCGCGAGCGCCTCGCCCATCGCCGCGGGCGCGCCGTGCGCGGAAGGGCCGGTGTTGAACTTGAAGAAGAGCGTCTTGCCCTCCATCTCCGCGTGGCCGGGCAGGCCCTTCTGGTGGCGCAGGTGCAGCAAGTCCTCGAAGACCAGCTCGCGCTCGGCCGCGTGCGGCACGACGAAGCGCGCATCGCCGGTCCATTGGTGGCGCGCGCGCAAGGCCTCGTTGTAGACCGCCAGCAACGCGTACACCGCGGGCGCGCAATGCCCCGCGACCAGCACGAAGCGGTCGCCGAAGGCCAGTTCGGGCCGACGGATGTCGAAGCGCATGCCCGGGCCGAGCGTGGCCGACACGAGCAGCGGCACCTTCGAGCGCGAACCGCCGGGATGGCCCGATTGGCGCAGGTTCAGCATCAGGTCGATGCACTGGTCCACGAGGTCCCCGACCTTGCGGTAGTGCTCGAGGTGGGCGGCGTGGTCGTGGTGCTGCGACGCGTGGGCGGTGGACTGCATGCGGAACGTGGCTTCGGGGCCGGCGTGGGTGGGGGGCGTTGCCGCGTCGCAGTCTAGCGCCGCATCGGCGCGGGCGCGCCTAGAAGTGCAGCTGCCAACCGACGAGCAACGCGTCCTCGGATCCGACTTGCGCGCCGTCGATCGCGATGGCGTCCGCGTAGCGCGTGTGCACCGCGTGGATCCGCAGCACCGTGTTCGGACCGGCCCACCAGTTGACGCCCAGGTCGAACGAGTCGACCGCGCCCGGATCCGACGCCGCGTCCAGCGCTCCGGAGGCGGTCCAACCGTCGTCGAAGTCGAGGTGCGTCCAGCGCGCCACCGCCTGCCACGCGCCGCCATCGTCGAGCGGGGTGGCGGGGGAGAAGCCGTACATCGACTTGGCGTGCGGCGTCAACATGCGCGAGAGCATCACGCTGGAGCCTTGCGCCACCGCGGTGTCGTCGAGGAGTCCATCCGACAACTCCGCGGACTGGCGCAGCCACTCGAGGCGCGCCTCGTGGCGATCGTGGCTCCACGCGACCTCCGCGTCGAGACGCAGTCGTTCGCCATCGAGGCGCGCCTCGTCGTCGAGGCTGGCGAAGGCGACGCCGGCCTCGTTCAGGAGGTCCTTCCCGCCGAGATCGGCCTCGCCCGAGCCCCAACTCGCGCCGAGGGCGAACTGCAGGCCGCGCAAGGCGTGCGACTCGCTCGTCCATGGACGCCACACGCCGCGCGCGGCGAGCTCCTTGGCGTCGTCCTGCTCGGCGCCGCCGGTGCCGTTCGTGGCGGTGGCGCCCCACTGCCACGGCGTCGTCTTCGTTCCTTGGAACCAGCCCACGCCGTGGTCCTCGCCGGGCACGAACTGCGCGAGCAGCGACTTCTGCACGAAGTCGCGCCAACGGCGCGGCTGCATCTCCTCCATGCCGAGCGGCACCTTGATGCGGCCCGCGCGCAGGTTCCTCGACTCGCCCAGGTCGACGCCGATCCAAGCCTCGTCGACCTTCGTCGACGAGGCGTCGAAGCGCGGCTCGAGCAGGAACAGCCAACGTCCATCGAGGCGTCCTTCGAGCTCCAACCGCATGGCCGCCAAGTCGATGTCGTCGTCGCGCGCGTCGTCCGCGCCTTCGAAGGCGCGCGCGCGCACTTGCAGCAGCCCGTGGATCGCCAGCTCGTTGCGACCATCCTGCGAGCGCAGCACGAAGCCCTTGTCCCAGCCCGCCAGCACGCGCGCCGAGTCCGTCGTGGTCTCGGCCGGCCGCTCCAGCGTGGTCGCGGGGGGAGGCGTGGACTGCGTCGCGTACGGAGCCATCCCCATCGAGCATGGGCCCGACGCGCGCACGACGCAAGCGCGGCGCCTACTCGGCCCAGTACCGCCGCAGGCCCTCGAGCGCTTGGCGCGTCGAGACATCCGCGTTCCAGCGGAAGGAGCGGTACAGGTCGCGCAACGCCTTGGTCTCGGCCGGATCCGGGAGCTCCAGCGTGCGCAGCGCCGGCGACACCTGGCGCCACATGCGTCGCGCGAGTTCGCGGCCCGAACGCGTCTCGCCGGCGGCCGACAGCGCGTTCACCGCGAGGCTCGCCTTGACCTCGGGGTCCTGCTCGAGCTCCAGCCGGTCGACCAGCGCTTCGAGCGCGTCGCGCGATTGGAGCTTCCACACGCCCTTGGACGCCGCCAGGCGCACGCGCGGGTCGGCGTGCTGCAGTCGCTGCAGCCACGCCGCCTCGATGTCGCTCGAGATGGACCGGTTCAGGCGTTCGCGCGCCTCGCGCAGCTCGATCCCGTCCTTGTACCGCGCGCGCCACTCGTCTTGGCGCAAGCCGCCTTCCATGCGGAACAGGTCGAACACGATCGCCCATCCGATGAAGTGCACGAGCACGTTGTCGCGCGCGTCCGTGTCGCGCTCCGCGCGCACGCGCAGGAGCTTCTTCAGCTCGTCGTCGTCGAGCTTCTCGTTGCGCAGCTCGTGCACCGGCCAGCACGAGTACCCGTCGACGATCCACTTGCCCTGGTGGAGGATGCCGTCGCCCACGACGCAAGCCAGTCCCTCCTCGAACCACAAGGGGAGATGCGGATCGATCTCCGCCAGCCGCGCGTGCACCAACTCGTGCGCCGCCGTGCCCGCGTCGGGCGTGCCGGCGTACACGCCCGAAGGCGGGGTGAACAAGCCGTCGCCGCGCGTGTGCCAGGCGCGCACGCGCGCCGCGCCGATCCCCGGCACCATCTGCACGGCTTCGTCGCCGAGCGGCGTGGGCGCGTCCTCCTGCAGCACATGCACGCGCACGTCGCGTTCGAACGGGCCGAACAACTCCTCGACCACTTCGTGCGCCGGCTCGTAGGCCGCGCCCCACGGCTCGGGGTCGGCGCGCACGTCCTCGTGGGCGTACAAGGTCCATCCGTCGAAGCTCTCCACCGGCCGCCACGTGGTGCAGGCGGAGAGCAGCGCGGAGGCGAGGAGGAGGAGCGCGTGGCGCATGGTCTAGAGGCTACACGGAGACGCGGGATCGCGGGTCGGCTCCCGGGCGGAAGGTCGCGCCGCGCGAGGCGCAGCTGCGCGCCGCAGCCTGCGCAGGACTCGGATTCCTACGCCGGCCGGGTCCGGTCCGATGCGGGCAGGCTAGACTCTGCTCGCGACCAGCCACTCCCGCAGCCCGACGCCCCCGGAACCATCCATGGCCTCCTTCCGAGTCGAACTCGACGCTCCCAACCACATCGTCCTCGTCATGGTCACGGAGGATGACGGCAGCGAGCACGACTACCAGTTCGACTTCGACCCGCGCTCCGGGCGCTACGAGTTCAGCGAGCGCGACCTGCTCGAGCGCGACTTCGGCGCCGAGTGGGTCGAGGACATGGACAACCAGGTGCGCGCCACCATCAACAAGGCTCTGGGCAAGTAGCGGCGCGCACGCCTCTTCCGTTGCTCGTGGGCGCTGGCTCTGGCGCTGGATCTGGCTCTGGCGCGGACCCATCCCGGCACGTTGGGCCGGTGGCGGCCCTAGTCGCGTGATGGGCCCACAGGCTTGGAGTCGTCTCGCGGCAGAGCCGCCGCGCCAATGATCAGTCCAGGGATCAGTCCAGGGATCAGACCAGCCGCCAGCGCAGGGTCTCCCCGGCGCGGAACGGCACGAGGCGGTCGCCGCCCGGGCCGTAGGGCAGGTCGGCCGGTACCGCGCTGGCCTCGCGCCGCAGTGTCACGCGCCCCGCATTGCGCGGCAGGCGATAGAAGTCCGGCCCGAAGTGGCTGGCGAACCCCTCCAACCGGTCCAGCGCGCCGGCCGCCTCGAAGGCCTCGGCGTACAGCTCCAACGCGTTGAGCGCGGTGTAGCAGCCTGCGCAGCCGCAGTCGGTCTCCTTGGCGCGACGGGCGTGCGGAGCGCTGTCGGTGCCGAGGAAGAACTTGGCGCTTCCTGATGTGGCGGCTTCGACCAGGGCCGCGCGGTGCACTTCGCGCTTGAGCACCGGCAGGCAGTAGTTGTGCGGACGGATGCCGCCTTGGAACAACGCGTTGCGGTTGTAGAGCAGATGGTGCGCCGTGATGGTCGCGGCCACGTTCGATCCCGCCTGCGCCACGAAGCGGGCGGCATCGCGCGTGGTGATGTGTTCGAACACCACGCGCAAGGTGGGATGGCGCTCGAGCAACGGGCCGAGGACGCGGTCGATGAACACCGCCTCGCGGTCGAAGACATCGATCTCGGCGTCGGTCACTTCGCCGTGGATCAACAGCGGCAGGCCGAGGCGCGCCATCTCGGCCAGCGTGGCGTCGGTGCGGCGGATGTCGGTGACGCCCGAGTCGGAATTGGTGGTCGCGCCCGCCGGGTAGAGCTTGACTCCCTGCACGAAGCCGCTGGCCTTGGCGGCGGCGATCTCCGCCGGCGGCGTGGCGTCGGTCAGGTAGAGCGTCATCAGCGGCTCGAACTCGCTGCCGATCGGCCGAGCGGCGAGGATGCGCTCGCGGTAGGCGCCGGCGAGCGCGGTGGTGGTCACCGGCGGCTTGAGGTTGGGCATGACGATGGCGCGGGCGAACTGACGCGCGGTGTCGGGCAGCACGGCGGCCAACGCGTCGCCATCGCGCAAGTGCAGGTGCCAGTCGT
Source organism: Planctomycetia bacterium (assembly GCA_046341775.1). Lineage (GTDB taxonomy): Bacteria > Planctomycetota > UBA1135 > UBA1135 > SXXH01. The sequence goes on from JBKDQQ010000033.1 coordinate 17,070, forward strand.
CCGGGCGGGTCAGTGCGAGAGTGTCGGTCATGCGCGGGGGGTGGCTTGCGGGAGGCGCGGCGTCCGGTGCCGATGGTCGGCGCCGTGCCCGTCGATGTCGAACAGGATGCTGCGCCCGTCCTCGATCAGGAACTCCAGCGTGCTGCGGCATGCGGGCCGGATCAAGCGGTTGCACGGCGCCGCAAGTTGGCCCTGGGGCGGCTGCTGGCGGAGCGACGGGTGGCAGGGAGCGGCTTCGAACGACAGCGGTAGCCGTCGCTTCCCGAGTCGCTCCGGTCGTCGTGTCATTCCGCACGGACATGATGTGCGCGCGTTGGTCGGCGAACGCCAAATGGACCCTGCCGGGCTCGTGCGCGATGAAGCTCAGCCCACGACCCTGGACTCCAGCTGGCTCGCGATCCAGCGCGGCTTCCACGCGAGGCGCGTGCGCGTCCGATGCGCTTCGCCGGCGACGCACCCGGTGGCGGCGAGCAAGCGAGCGCCGAGCGCCTTGAACAGCGGACTCACGGCCGGAAGTCCGGCGCCTGCAGTTGCAGCGTCGACGAGAGCAGCTCCGCGGTGGATCGCCATGCTTCGCGAACCGCTGGACAAGTCCTCGCTTCGGCCTTCCAACCGTCTGATCCGGCAATCTTCGGCGGTGGACTCGCGCAAGAGCGCACGCAGGTCCGCTTGATGCGGTCCACGGGCGCGAGGGCGATCATCAGCCCGACCAGTCGACGCGCACCGCGTTCGACAGGTTGAACGTCGAGGGCGTGCAGAACCCCGCGGCGTTGCGGTACCAGACCTGGTACCAGCGCGTTCCAGGCGCCGCGATCGCGCCACGCACAGAGATCGGCGGATCGCCCGGTCCGGGATGGAAGGATCCGCCGCCTGCGTTGGTCGTGGTGCGCAGGCGCACGACGAAGCCGCCGGCGCAGCGCAAGCCGTCGCCGAAGGACTGGCCGATGCCGCCCGTGCCGAGCACGGACGAACCTTGGAAGTAGAGCGCCGAGCTGTCGGGCATCCCGTCGCCGACCAGCGACAACGTGTCCTGCGCCAGGCTCGCCGTGCCCACCGCGACGAGGCGCGCACCGACGCCCAGCGAGTTGCGGCAACCAGCGGCGGCCCCCGGCGGACTCGTGTTCCCGCACGGGCACGCGGCGCCCGCGCCGTCGCCGAAGCACACCGGCGTGCCGGCGCCCGTCTCGCACGCGTCGAGCAATCCGTCGCCGTCCGAGTCGAGCGCGCCGTTCGCGACGTCGACATCGTCGAGGAGTCCGTTGCCGTTGCAGTCGCCGAGTCGCGGCACGAGGAACGCGCGCGCCTCGGCGTCGATCGCATTCCCCAGCGCGCCGTGTCCGGCCGAGGGGACGGAGCGCCACGCGTGCTCGACATTCGCGGCGACCAGCGCGGCGACGAGCCGCACGCTCTGGTTGCGGGGCACGGTCGTGTCGAGCTCGCCGTGCGCCACGTACAAGGGCGGGTCGTTCGCGTCGATGTGCGTGATCGGGTTCAGGAGGTTCGCCAGCGCGGCGAGCGCCGGGAACGGCGCGTTGGGGTTCGCGAGGTTCGCGCGCAGGACGCCGATGCCCTCGCCCGTCCCGTCGTACCCGATCAGCCGCGACTCGGCCGAGCCGGGCGCGTCGTGATTCGTCGTGCTGCCCGGCGGATTCGTCACGTCGGGGTTCATCTGCACGATGTCGGTCGGACCGAAGTAGTCGACCGCCGCGAGCACGGTGCTCGGCTGGTCGAGGTTCCCGCCCGTCGATCCCTCGCAGCCCGCGACGCCGCCGGAGGTCGCCAGCAACGCCGAGAGGTGTCCACCCGCCGACGAGCCCCAGCATCCGATGCGCGCAGCATCGATCCCGAAGGTCGCCGCGTTCGCGCGCAGGAAGCGCACCGCGCCCTTCACGTCCTCGATCTGCGCCGGGAAGATCGCCTCCGAGCTGAGGCGATAGTCGACGGTCGCGACCGCGATGCCGCTCGAGAGCAGGGGCTGCACGAACACCGGCAGGCTGTCGTGGTCGCCGCTCTGCCAGCCGCCGCCGTGGATCCACAGCACCACCGGCACCGGGCCCGAGGCTCCGGCGGGGATACGCAGGTCCATGCGCACCGCCACCGAACCGCCTGCGTCGAGCGGCGCCTGTCCGATCACGAGGTCGTTGAAGGTCGGGGCGCCTTGGCTCGCGGCCGCGGGCGCCAACGCCAAGGGTAGGAGGGCGAGCAGCAGGGTGTTCCGCATGGATCGTCTCCGTCTCCTGTCGCTGCACCGAGTTCCGGTCCGGGCACCGCGCACCGTCCGGGGGCGCTGCGTCCAATCGAGGAACCGCCGACTCTCCAGCGCCACGGTGGAAGCGTACATCCCGAAACCGCCGAGCGTGCGGGTGGTTGCGTTCAATAGGGTGCGTCGCGACCGATAGCTCGCGCAGGTCGATTCGCGCCACGGGCGAGTTCGCGGCTCCGCATCGGCCCGGCGGAGACGCTAACCTTGGTGGCGATGCGGGTCTTCGTGATCGTCCTCGACTCCCTTGGCGTGGGAGCGCTGCCGGATGCCGACCAGTTCGGCGACGCGGGCGCGCACACGCTCGACCACCTCGTCGCGGCGGCAGGCGGCCTGCGCGCGCCCAACCTCGTCGAGCTCGGGCTCGGCTGCGTGCCCGGCGTGTCGTCGCTGCCGCGCCCCGCGCGACCCAAGGGCGCCTTCGGTCGCGCGCGCGAAGCTTCGCCCGGCAAGGACACCTCGACCGGGCACTGGGAGATGATGGGTTGCCCGCTCGAGCGCGCCTTCCCCGTCTTCGCGGGCGGGTTCCCGGCCTCGATCATCGATGCGTTCGTGGCGCGCACAGGGGTGCCGGGGATCCTCGGCAACACGGCCGCGTCCGGCACGGAGATCATCGCGCGCCTCGGCGTCGAGCACATCGCGAGCGGCAAGCCGATCGTCTACACCTCGGCCGACAGCGTGTTCCAGATCGCGGCGCACGAGACGCACTTCGGGCTCGAGCGGCTGTACGAATGCTGCCGGATCGCGCGCGAGATCCTCGATCCCTTCGGCGTGGGCCGCGTCATCGCGCGGCCGTTCGTGGGCGAGCCGGGCGCGTTCCAGCGCACCTACAACCGCCGCGACTGGTCGATGCCGCCGCCGCGGGACACGACGCTCGTGCGCTTGAGGAAGGCCGGCGTGCGCGTGGTGGGCGTGGGCAAGATCGAGGACATCTTCGCCGCGCAAGGGCTGGACGAGAGCATCCACACCGAGGGCAACCGCGACGGCATGCGCGCGACGACCGGGATCGCGCGCACGCTCGAGCGCGGCTTCGTGTTCGTCAACCTGGTCGACTTCGACATGCTCTACGGGCACCGGCGCGATCCGGGCGGATATCGCCGGGCACTCGAGGAGTTCGACGCGGACTGGAACGCCTTCGCGGCGGCGCTGCACCCCGACGACCTCGTGATCCTGACGGCCGACCACGGCAACGATCCGACCAAGCTCGAGACCACGGACCACACGCGCGAACACATTCCGATCCTCGTGGCCGGCGCGCGCGTCGCTGGCGGAACCGACCTCGGCACGCGCGCGAGCTTCGCCGACATCGGCGCCACGGTCGAGGACGCCTTCGGCTTGCCGCCCGCGCCCTTCGGTCGGTCCTTCCTGGCGGAGGCGCTCGGTCGAGGCGCCTGGGCGCACGCCTGATGCAACTGCGCGACCTGACCACGAAGAAGCGCGACGGCCTGGCGCTGTCCGACGAGGAGATCCGCTGGTTCCTCGGGGCCTACACGCGCGGCGAACTGCTCGACTACCACGCCGCAGGCCTGCTCGGGACCATCTTCGTGCGCGGGCTCGACGAGCGCGAGTTGGCGACCTGGACGCGCGCGATGCTCGAGTCGGGCACGCGCCTCGACCTGTCGCATGTGAAGAAGCCCAAGGTCGACAAGCACTCGACCGGCGGCGTGGGCGACAAGGTGTCGCTGCCGCTGGCGCCGGCGCTCGCGGCCTGCGGCGTCGCGGTGCCGATGATCTCGGGCCGCGGACTGGGCCACACGGGCGGCACGCTCGACAAGCTCGAAGCCATCCCCGGCTTCGCCACGCGCCTCTCGGAGGACGAGATCGCGCGCGTGCTCGACCAATGCGGGCTGGTCTTCGCCGGGCAGACGGAGCACCTCGTGCCGGCCGACAAGAAGCTCTACGCGCTGCGCGACGCGACCGGCCTCGTCGAGGCGGTGCCGTTGATCGCGTCCTCGATCATGAGCAAGAAGCTCGCCGAGGACCTCGACGCGCTGGTGCTCGACGTCAAGCACGGCAGCGGCGCGTTCCTGCCGGATCCGGCGGACGGCGAGCGCCTCGCGCGCACGATGCTGGGCATCGCCCGTTCGTGCGGCCTGCGTTGCAGCGTGGTCCTGACCGCCATGGACAGGCCCCTCGGTCGCGCGGTGGGGCACGCCCTCGAGGTCGTGGAGGCGATCGAGTGCCTGTCGGGCGGCGGCCCGCCCGACCTGCGCGAACTCGTGCTGGCGCAAGGCGGCGAGCTGCTGCATCTCGCGGGCGTGGCCGCCTCGCCGGACGAGGGCCGTGCGCGCATCGCGCGTGTGCTCGACGACGGCCACGCGCGCACCGTGTTCGAGGTGGTGGTCAAGGCGCAGGGCGGCGATCCGCGCATCGTCGCGCGGCCCGAACTGCTGCCGCGCGCTCCTGCGGTCGAGCCGTTCCGCGCGTCGCGCGACGGCATCCTTTCCTTCCCGAACGTGCGGAATGTCGGCCTCGCCGCCGCGGCGCTGGGTGGCGGCCGCCTGCGCATCGACGACGCCATCGACCCGGCCGTGGGGCTCGTCTGGCGCCGCGTGGCGGGCGAAGCCGCCAAGGCCGGCGAGACGCTGTGCGAGATCCACCATCGCGGCGGCCGCGGACTCGCCGAGTGTCAAGCATTGTTGACGAGCGCGACGGTCCTCGCTCCCGCCCCGGCCACCGCGCCCCTCGTCCGCGGCTGGCTCCGCTGAGGCGGTCGCCGGCTCGATTTCGCGGCCAAGATGCTTGCGGGGCGGTGGCGCTTCGCGGACAACGCACCTCGCATGGAACAGAGCACCCTGGTGGTCGTGCTGCGCGCGCTCCTCGGCGTCGCCTTCTTCATCGGCGCCGCGT
>JBKDQQ010000034.1:0-3596 GCA_046341775.1 Planctomycetia bacterium
GAGCGGCGCCGAGATCGGCGGAGCCTTCGGCGGCGAGAAGGAGACCGGCGGCGGCCGCGAGTCGGGCAGCGACAGCTGGAAGGCCTACATGCGCCGCCAGACGAACACCGTCAACTGGTCGACGGCCCTGCCCTTGGCGCAGGGCATCCAGTTCGGCTGAGGCCATGGACCAGAAGCTCGCGCGGCTCGTCCAGCAAGTCGTCAAGGACGACGACGCCAAGACCATCGCGGTCAGTTTGTCCTTCGCCTCGCTCGTGGCGGAATTGGCCTCGCCTCAGCGTCCAACGGGCGAGGTGCTGGAATTGGCCCGCCATCCCAGCCCTTCGGTGCGCGCGGCCGTGTTGTCGGCGTGCGCCTTGCGTCCAGAGGCCGAGTCGCGCGAGTGCCTGCTCGGCGGCGCGCTCGATCCGCATGCACTCGTGCGCGTCCACCTATGCAGTCTGATGAAGCTTCATGACCTCGAGGCGCTGGTTCCGGTGCGCACGCTGCTCTACGACTCGGATGCGTCCGTGCGTCAAGCCGCCACGCATTGCACGCATCGTCGCGAGGCGCTGAGGGACGAATTGGAAGCGTTGCTGGACCATGACCCGGTTTCAAATGTCCGAGCGGCGGCTGCCTTGGCGCTCGCGACCTTGGGATTCGGGAAAAAGGATGACCTGGATCCAATTTTCCGCCTGGTCGGCGCCCTCAGGCGCGAGCGGGAAATGCCGGGCATCGTCGCCGTCTTCTTTGCGATCGAACAGCTGCTGCGTCTCCACATGCCCGACCCTGACGGGCTCGATCTGCAATCGGGCACCAGGGAACTCGACTACAGCGTAGGACTCGCCCACTACGCGAATCTCGAAACGTACCATCAGGAGTTTCTGCCGCGTTGCGCGCGATTCTTCCGCCACTCCGAGACATCCGCTCCCGAGCAGCTGGAGGTTTCCGACAGCGCTCCGCCGGATCCGGACCCCGAGCCCGAGTCCGAACCTGTGCCTGCCGCCGCGCCTCCGCCCGTGCGGCCCGTTCCACCGGACATGGGCCACGACCTGCGCGTCGATCTCGAGGCCGGCAAGCTCGCGCGCGCCTTCGAGGTCGAGTCGGTGCTCGCCGCTCTCGAGGCGCGCCTCGCCTCGTCCTCCTCGTCGCGTTCGTCCCTGCTCGTGGGGGAGCCGGGCGTGGGCAAGACGGCGATCGTCGGGGAACTCGCGCGACGCCTGGACGCGCGCGGTTGGGTGATCCTGCGCATGCAGCCCAGCGATTTCGTGGTGGAGACGAAGTACTTGGGCGAGTGGCAGACGCGCCTGGCGGAATTGGTCAAGTGGGCCTCGTCCTCGCCGCGCATCCTGCTCTACATCCCCGACATCCATGAACTCGTGGATGCCGGGCGCGCCACGGACGACGTGCAGAACGTGGCCAGCGCCCTGGCGCCCCACGTGGCCAATGGACGCGTGGCCGTCCTCGGCGAGACCACCCCCGAGCGACTGCGCGCCTCGTCGCGCCCGCTAGGCGCCTTGCGCGGAGCGCTGCTCGACATCGACGTGCCCGTGGCCGATCGCGCGCGCACGCTCGCCATCGTGCGCGCCGTGGCGCGCGACGCGGGGCGCGCGGTGCCGGAGTCGTGGCTCGAGCGCGCCTGCGAACTCGCGGACTTGCACCTCGGCCACACCGCCGCCCCTGGTCGCGCGGTCGGACTCGTGCGTGGCGCCTTGGCGGCGTGTCCCGAGCGCGAGCCCTCGCCCCGCGACTTGCTGCAGGCGGTGGCCGCCTCGACCGGCCTGCCCGTCGACTTCCTCGACGACGACCGGCCGCTCGATCTCTCCAGCGTGCGGCGCTTCCTCGAGTCGCGCGTCATGGGCCAACCCGAGGCGGTCGACGCGTTGCTCGACCTCGTCGCCCTGGTCAAGGCCGGCCTGTGCGATCCGCTGCGGCCCTTGGGGGTGTACTTGTTCGTCGGGCCGACCGGCGTCGGCAAGACCGAGTTGGCGCGCGCGCTGGCGGAGCTCATCTTCGGCGATCCGGCGCGCATGCTGCGCTTCGACATGAGCGAGTACGCGACCTGGGAGGCGCTCGAGCGCCTGACGGGCTCCGGCCGCGCCCCGGGCACCTTGACGAGCTTCGTGCGCGAGCGCCCGTTCTCGGTCCTCCTGCTCGACGAGATCGAGAAGGCGCACCAAAGCGTGTTCGACGCCTGCCTGCAGATGTTCGACGCGGGACGCCTGACCGACGCCGGCGGACGCACGACGAACCTGCGCGGCACGATCATCATCCTGACTTCGAATCTCGGCTCGGCGGTGCCGACCGAGGCGCGCCTGGGATTCGGCGGCAGCGTGCCGCCGCCGCCCGACGCGACGATGGTCTTGTCGCAGTTGCGCGCCTTCTTCCGACCCGAGTTCCTCAACCGGCTCGACAAGATCGTGCAGTTCCAGCCGCTGTCCCGCGACACGGCCGAGCGCATCGCGCGGCGCGAGCTGGCCGCGGTGTTCGAGCGCAGCGGCGTGCCGCGGCGCGCCTTGGCCATCGACGTCGATCCGGCGCTGGTGGCCCTGCTCGTCGAGCAGGGTTGGTCGCCCGCCTTCGGCGCCCGTCCCCTGAAGCGCACAGTCGAACGGCTCGTCCTGCTGCCGCTGGCCCGCGCCGTGGCGCAGGGCGAGGTGCCGACGGGCTCGCTCGTGAGCTTGCGCCGCCGGGGCGACGGATGCGCGCTCGAGATCGTCGGTCCCGAGGCGGCATCGGACGGGCCGGTGGAGGCCGCGCCGCGCCGCTTGGAACGCGAGGAGCGCGCCTTGCGCGAGCGTGCCGGGCGCCTCGCCGCGGAGGGCGACGACCTGGTCGATGCGGCCGAGGCCTGGCGCGAGCGTCGCAGCGCCTTGTTCGAGGCCTCGGGCGAACCGGGCTTCTGGGACGATCGCGTCGCGGCGCTGCGACGCCTCGACGAGCTGCACAAGATCGACTCGCTGCTGGAGTCCTTGGAGCACTTCCAGCACGCAGCGCGCGGCTTCGCGGAATGGGCCCTGCGCGCCCAGGAGTCGCGCGAGCGCGCCCGCACGCTGGATCGCCTGGTCGAGCTCGAGGAGGAGGCGGCGCGCTTGCGCTTCCTGCTCGACACCATGGACCCGCGCGAACTGGGCGATGCCGTGCTCGTACTGCAACTCGTGCGGCCGCGCGAGTCGGCGCTCGGCGCCGTCGAGCGCCTGGCGCAGATGTACCTCGGCTGGACCGAGCGCCATCGCTACCAAGTGGAAGTGCTCGACGATCGCTGCGGCCTGCCGGCGGAGTCGGCGGCGCTCGTGGTGTCCGGACCGGGCGCGTGGGCCTTGTTGGCCGCGGAGTCGGGGCTGCACCAGTTGTCGCGCGTCGGCGACGAGCGAGGGCGCGAGGAGCGCGAGTTGGTGCGCGTCGAGGTGCTGCCGCTGTTCGGCCTCGTCGAACCGCGCCGTTCCGAGGTCGTCGTCGAGACGCGCGGCGATCCGGCGGCGCGCGGACGGCGGGTCGACCAGCCGCGCCTGCTCGTGTCGCTCTTGCACCGGCAGAGGCTGGTGCGCGTCGATGGGCGCGGCGCCGGCGCGCAGGACGAACAGGTCGAGCGCTTGCTGCCCTTGCTCGCCGCGCGC
>JBKDQQ010000035.1:0-14031 GCA_046341775.1 Planctomycetia bacterium
ATGAAAGGAAGAGACTTGTGTGAGCCGCCCGGCGGCTTGGCAGCGAAATCTTACGCGCACGGAAGAGTTTGCTGCGTACCTAGGGAGATGGGCGCTGTCGGCCCAAACCAACCGATGCGCGCAGCACGGCTCGTCCGGGACTGACCCGGGTGCGAGACCACCCGAACGAAACACCACCCACCACCCAGCCCATACGCCCGACCAGTTCCGCCCAAGCCCTTCCGCCCGAGCCCTTCCGCCCAGCGCGACGCCCACCACCACGCACACCACCGGATCCGCCTACCCGCGGGTCCGACCACCACGAGAGGGACACCATGAAGCGCCCGAACAACACGAAGCGATCGAACCAACGCCAGCGCTTGCCCGCCAAGGCCGCACGCCCCGCCGAACAGGGCGGGCGCGGGCGCAAGCGGGCGCGCGGTGCGAACACGGTGGTTCCGGTCGCCGCGCCGTCGCAGGCGAAGCCCGCGTCGGCGGGCAAGCGCGCGCGCGTGACGCCCGCGGCGCCGCGCGTGGTGGCGAACAAGCCTGACTCGTCGCGGTCGACCGCCGCAGCCAAGCCGCAGGTGCCCATGTTGCTCACGAACGCCGAGGTCGACCAGCGCTTGGACGCCTTGGCGCTCGCGCCGGAGGCGTGGGACAAGGAACTCGCCAAGTACGCGGCGGCATGCGATCGCGCCGGGCGCGATCTCGAGATCGTCGACCCGCAGACGTGGCGTCGCCGCCTGTCGCGCGCGGATTTGGGCAAGGTGCAGAGCGCCGAGACCCAGTTCCGCCACGAGGTGGACCAGATCGTCATCCTCGAGCGCGAGGACGAGTTCCGGCTGGCGCGGCGCATCGACTTCGCGCGGGTGCGCCTCGCCAACGCCGTCAAGGCCGCGGGGCTCAAGCCCGTGGCGGTCGAAGGCGGCGCCGCGTCGGCGCCCAGCGCCTTCCTCGGCCAAGGCTACGACTGCATGCGCCACAAGACCGTGTGCCGGCGTTGGGCGGAACTGCACGCCCTGCGCACGGAACTCGTCGAGCGCAACCTGTACCTCGTGCTCATCAATGTCGAGCGTTACGCGCACACGAGCGCCGGGCGGCTCGACTTGATGCAGGAAGGCTCGGCGGCGCTGTACCGCGCCGTCGACGGGTTCGAGTGGCAGCGCGGCTTGCTGTTCCGCACGTACGCGGTCCACTGGCTGAACCAGGCCTTCCGCAGCTACCTGTACAACTGCACGACGACCGTGCGCTTGCCCGTGTACCTGCAGAAGGCGCAGCGGCATGTGTGGGCCGCGCAGGAGAGGTTGAAGGACGGCGATGCTTCGGTGGCGGCGCTGGCCAAGGCCACCGGGCTCGCCGAGAGCGTGGTCGAGACGGTGCTCGATTCGTCGCGCAGCACGACCTCGATCGACGCGCCCTTGGCTGGCACGGAGGAGGCGGCGTTGCGCGACCGGCTGGCCGGCGACACCGGCGATCCGTACCGACCCGAGTTGGAGGATGTGTCGCTCGCGAGCGGCATCGAGGCGGCCTTGGCGAACCTGTCGGAGCGCGAGCAGACCGTCGTGCGCATGCGGTTCGGCATCGGGCTGGGGCGCGAGTACACGTTGTCCGAGGTGGCGGCCAAGTTGGGCGTCAGCCTCGAGCGCGTGCGGCAGATCCAACTGCGCGCCATGGACAAGTTGAAGACCGAGGACCTCGAGCGGGTCGCGGACCCGTACTTGAACTGACCTAGACTGAGCGCGGGCAGGTGCGGGCCAAACCCGCGCGGGCGCGGTCCGAACCTGCGCCCGGCTGGCGCGGAGTCGAGCCCCGCCAAAGGCGCGGCGCGTCCTGAAATCCAGCGCGGGTCGGGCTAGAGACCCCGCGAGAGCTGTGGTGGCTCCCACCCCGGTCGAGCGCGCGCGGCACGCGCGCCCGGCTGGTCGGGTGGAGTCCTTGGCGAGGCGGCGTTCCGTGCGGACGGGGCGCCGCCTCTCTGTCCAGAGTGGAGAGGTGTCCGCCTGCTCGGCGTGGCGTCCACTTGCTTGGCTTGGTCCGAGCTGCGTCAGCCACGGTGCAGGAAGACCGTGCGCCAAGATCGTGCGCCCCTGCGCGCGGCGTGGACGCGGAACCTGCGCGCCACGCGCGAGGCGGGTATCTTCAAGCCCATGTACACGCCCATGCACATGCCCATGCACAAGCCCATGCATCCTGGGCGCGTGGCAGGGACGATTCGCGAGGCGTCGCAGGGTGGCGTTTCGCAGGCCGTCGCCACGCAGGCGGTTCCCGCGCAGGACATCCCCGCTCAGGGCGCCGCCGTGGCGGCTGCAACGCGGCGCTTGTCGGCGGGCGAGTTGCGGCGCTTGTGCCTCGACCTCTTGGGCCGCCCGCCGCTCGCCGAGGAGCGCGCGCGTTGGACGGACGGCGCGGCCGACGAGGTCGTGGAGGCCATCGTCGCGTCGCGCGGGTTCTGGGCCCAATGGCTCGACGAGCAACTGTGGTACTTCCTGCTGGTCGACCAGTTCGCGCCGCGCGGCGAGGGCGTGCTGCGCCTGCCGGACGAATTGGAGGCGGGCGAGCTGGATGCGCGCGAGGCGGTGCATCGCATCGCGCTCGCGCCCAGCTTCGACCAGCGCAACCCGGGCGCCGACACCTTCGTGACCGTGGTCATGGAGCAGTTGTGCGGACTCGAGGTCGCCAAGCAGCGGCGCGAGCTCGAGCTCGGCAAGAAGATGTACGAGGGCGCGGAGGCGCGCTTCCTCGGCGGCGCGGGGCGCTCGCAGAGCGATGTGGTCAAGCTGGCGGTGGCGAGCGAGGAGTTCGCGCGGCACTACTTGGCGCGCGAACATCTGCGCGTGGCGCACCATGCCGCGGATCCGCGCCTGTTGGCGGCCCACGCGCGGCGCTTCGCCAAGGACGCGCGCGAGTACCCGCTGCTCGTGCGCGAGTGGTTGTCGGGCGCGTCGCTGGAGAAGCGCTTCGCCGAGCGGCGTCCGTTGTCGAACCGCGCGTGGGTGCGCGCGCTGCATGTGGATCTCGCCGGACGCGAACCGGCGCGCGAGGAGTTGGAGCCGATGCGTCAGGCGTTGGACGCGTTGGCGGATCCCGCGCCGCTGCGCGCCGTGATGGCGCGGCTCCTGCTCGACGGCGGCAAGGCGCGCATCGAGGCGCCGGGGGCAGACAAGGCGGCGTGGGTGCGCGCGCGTTGGCTCGAGGTCCTCGGGCGCGAGCCGCGCGAGGACGAACTGGCGGGCGTGCTCGAGGCGCTGGCGCGTCCCGAGTGTCGCGTCGAGACCGTGTTGTTCGCGCTGGTGACGAGCGCGGAGGCGACGAGCAACTGATGGAGGCGCGCGTGCGAACGGACGAACAAGGTGCGGCGGTCGAGCCCGACGAGCGCGCGCGGATCGCCCGCGCGGCGTTGGACCGGCGCGAACTGCTGCGGCACGCGGCGCTGGGCGCGGCTTGCGGCGCGGCGGCGACCTGGCTCGCGGGCGTGGCGCAAGCTCGACCGGCGCAGGGCGCCGCGGCATCCACGGTCGCCAAGGCGCCTGCGCGCGTCGTGCTGGTGGCCTTCGCCGGTGGAGTGCGCACGAAGGAGACCTTCGGCAAGCTCGACAACATCCCGAACCTCAAGCGCATCGCCGACGCGGGCGTGCTGTACACGCGCGCGCGCTCGGCGAACCTCGGGCACTACGGCGCCGCGCTGTCGATCTTCACCGGCGTCGCGGAGCAACGCGGCATCCGCGAGAACTCGCGCGGCGACCAGCCGACGGTGTTCGAGCTCGTGCGCAAGGAACTGGCGTTGCCCGCCTCCGAGGCGTGGATCACGACGGCGGGCGGCGCTCAGCAGGTGAACTACAGCCACGGGCTGCATCCCGACTACGGCGCGCGCTACGGCGCGACGACGCTCGACGGCGACGGTGTCTTCAACCGCGAGTTCAAGGGCCTGCTGGAGAAGTACGGCCGGCCGCGCGAGTGGCCGGCGGGCGAGAAGGAGGCCGTGGCGCAGTTGCGGCGCTCGATCTCGGGCGGCGGGGCGGAGGCCGAGCGGCGCATCGCCGCCAGCGAGCGCGTCGAGCAGTGGATCCTGTCGGAGCTGACGCGCGGGACCGCCGAAATGACGGGCGCGAACGCCGCCGATGCCAAGGCGCTGCGGCTGGCGCGCAACCTCGTGAGCTTGTTCAAGCCCAGGTTGACGGCGGTCGTCTTGCAGGAGGCCGACATGGCGCACGGCAACTACGGGGGCTATGTCGAGGTCGTGCGCAGGAACGACGCGGCCATCGGCGAGTTGTGGACCGCCATCCAGTCCGACGCGGAGCTGGCCGCGACGACGACCTTGGTCGTCGTGCCGGAGTTCGGGCGCGACCGCGACTTGAACTCGCGGCGCGGGCTCGACCATGGCGATGGCAGCGACGACTTGAACCATGTCACTTGCCTGTGCGCCGGTCCGGGGCTGCGACGCGGCGCGGTGGTCAAGGACGAGGTCGGCGTGGTCGATGTCGCGTCCACCGTCTGCGACCTCTTGGGAGCCAAGGGGCGCGGCGGCCGCAAGCTGCCGCAGCTGCGCGCCTGAGGCGTGGACGCCCTGCTCGACATGCGCGCCGACGGCGCGGCGCCGCGACGGGCGACTCTGGGCGTCGCCGCGGCGTGGCTGGCGGCGGCGAGCCTGTGCCTCGCGGCGGCCATGGACGGCGGGTTGTCCACTGGATTGGACAAGCACGCCTTCGCCGCCGCGCAGGACACCGCGCCCGCGCAAGGTTGCCTGGCCTGCCATTCCGGGATCGAGGACATGCATCCGGCCGCGCCGCTGTCGTGCGTCGATTGCCACGGCGGCGACCCGACCGCCACCACCAAGGAGGCGGCGCACGTGGCCGGTCGCGCTTCGCGCGGCGAGGACGAGCGCGTCGCCCCGCTGGACGCGGATCTCGCGCGGCGCCGCTTCGAGAACCCGATGGACTTGCGCGTCGTGGACCAGACGTGCGGCGGATGCCACGCGGACGCGTTGGAGCACTTGCGCACCAGCTTGCACGGCACGACGGCCGGGCACCTGAGCGACGGGTACTACGAGACGGGCGCGTTGAAGAAGAAGGGCGGGGCGTACGCCGTGTTCCCGACGCGCGCGGGTGCGGCGGGCGGCGTGGTCGACTTCCTGCCGCAGGTGCCGGAGTTCAAGGCCCCGAAGAGCCCCGAGGACCTGGCCGCGCACTTCGGCGACTTGACGCGCAAGGAGTGCCTGCAGTGCCACCTGTGGTCGGAAGGCCGCGCGGTGCGCGGGCGCGTGGGCTTCGACGGCGAGTACCGCGGCGAGGGTTGCGCCGCATGCCATGTGCCGTACGCGCACGACGGCTTGTCGCGTTCGCGCGACCGCACGATCGACCGCGCGGAGCCCGGCCATCCGCTGCGGCACGCGATGGTGCGCGCGGCGCCGACGGAGACATGCACGAGTTGCCACTGGGGCGACGCGACCATCGGCATGAACTTCCGCGGCCTCGCGGCCCTGCCGCCCGGTGCGCCGGCGGGGCCCGACATCCCGGGCACGACCGACAAGTTGTCGCACCGCCAGTACTTCCTGCAGGATCCGGCGGTCCTGCCGCCGGACGCGCACCACCAGCGCGGCATGCACTGCGTCGACTGCCACACGCAGAACGACATCATGGGCGACGGGCGGCTCGTCGGGCACATGGAACAGGCGGTGGAGATCGACTGCCGCGATTGCCACGGCGACTTCGACACGCCGGCGAGCCTGAAGACGCGGCGCGGCACGCCGCTCCAGCACCTGCGCCGCGAAGGCGAGGCGGTGATCCTGACCTCGAAGGTCGACGGCAAGGAGCACGATGTCGTGCAGGTGGCGCACCTCGTCGATCCCGCGCACGAGGACTACAGCGCGAAGGCCGCCGCGGCCATGAACGCCCACCACGCGGGCATGACCTGCCACGCCTGCCACAACGCGTGGAACCCGAACTTCCTAGGGTTCCACTTCGACCGCAACGAGTCGCTGACGCAGCTCGATCTGCTGACGGGCAGGCGCACGCCGGGTCGCGTGACGACGCAGGAGAAGGTCTTCGCCACCTGGAAGAGCTTGTACCTCGGGCTCGACGAGGAGGGGCGCGTCGCGCCGTACCTGACCGGGTTCTCGACGATGGGTTCGTTCACGGACGCCAAGGGCGAGCGGGTGGTCGACCAGCAACTGCCCGTGACCCAGGCCGGGTTGTCGGGCATGACGATGATCCACCACCAGATGCACACGACGCGCAAGGAAGGCCGCAGCTGCGTCGATTGCCACCGCGCGGGCGAGGTGTACGGCACGGGTTCCGGCGCCTTCGAATTGGCGCGGCAAATGATGTGGGTGGCCGATCGGCGCGGCATCGAGGCGGTGGCGCTCGACCGCACGCGCATCGCAGGTTCGGCGGCGCTGTCGAAACTCGTGCTGCCGGACGTGGTGGACCTCGCGCTCGATTGCGATCCGCTGCAAGGCGAGGGACGCTGGTTGTACGCCAGCGAAGGCTCGCGCGGCGTGCATGCCATCGACGTGCGCGATCCGCGCGCGCCGCGCATCGCGGGCTTCGTGGCGCTGGCGCGGCCGCGCGGGCTCGACCTCGCGGGCGACCGGCTGTACGTGGCCGATGGACCCGGGGGACTCGCCATCCTCGACGTGTCGACGCCCGCGCAGCCCGTGCTGCTTGGCCGCGCGCCGACGGTGGATGCGCACGCGGTCGAGGTGCGCTGGCCGCACGCCTACGTCGCCGACGGCGCCGGCGGACTGTGGATCTTCGACGTGCGCTCGCCCATCGCGCCGCGCGTGGTCGGCGGCTTGCCGCTCGCGCCTCCGGAGGACGTGGCGCGCATCATCGACCTCGATGTGGCGTTCCAGCCGTCGCGTCCCAAGGCCGGTGGGCGCAGCACGGCGCGCAGGCTGGTGGCGTGCGTCGACGAGCGGCATGGACTCGTGCTGGTGGACGCCACCGAGCCCACGCGGCCGCGACGCCTTGGCGAGGCGCGGCGCGCGCCGGACAACTCGACCACGAGTTGGCGCTCGGTCGTGATGCAGCCCAAGGTCGACCTGGCGGACCGCCAAGGCGGCACGCGCACGACCGAGCGCGACTACGCCTACGTGCTCGAGGAGCGCGGCGGCGACGCCACGACCTCGCGCGTGCTCATCTACGACGTGAGCGAGGGCGATCGCGCGCGGCGGGTCGGGCTCGCCGGCGCAGGCGGCAGCGGCGAGCTGCTCGTCTTGGCGAATCTCTACAACCCGCCCTTCCTGCAGACGATGCTGCTCGCTTGCGGCTCCGACGGCGTCGTGGCGCTCGACGCCAGCACCAGCGCCGCGCCGCAACTGGTCGGCCCGGTGGCCGGGTTGCGCGACGCCTACGCGGCGGTGGTGGAGGCGTTCCCGCTCGACAAGACGATCGACGAGTCCGGGCGCCCGTTGAAGGACGTCAGCCACGAGGGCTCGCGTTGGCTGCGGCTGGCGGAGATCGAGCGCCTGCTCGACGTGCCGGCCGAGGCCTTGTTCGGACGCCTTCCTCCGCCCGCGTCCATGCCGGCGATGGCGGCGCGCGCCGAGCACCTGCGCCTCGACCGCGACCGCTCGGGCTTCCTCGAGGCCGAAGAACTCTCCGGCGCGCTTGCGGCGTTGGATGCCGACGGGGACGGTCGCGTCTCGTTCGGCGAGCACGCCGCCGATGTGCTGCGCGCGCGGGGCGATCGCACGCGGGTCGAAATCGCGCCGGCCATCGTCGTGCGTTCGCGCCTCGGTCCGGATGGGGACCTGGCCAAGCTGCTCGATCGCGTCGATCCACTGGCGCACGATGCCGACGAGGATGGTTCGTTGTCGAAGGACGAGGCGCAACGGGCTTGGTTCGCGGCGCTGGATCTGGATGCATCCGGCGGCTTGAGCATGTCCGAGGCTTCGCGCGCCCCCGGCGAATGGCGCGAGTTGCGCTGGCTGGATGCGCGCGCCAAGGCGGCGTTCAAGAAACTGGACACCGACGGCGACGGCAAGCTCTCGCGTGGCGAGACGCGCATCCCCGACGAGGAATGGGGCGTGCTCGACGCCGATCGCGACGGCAAGGTGCGCTTGCCCTATGTGCGCGGCTCGACGCAGGACCGCGCGGGTTCGCAAGCGCTTGGCCAGGTCGAATGGCCGACGCGGCGCGCCGAGGCCGTCCCCATGCCGCCCGACGGCGGCAAGGAGCGCCACTACGCCTTGTTCGATGGCGACAAGGACGAGCGCATGACGAGGCGCGAGCTCGGCGAGCGGCGCGACCTCTTGCTCGCGCTCGACGACGATCGGGACCAGAGCGTGTCGGAAGTGGAGTTCCGCGCGCGCCTCGATCGCATGGCGGACAACGGCGTGGATGTGCTCGCCGACGGCTTCCGCGCGCGTTGGGACCTCGATGGCGACGGCGTGGTGGAGGCGGGGGAGCTGCCGCTGCCCGCGTGGATGTGGCGCCGCATCGGCGCCAAATGAGCGCATCGGCTCAGGATTGCCGGTAGTACGCGCCCGGATCGTCGGGCCCGGCAACCTTCGTCCAACCGCGCGTCTTCAGTCCCAGGGCGTCGCGGCCGCCCAGGCGGAACACCAGCCCGATGGGCGTGATGACGAGGTAGTACACCGCCGCCATCGCCACGGTGGTGACCACGAAGCCGATGGGCATCGCGATCATCAACGAGAGGATCCAGACCGGGCGCAGCAGGGTCGGACGCGCGAGCCCCGCGACGAGCAAGACGACGCCGACGCCGACGAGGATCCAGAAGGTGCTCCACGGCGCGCCGAAGCGGTGGGCCATCCACCCGATGGCGGCGAAGCCCGCAGGCGCGAAGAGAGCGAACTGGCGCAGTTGGCGCGCAGTGGCGTTCCAGGGGAGGATGGTCACGCGCCGCCTCGCTTCTTCCCGATCATGATGTAGAAGCCGCCTTCGCGCGAGCCGCTGATGATCATGCGCGCCTGCGCCAGGCCTCGGTCGAGCGCGGTGCCGGACGACGCGGGCTCGAACAGGCGCTCCTCCGTGGTGAAGTCGTCCCACGGCACGAGCGGCGGGACGCCGTGCACGAAGTCGAAGCCGTTCTTGTCGAACCACTCGAGCACCTCGCCCATCGTGTGCTTCGATTCGTGCGGATGGCGGTACTGGTCGTTGAACCACGACTCCTGCTTGTCGCGCGACATCTTCGTCGTGCGGATGTAGCCGTCGATCCAGCGCATGCGTCCGCCCGTCGCCTGGAACACCTTGCGGCGCGCGTCGAGCAGCAGCCGGCCGTACTGGTTGTAGAGGCCGATGACGATGTGTCCACCCGGCTTGACGAGCTTGGAGATGCCGACGAAGCCCCCGTAGGGGTCGGCGGTGTGGTGCAGCACGCCGTTGCACATGACGACGTCGAACGAGGCCGGCGCGAAGGCCGGCTTGAACAGGTTCATCTGCACGAAGCGCACGTTGTCGAGGCCCTGCGACGAGCGGAAGCCCTCCGCCAGGCGCAGCGAGTTCAGGCACAGGTCGGCGCCGGTCACGCGCCGGGCGCCGATGCCGAGGAAGTTCGACAACTGGCCCGTGCCGCAGCCCACTTCGAGCACCGTGGCGTCGTGCGGGATCTGCTCGTCGAGCAGTCGCGCGTAGATGCCGCGGCGCGACTTGGCGAGCAGCGTCTGCACGCTCTCGCGCTCGTCGTAGTGCGGGAAGGGCTGCTTCTCGTAGAAGGCCTTGACCGCCTCGGTCACGTCGCCCTGCATGGGCTCGTGCGGGTGGAAGAAGCGCCAGATCCCTTCCTCGCGCGCATAGGCGCGGCCGCATGCAGCGCAACGCGCGGCGTCGCCTGCGCGCGCCAGCGTCCCGCCGCATCCCGGGCAGGCCCAAGTGGCGGACAAGGCGGGATCCGCGACGGGCGCTTGCGCGGCTTGCACGGCGGGTTGCTCCGCGCGGCGCCAGGCGCGCCCGTCGGCGACGCACAGCTCGATGCGCGCGGCGAGGAAGGTGCGCAGGAGCGCTTCCATGCCGTCGCCATGCTGCGCCGCGGCCGCGGCGAGGCTCTCGATGCAGCACAAGGACGTGCCGCGCGAACGGCGCAGCGCGGCGAGCAGCCCGGCCAGTCGCGGATGGCGCGCGCCGTCGACGAGGTGCAGGCGCACGCGCGCGCCGCCCTCGACGAGCGTCGCCTCGCGCAGTCCATCGAAGCTCGCGCCCGGCGCGGAGCGCACGAGGCGCGGCGCTTCGTCGGCGAGGGCGCACACGATGGGCAGTCCCGTGGTTCCGAATCCCGCCAGCGCGCGCTGCGCTCGGCGCAGGTCGGAGCCGCGCGGCAGGCTCAGCACGCAGCGCGTCGACAGCGCCTCGGGCGAGAGTTCCGCTCCGTCGAGGCACAGCGCCACGGCGCCACCCTCGAGCAGCATTGCGCGCGCCTCCTCGAGGGGATCGGCGCACGGCGCGCCACGCAGGCCGAGTCGCAGCGCCAACTGGTCGAGCGCGCCGCTCGCGGACGCGGGCGTCGTGGGTTGGTGGTCGTCGCGCGGCTCCTTGAGCAGCGCGTGGCGCGTGTGCAGGACCGCGCCCAGCGCGGCGGACAAGCCGTCGGCGGCGGGGGCGAGGTGCACGCGCTCGAAGCCGCATTCGGCGAGGAAGCGGCCACCGAGGCGGTTGCGCACGAAGGCCGCGCCACCCACGGCCAGCACGGGCGCGTCCACCAGTCGTCGCGCGCGCCGCGCGGCGGCGATGCACAGGTCCTCGAGGGCCGCGGCCCACGACGCGGCGAGGTCGGCGTGCGCGGCCTCGAGCGCGTCGAGCGGATGGCGCGGGGCGAGGCCGGCGAGGCGTCCGAGCTTGTCGAGGTCGATCGACTCGCCCGCGAGCAGCGCCCCATCGACATGGATCGAGCCGTCCTCGCCGAGTTGGAGCACGCGCTCGCGCAAGGCTTGCGCATGGCGCGCCTCGCCCGCGACCGCCAGGGCCTCGAAGCCGCGCTCGTCGCCCGGCGCGAGGCCGAGGTGGGCCAGCATGGCCGAGTGCAGCAGGGCCGGCGAGTGCGGGAAGTGCAGTTGTTCCAGCAGCCTCGCTTGGTCGGCATCGCCCGAGCCCAAGGCCATGCCGCACCAGTCCGCGTCGTCGATCGCCAGCAGCGCGCAACGCTGGGCGCCGGCATGGTGGTGCGCGAGGGCGAGGTGGGCCTCGATCGTCGGCACCCACACGTAGCTCTTCCGCGAGAGGCCCAGGTCCTTGTCCAAGGCGCGCGCGGCGAACAAGCCGCTCGCCGCCCACCACGGGAGGCGCTTCTTGAAGCTCGCGTAGCCCGCCGGGGCGAGCGCGATCTCGGTCTCGAGGAAGCGCTCGAAGCCGCGCAGGGGCTTGCCGGCGACGACGACCCAATCGACCTGCGACGCGGGCACTCCGGCCGCCTCAAGGCAGACGCGCGCCGCGCGGCTGTTGACTTCGGTCGGCGCGCTGCCGCGCGCAGGCTCGCGGCGCGCGGCCAGGACGCGGCCATCGCGCACGAGCACGGCGCCGCCGCGGGGGCCGAGGGCGGAAAGGCCGAGCAGGGTGGTCATCGGAGTGTGGCGGCGTGGAAGGGCCTGATTCTATCGGCTGCGTCGGGCTGCAACTCGCGCAAGTCCATGGGCCGAAGAATGCGCCCAAATTGCAAGATCCTGCGGCCGAAGCGTGGTGCGGCGGCTTGGCGGTCGTCGCCCACGGGCCGCCATCGGGACCCGAGGAGGCGAACTCGCCGATTCCTGACGGTCGTCGGCGCGATCCTGCGTCCAGTCCCGGCGGGAGCGCCGAGCCTTGTCGGCAGCCGGCGCTGCGCGCCGCCGGCACGGGACGCCCGCATGGCGTCCCTCGGCGGAGCGTGGCGTGCCTTTGTCAATCATTTTGGACAGGCCGCATCCAAGACCCTCGCGCTCCGCTGCGCGCGCGTCGTCCGCTTTTCCCGGAATCCTCCAAGGTCCAGCGCGCCATCGCCTGTCCATGCAGGCGAACCGACCGGGTGGACGCCTCGCGTCGACAGGGTCGCCGGACCCGCGCCGCGCATCCGTCCGGAATTCTTGACGGTCCACGGCCTTGCTCCTCGTGTGCAAGTTCGGCGCGACCACGATCGCGCCAACCTCCCACCTGCAACCACGCAAACGAAGACGATTCCCATGAAGATCAACTCCATCGCCACCACCTTCGCCACCTTCGCCATCGCCGGCTTCGCGCACGCCGAAGTGCCCAAGCCGAGCTTCACCGAGCCGCAGGCTCGGTTGGTCGTCGACCAGGTCGACGCGGACAACGTCGCCGTGCTGGCGCCGACCTACACGGCGCGCTTCGGACCCGACGGCGCGGTGTACTCGCCCTTCCTCGGCGCGACGAGCACGAAGCAGGCGAGCCTGCGCATGCGCCTCGGCGCGGCGACCATCGGCGGTCGCGACATCGAAGTCCTGCCCCGCGCCGGCGCGACGCTGGTCGAGGGCGTCGCGAGCTTCGAGCGCGGACTCGTGGACGAAGCCTACGAGATCTCCCTCGGCTCCATCGAGCAGACCTTCGTGGTCGGCAGCCATCCCGGCGCGGGCGATCTGCGCCTGCGCGTGGCCATCGACACCGCTCTCGCGGCCCGTGCCGAGTCGGACGGCTTCTCCTTCCGCGACTCGGACGGCGAGGGCGTGTCCTTCGGCGCGGCGGCCGTGCGCAACCAGGACGGCAGCTTGACGAGCGTCCCCACGCACCTCGTCGAGGGCGGCGTGGAGATCGTCGTGCCGAGCGAACTGCTCGACGCCGCGACCTACCCGCTGGTCGTCGATCCGGTGGTCAGTTCGTTGTCGATCGACGTGGGCACGAGCGTCGCCACCGAGGCGGACGCGGCCTACGACCTGGTCTCCAACACCTGGACGGTCGTGTACCAGGTGCAGGCGGCGGCGGGCAACGGCGACGTGTATTGCCGCATCTACGACGCCTCGACCATGGTGCTGCGCGCGACGCGCATCCTCGACGCCACCACCGAGGACTGGACCGGTCCGAAGATCGCCAACAGCCGCGCGGGCGCTCGCCACCTCGTGGTGGCCACGCGCAAGGCGTCCAGCACCACCGCGCCGATGATCGTCGGACGCTTCGTCTACCCGGGCAACAACGACGTGGGACCGGTCGGAGCCATCTCCACGGGCAGCCTCGACTGCGCCAATCCCGACATCGGCGGCAGCAACGGAACCAGCACGAGCGGGGCGCAGTTCTGCGTCGTCTACAGCCGCACCTTCAGCGACTTCCGCGTCGACGTGGTCGCCAAGCGCCTTTCCATGACGGGCCTCGAGGTCGGCGCCGAGTCGATCGTCTCGGGCGGCACCGAACAGTTCAACGAGCGCCCCGCCATCTCGAACGTGCATGACGGCTCGGGTTGGGCCATCGCCTTCGAGCGCATGGGCTGGGACGCCAGCGGACCGTACTGCAAGCAGGTCTGGGGCGCGCAACTGGCCTTGACGGGCGCGGTGACCGGCCCGGTGGCCGTCAGCACGCTCGTGACGAGTCGCACCAACGCCTTCGACACGGTGACCACCTGCGTCCTGCCCCGCACGGAAGCCAACATGCGCTGGATCGTGGGCTACACGCGGCAACTGGCGGGCAACCCCGATGTCGAGCTGGTTTCGCTGAACGGACTGGGCATCCGCGCCACCAGCAGCGCGCACGCCGTGCGCGGCGCCTCCTCCGCGCTGCTCGAAGCGCAGCCTTCGCTGGCCTTCGCCGGCGGTTCGAACATCGCGCTGGCCTTCACCAGCACGACGGCGGCCGGCGTCGGCGCGCGGATCATCTACACGCGCATCCCGATGATCACGACCGGCCTCCTGGTCGGCACCTTCGGCACCGCGAACAACACCACCTATGTCTCGCCGACCGGCTCGGCTTGCGTGCAGCCCGTGCTCGGTTCGCGACTCGAGAACGGCGCGACCGGCAACGCGGACTTCTTCGTGGCTTGGACGGTGCAAGGCGTGCTCGACATCCGCGGGGTGCTGTTCCGCGCCCTGTGAGAGCGCGCGTCCGACGAGCCGCGCGGCGCCGCCGCCGGCGAGGAGGATGGGCGATGGCCGGGCCGGTGGACCACGAGTCCACCGGCCCGGCC
>JBKDQQ010000036.1:0-2494 GCA_046341775.1 Planctomycetia bacterium
AAGCTCGCCGAGGACCTCGACGCGCTGGTGCTCGACGTCAAGCACGGCAGCGGCGCGTTCCTGCCGGATCCGGCGGACGGCGAGCGCCTCGCGCGCACGATGCTGGGCATCGCCCGTTCGTGCGGCCTGCGTTGCAGCGTAATCCTGACCGCCATGGACAGGCCCCTCGGTCGCGCGGTGGGGCACGCCCTCGAGGTCGTGGAGGCGATCGAGTGTCTGTCGGGCGGCGGCCCGCCCGACCTGCGCGAACTCGTGCTGGCGCAAGGCGGCGAGCTGCTGCATCTCGCGTGCGTGGCCGCCTCGCCGGACGAGGGCCGTGCGCGCATCGCGCGGGTGCTCGACGACGGCCACGCGCGCACCGTGTTCGAGGTGGTGGTCAAGGCGCAGGGCGGCGATCCGCGCATCGTCGCGCGGCCCGAACTGCTGCCGCGCGCTCCGGCGGTCGAGCCGTTCCGCGCGTCGCGCGACGGCATCCTTTCCTTCCCGAACGTGCGGAATGTCGGCCTCGCCGCCGCGGCGCTGGGTGGCGGCCGGCTGCGCATCGACGACGCCATCGATCCGGCCGTGGGGCTCGTCTGGCGCCGCGTGGCGGGCGAAGCCGCCAAGGCCGGCGAGACGCTGTGCGAGATCCACCATCGCGGCGGCCGCGGCCTCGCCGAGTGTCAAGCATTGTTGACGAGCGCCATCGCCTTGGTCCCCGAGCACGCGCCCAGGCCGCTGGTCCGCGACTGGCTGCGCTGAGGGACCCGCGCCGGACCGAAATCGGCACAATTCCTTGCGGCCAGGACCCGCTTCGCGGACAACGCACCTCGCATGGAACAGGGCACCATCGTGGTCGTGCTGCGCGCGTTGCTCGGCGTCGCCTTCTTCATCGGCGCCGCGTGGCTCTTGTCGAGCGACCGCGCGCGCTTCCAAGGGCGCGCCGTGCTGGGCGGAGTCGCGCTGCAGTTCGCCATCGCCTTCGTCGTGCTCGAGACCGCGGTGGGCACGAGCCTCTTCCAAGGCATCTCGAACTTCGTCTCCAAGCTGATCTCGATGGCGGTGCCGGGCGCGCAGCAGGTCTTCGGCTCGCTGGCCGACCCGGCCGGGCCGGCGGGCTTCGTGTTCGCCTTCGCGGCCACGGGCCTGGTGCTGATCATCTTCATCTCGGCGCTGTTCAGCATCCTCTACCACATCGGCTTGATGCAGCTCCTCGTGTGGGCCTTGGCGAAGGTCATGAGCGCCACGCTCGGCATCTCCGGCGGCGAGGCGATGGCGGCGGCGGCCAACATCTTCATGGGCCAGACCGAGGCGCCCATGGTGGTCAAGCCGTACGTCGCGGGCATGACGAAGAGCGAGCTCAACGCGTTGATGACGGGTGGATTCGCCACCATCGCCGGATCCGTGATGGCCGTCTACATGTCGATCCTCGGGCCGGAATACGCCAGCCACATCATCACGGCCTCGGTGCTGTCCGCGCCGGCGAGTTTCACCATCGCCAAGCTGATCGTGCCCGAGACCGAGAAGAGCGCCACGGCCGGCGGCGTGCAGTTGCGCATCGACAAGCAGGCCACCAACGCCATCGAGGCCGCGACCAACGGCGCGCTGGACGGGCTAAAGCTGTGGTTGAACGTGATGGCCATGCTCATCGCCTTCATCGCGCTGGTGAACCTCGTCAATTGGCCGCTGGGCGCGTTGTCGGAGGGCTTGTCGCTGGCGAAGGTGTTCGGTTGGATCTTCGCGCCCGTGGCGTGGCTGATGGGCGTCGAGGGCTGGCACGACTGCCGCATGTTCGGCACCTTGCTTGGCACGCAGATCTCGATCAACGAGTTCGTCGGCTACCAGGAACTGCAACGCCTCCAACCCGCCTTCGAGCACGAACGCTCGGTCAAGATGGCCATCTACGCCTTGTGCGGCTTCGCCAACTTCGCCTCCATCGGCATCCAGATCGGCGGCATCTCGGCCATCGCGCCCGAGCGCAAGAAGGACCTCGCCTCGTTGGCGCTGAAGGCCATGCTGGGTGGTGCGCTGGCGTGCTGGATGACCGCCACGGTCGCGGGGGCGTACCTGTGAGCCCGCGCGCGGTCGGCGGCGGCGAGGCGGAGCGGTTGGCGGCGCTCGTCGAGGATCTCCGAGCGCGCGAAGTCGGCGCGTGCGAACTCGCCATCGTGCTCGGATCCGGCCTCGGCGTGCTGGCCGAGCGTGTGGAGGACGCGCGCATCGTCGACTACGCCGACCTCGCGGCCATGCCGCGCTCCAGCGTCCCCGGACACGCCGGCAAGCTCGTCGTCGGCCGCCTCGCCGGCGTGCGGGTCGTGCTCCAGCAAGGTCGCGTGCACCTGTACGAGGGCTTCGGCTACCACGAGGCCACGCGCGCCGTGCGCGCCTTCGCCAATCTCGGCATCAAGAAGCTCGTGTTGACGAACGCCGCCGGTTCGCTGCGGCTCGCGTGGAATCCCGGCACCTTGATGCGCATCGAGGACCACCTCGACCTGCAAGGGAAGGTGCGCCTCGC
>JBKDQQ010000037.1:0-47079 GCA_046341775.1 Planctomycetia bacterium
CCGCGATCGTGGCGGCCACGGGCGTCGACGAGATCCACTCGTCCACCGTGTTCCCCGCGCCCTGAGCACGCCGACCGCCGCCGCGCCGCGCGTCAACCGATGCGGCGCGCCTCGACGTCGATGACGCGGCCCATGCCGCTCACGGTACCGCCGCCGGAACCGCCACCACCGGGCGCGGCGGGAGGTGGAGGTTGGCGGCGACGGCGACGTCCGAACCCGAGCACCCCGAAGTCGACGAGCACCGCGAGGATCAGCACGATCCATCCCGCGCCGTCCAGTTCCCGGCCCTTCGTGTGGACGAAGGCGTAGGCGAGGGTCGTCACCGGCAGGAAGAAGAACCCGAGGAAGGGCCAGACCTTCGTCTCGTAGGCGTTGGCGATGGCGTCGGTGAAGAGCCAGGTCAGCAACAGGACCAGGCGCGGCAGCGAGAGCCAGAGGCATCCGATCAGGCAGGGCATCGCGAGTGGCGCCAAGTCTAGCGGCGAAGGCCCGGGACGCGCGGGGCGAGGGTGGTGAAACGGGGCCGCGCAGTTGCCAGACTCGCCCCACACCCATGAGCCACCCCTACCTGAAGCACCTCGCCGCGGCCGCCTGCGCCGCGCTGCTCTTCGCCTCGTCCGCCTGCAAGACCACGCAACCCGACTACGGACGCGCGCTGCCCGACGGCGCGCCGGCGCTGTTGCCGCTCGGGCCCGACGAGGCCCCGCCGCGCTTCGCGCACGACTACTGGGCCAAGCAGGAGATGCTGCCGGCGCTCGAGCAGAGCATCGCCTGGATGAAGAAGAAGAGCTCGCCGCAGTTCTTCCCCGTCGAAGGCGTGACGCACGAGCGCGCGCTGAAGAGCCTCGAGCGGTTCAAGCAGTTGCTGGAGACCGCCAAGGACGCCGACGAGTTCGAGTCGCAGGTGCTCGCCGAGTTCGAGGTGCTGAAGAGCGCCGGCTGGGACGGCGTCGGGGGCGGCGTGCTCTACACCGCGTACTGCACGCCGATCCTCGAGGGCAGCCGCTCGCCCTCCGCCATGCACAAGCACCCGCTGTACGCGAGCCCCAAGGACCTCGCCAAGGCGGAGGACGGCACGATCCTCGGGCGCAAGACGGACGCGGGGTACGAGCCCTATCCGGAACGCGCCGTGATCGAAGCCAGCGCGATGCTGTCGGGCAAGGGCCTCGAGCTCGCCTGGTTGAAGGACCCGATCGACGCCTACATCGCGCACGTCAACGGTTCGGCCTTCATCCGCCTCGAGGACGGTTCGCTCTTCAAGCTCGGCTACTCGGCCAAGAACGGCCGCGAGTACTCGTCGCTGGGACAAGCGCTGGTCGCGGACGGGGAACTGCCCAAGGACGGCGTGTCGCTGCGCGCCATCCGCCAGTGGGCCGCCGCCAACCCGGAGAAGGTGCAGGACTACCTGAACCGCAACGAGAGCTTCGTGTTCTTCACGCCCATCGAGGGCACGCCGCGCGGCTCGCTCAACGTGCCGGTGACCGCCAACCGCAGCCTCGCCACGGACAAGACGCTCTTCCCGCGCGGCTCGATCGTCTACGTCTCGGGCAAGGTCGGCCCGCGCGGCGAAGGCACGCTCATCGACCACTTCATGTTCGACCAGGACACCGGCGGCGCCATCCGCACCGCCGGTCGCGCCGACATCTACCTCGGCTCGGGCGACGAGGCCGAGCAACTGGCGGGTTCGACGCGCAGCGAAGGCCAGCTCTACTACTTCTTCCTGAAGGAGTGAGCGGCTCCGCGGATCGTGGCGGGATCGTGCGCGCCGTGTGCCTCGGGCCCGGCGGCATCCCCAAGCATCCCGTGGACGAGGCCGAGTGCGTCGCGCTCGGCCTCGTCGGCGACAAGCACCGCTTCCGCTTGCATGGCGGCCTCGAGCGCGCCGTGTGCTTGTTCAGCGTCGAGGACTACGCCGCGCTGCGACGCGACGGCGTGGCCTGCGACGCGCCGGGCACCTTCGGCGAGAACCTGCTGCTCGAAGGACTCGACTTCGCCGCGCTCGCGCCGGACGACGTCCTGTCGATCGGCGACGAGGTCGAGCTCGCCATCCACGACGTGCGCGAGCCGTGCAACACGCTGCGCGCCGTCGACCGCCGCTTCCCGGACCTGATGCTCGGACGCAGCGGCTTCGTCTGCCGCGTCGTGCGCGGAGGCAGGCTGCGGCCGGGGATGGCGGTGCGCGTCGCGACTCCCCGGGGCGGCGCGTGGTAGCCTTGCGTCGCAAGATGGGCGACGCGCGCGAACTCGATCGGTCGAACCTCGTCTACCACGAGGCGCAGGACCGCATGGCGCTCCTGCCGAACTACTACGCGTGGATCGCGCGGCGCTTCCAGGACAGCGTGCGCGGCACGGTGCTGGAGCTGGGCTGCGGCGCCGGCATGGTGCTCGAGCACTACCTGCCGCGCTGCGAGAAGGTCGTGGCGGTCGACGTCAACCCGGAACTGCTGCGCACGCTGGCGGCGCGCTTCGGCGGCGGCAAGGTGGACGCGCGGCGCGCCGACCTGCGCGGCGATTGGAGCGAACTGGCCGACGTGCGCGCCGACGTGGCCGTGGCGCTCGATGTCGTCGAGCACTTCGAGGACGACGACTCCTTCGTCGAGAAGCTCAAGGCCCGCCTCGCGCCCGGCGGCACGGCGGTGATCAAGGTCCCGGCGCAGTCGCGCCTGTACGGCGCGATGGACAAGGCCAGCGGCCATTGGCGGCGCTACGACGCCGATTCCCTGCGCGCGCTGTTCGAGCGGCACGGCTTCTCCACGCGCGCCCTGCGGCCGATGAACCCGGTCGGCGCGTGGGGCTACCGCCTCAAGAAGGACCGCGACACGAACTACTCGAAGACCTTCTCGCCCGCGAAGCTCAAGCTGGTGAACGCCGCGATCCCCGTGCTGGCCTTGTTCGACCACCTGCCGGGACTCGACGGACTGTCGCTGGTGGGGATCTTCGACCTGAAGGCATGACTCCCACCGCCCAACGCATGCGCAACTTCCTGCTTCGCCCCACGCGCTTCGTGCGCGCCCTCTTCGTCGCGAGCGGCCTGGCGCTCATCGCCGCCTGCGCCTCGAGCGGCTCCTCCCCCGGCGCCGACGACGTGGGCCTGCCCGAGACCTTCGACGTGCTCGCGTTGAACCTGTGGCACGGCGGCGACGCCGGCAAGCGTCCGTTGGAGGACACCGTGCGCGTGCTGCGGACGGCGGCCCCCGACGCGGTCTGCTTCCAGGAGGTGCGCGGCCTGGCGGAAGGACGTCCCGACAACGCGGAAGCGCTGTCGGCGCGCATGGGCTGGTCGTACATGGCCTTCAGCGGCGGACGCGGCGTCGCCACGCGCCACCGCTTCGCCGGCCGCACGCGCCACGCCGCCATCGTCGAGTTGCCGAGCGGGCGCCGGGTGCATGTCGCCAGCGTCCACTTGCCCGCCGCGCCGTACCAGCCGTACCAACTGGCGCGCATCCCCTACGAGGGCGGGCGCTTCATCTCCACCGAGGCCGAGGCGATCGCCGAAGCCAAGGCGGCGCGCCTCGCCAACCTCGAAGCCTTGCTCGAGGACCTCGAGGATCCGCTCGACGACGACGAGCCGGTGGTCGTCGCCGGCGACTTCAACGAACCGTCGCACCTCGACTGGACCGCGGCGGCGGCGCGCGCGGGAGCGTGCCCGATCGCGGTGCGCTGGCCGGGCTCGGCGCTCCTCGAGGAGGCGGGGTTGCAGGACGCGTGGCGCGTGCTCCATCCCGATCCGCTCGCCTGGCCCGGCCACACGTGGACGCCCATCACGCGGGCCGACGACCCGCAGGATCGCCACGACCGCATCGACCGCGTCCACCATCGCGGCGCGGGGCTGCGGCCGGTGCGCGTGAAGCTGGTCGGCGAATCCAGCGCCACCAGCGACCTCGTCGTCGCGCCCTGGCCCAGCGACCATCGCGGCGTGCTGGTCTCCTTCCTGGCGACCGGCGCGCCGGCCGACTGACGGCGCTCAGCGCCGGCGCAGGACGACCAGCACCGCGCCGGCCGTGTCGTCCTCGGCGACCTGCAGGTTCGCCGCGCGCACCTCGCACTCGACCGAGCCTTCGGGTCGAACGGCTTCGAGCAGCTCGACGAGCTCCGCCAACCTGCGCTGGCCGAGCAGCAACGCCGCGGCGCGCGTGCGGTTGGCGCGGTGTCGATCCGCGCCGGGGCGCTGCAGTTCGCCCAGTTCGTCGAGCGCGGCCTCCACGGCGCCCAGCTCCTGCGCCACCCCGCGCCAGGCTTCGCGCAGTTCCGCCACGCGCTCGGCACGCCACGCGCCCTGGCCCGCGCGCGCCTCGGCCGCGAGTCGCTCGTGGCGCGCCCGCAGCTCGGCGCGACGCGCGCGCAGGCGCTCCTGCAAGGCCAGCACATCGGCCAGCGACGGGTTGGCGAGCTGCTCGAGGCGGCGTACATCGTCGGCGGACAAGCGGTGCTGGACCACGACGCGCAGGGCCGGATCGGAGCGCAAGCGCGCCAGCAGCGGTTCGAGCGCCTCGCGCGCCCGCGGCTCGATGGTCGCGACCGCGGGAGCGAAGGCCACGAGCGCCCGCTCGTCGCGCGACGCGCCCTTCGACTCCGCGTCGAGGTCGACGAAGGCCTTCAAGACTCGCAACGGGGCGCTGGCGACGGCCCGCGCCACCACCACGGCCGCGGCGCGCCCGGCGGCGGCGGCGATGGCCCCGCCCCCGACGCCGCGCGTGGAGGCCGACAGGGCCACGGGCACGCGGATGGAATCCTCGGCGTCCTTCAGCAGGAACAAGGCCGCGTCCAGCGGCATCGGCAGCGCGAAGTAGGTCTCGATCGGGCCGCTCTTGGGCTCGGACAGCGACAAGTCGGTCAGCACCGCGGTGGTGTCTAGATCGAGCTCCTCGCCCACCAGGCGCGCGCGCAGCTCCACATCGAGCAACCCGTCGCCGATGTCGATGCCCGCTTCCCGCGCGTTGCCGCGCAGTCCGAGCAGCTCCACGGCCGACGCGCCCGCGCGCAGCACCAGGCGCGGTTCGGGCACGAGCTGCAGCCGCCCCGACAGGCTGGCCTCCTCGAGCAGCTTGCGAGGCTCGACTGTCAAGTTCTCTTGACGGCCCGCCAACTTGCCCCCGACCGCCTTGGCGACGCCGCCGAGCAGTCCGTGCGAACCGACGCGGCGCGGCATGGGCACCGCGGCCGAGCCGAGGTCGAGCGTGAAGCGCACGCTGCGCGGCTCGCGCAGCATGCGCGTCGTGAAGCGGCGCACCGACAAGTCGAGTTCCGAGAGCGGCACGATGGTCGGCGGGTCGACTCCCTCGTCGCGCGCCACGAAGTCCAGGCCGTCCACGGACAGCTCGTCGATGCGCAGCTCGGGCGCCGCGACGGTCGCCGGCGGCGCGGCTGGCTGCGGGTCTTCCGCGCGGCCGGCGCTCGCGTCGGCGACCTCGGTCCCCGCGGACGGGGCGGAGCCGGCGGGGATTCGCGCGAGGTCGATCCAGACGCCGGCCACCTGCACCCGCGTGCCGTCGCGCACGACGAGGGCGCGCGGCGTGCGCACGAGGAGGCGCGGGACGTGCAGGTCGCCGGTGCGCGGCGACCAGCGCTTCACGTCGACCTCGATGCCGTCCACCCCCAGCAACACGCTTCCGCCCGCGTCCGCCGGGCCCGAGCGCAGCGCCGTGGGAAGCACGTCGACCTCGGCGGCGACGCCGTTCGACCAGTCGAAGTCGCGCTCGTCCCGTCGCGGGAAGGACAACTTGGCCTCGAAGCCGGTCTCGAACTCGGCGCTGGCGAGGGGCGCGAGGTCGACCACCTCCGCGAGGCGCGGCGCGACTCGCGCGAGTCCCGCCGGATCGATGGCCCGCGCCGAGAACGAAGCCGACACGCCGGGCGAGGACTGCATCGCCCCCAAGCGCAGGTTGGCGCGCCAAGCGCCCACCAAGGGCCGCAACGCACCGCGCGCCTCGATCGTCCATGGCGTCGCCACGCCATCGCGCGGCGCCAAAGCGATCCACGGTTCGGCCTGCAGCACCTGCAGTTCGATCTCGAGCGGTTCGCCGCCAAGCCGCGCGTCGCGCAAGGCCAGCCGGCGCACGCCGAGATCGAGGCGGCGCAATTCGACCTGCGGCAGTCCGTCCAGGCGCCAGCGCCAAGGACTCGCCGTGGACGTCGCGGGGGCGGCGACCGGCTCCACGAGCGCGGTCGTCGCGCCCGCCACGAGCCCCAGGACGTGCAAGCCGCCGTCCGCATCGCGCTCCAGCTCGACTTCGGCGCCCGCGAGCTCGATCTCCTCGAACACCAGGCGCTCGGCGGACCACTCGGCCAACGCCGCGCGTGCGCGTTCGAGGCGCGCCAGCACGCGCGGGGCGTCCGGCCGCGAGCGATCGACCACTTCCACGCCGGAGGCGGACAGCTCCGCCGCGAGCGCGGGCTTCCACGCCACCGCGGCCTCGAGCTCGCCGCGCACCGACAATGCGCGCGCCTCGCCCACGAGCCCCGCGGGCAACCATGGCGACAGGGCCTGCAGGTCCAACCCATCGACCGCCAGCTTGGCGCTGGTCAATTCGTGCCGTTCGGCCTCGATGCGCGCAGCCAGTTCGACGGATGCCTGCGCGCAGACGGGCGGGAAGGCGATCTCCAGCCGCGCTCGCGGCAGCGCGGGAGGGAGCGTGCCGAGATCCGACAGCTCGCCGGACACGACCATCTCGCCGGCGAAGGGTCGCGACGGATCCTCGTCGACGAGGGCCAGCGTCGCCTGGCGCAGGCTCGCGCGACGCAGCAGGAACGGCGGCGGCGCGGGCATGGTCGGAGGCGTCCCGAGCACGACCGCCAGGGCGGCGATCGCGGATGGATGGGTGGCGGGCGCGGCGGGCTTGGCGGCCATCGGCGACGAGGCGCGCGGATCGAAGCGCAGACCAAGCGCCTGCAACCCTCCTTGGCCATCGCGCCGCAACGCCAGGCGCGCCGCCTCGATCTCGAGCGCATCGATCGCCACGCCGTCCGGCCCGGCGGCCAGCCCATCGACGCGCAGCGCGCGGCAGGACGCCGCTTCCACTCCCGCGGTGGTCCAGGCCGCATCCGACAAGCGCGCCGACAGGCGCAAGGCACCCGCGTCGAAACGCGCATCCGCCTCCAGGGCCGCGGACACGGTGGTCGCGCCGTCGAGCGCCTGAAGCCCGGCGGCTGTCAAGTACGCTTGACCGTGGGCGAGGCGCAGGCCGTCGGCGCGCAAGCGCGCCTCGAGGCGCGCGCGCCAATCGGGCGACAGCTCGAGCGTCCCAGCCGCCGAAGCGGCCTCCCACAAGCCCGGCGCCCGCGCCGACGCGGACCAACGCGCGCCTTGGGCGCCAGCGCCGCCGGCCTTGAGATCCTGCAACGCGAATTGCGCCTCGACGAAGTCCCACGAGGTGGCCGGCGACACGGCCTCGTCGAGCAAGCGCAGGCGCCGCGCGCCCAGCTCGAGCTTGCCGATGCGCAACGCGGGCGCCGCGAGCGGAACCGACGAGCCGGGCGGGTTCCCGGGCGCGACGGCCGCCGGGGCGCCCGCCGTGGGCGCGCCGGTCCGCACGACCAGCGGCAAGTGCAGCGCTCCGTCCGCCGAACGCCGCGCGTCGACCTCGACCTCGCGCCACGCGAGGGACTCCACGACCACGCCCTCGTCGCCGAGGGACAACCCTTCCATGGCGATGGCGCCCGCCGCCAGCGCGTGGACCCCGTCCCGCGCCGACAGATCGTCGACTCTGCCGTCGAAGACCCAGCCCGCGCCGGTGCGGCGGCCCGACAGGGCGAGCCGAGCTGTCAAATCGGCTGGACGCGAGGCCGGAGCGAGGCCTAGAGGCGCCAGCAGGTCGGCGAAGCTCGCAAGGTCGACCTGCTCGGCCTTGGCGACCAGCGCGAGCCTCGCGGCGGAGCCAAGCGCGCCTTCGACGCTCGCTTCGATCGCGCGCGCCACGCCGGGGATCCTCGCGCTGGCGACCAGTCGAGCGGCGAGCTCGTCCGCGGCGTCGCCTTCCGACGCATCGAGGCGCAGCGCACCGTCCTCGAGGGCATGCACGCGCGGCGGGACCGCGCGCGCATCCACGAACTCGACGCGGCCGCCGGCGAGCTCGAAGCCCGCGGCGACTAGTTCGATTCCGTCCTCCGGCGTGGTCGACGGTGGAACCGACGGGTCGTTCCCGGCTGCTTGCACGCGCGTCGCGTCGAAGCCCAGGCCCGCGAACGACACGATGCCGTCCGGTTGCAGCACGATGCGCGCCCGCGGCCCGTCGAGCCGCGCGAGGCCGAACTGCAGGCGCCCCGGCACGCCTTGGACGCCCAGCGACGCTCCCGCGAGGCCCGCGGCTTCGACGCCGTCGCCCGAGATCGTCGCTTGACGCAGGGCGAGCTTCGCCGCCGTGCGCGGCCGCGACGCGTCGCCGTCGTCGCGCGTGCCCACGAGTTCCAGCGTCGCCCCCAAGGCGCCGTCGATGCGCTCGCCTCGGGCGACCACTCCCAGTCGACGCAGATGGTTCGCCACGCGAGGCGCGCGCAGTCCCGAGAGCTGGGCGTCGAGCTCGAGGTTCGTGCGGCCGACGCGCGGATCGGATTCGTCCGGCTCGACGCGCGTGCGCAGTTCGAGGCGCGCGCCGTCGAGCAGGCCCCGCGCCGAAACGCGCGCCACGGCGCGCCCGGATGCGCCGGCCACGAGCAGCCGGTCCGCCTCCAGCTCGAACTCGAGTGTCTCGGACTCGCCACCCTCGCCCTCGTCGCGCCAGTCGAACTTGGCGTGCCGCACGCGGGCGCGCTGCAGCTCCAGCGGAAGCAGGGTGGGCAGCAGGAACGGCTTCGACGGCGCGGAGCCCGCCTCCGCCGCGGTCGGATCCCCAGCGAGGCGGGCAGGATCGAAGCCGCCGCCGAGGCGCAGGCGTCCTTCGGGATCGACGCCGGCGGACAGGCGCAGGCCGTCGACCTCGAGTTCCTGGATGACAATTTTCCTTGACAGAAGCGCGCGCAGGCCGATGTCGACCCGGATGCGCTCGACCTCGAGGAACGGGGCCGCGCCTTCGGCGCCGCACGCGAGGCCGCGCAGCTCGAGCGAACCACGCGACAACGACAACGCATGCGAGTCCCAGCCCAACTCGAGGCGGCGACCCGCCGCGACCATGCTGGCCACGGGGTGGGCGACGAGCGCGAGCACGATCCGCAGGCCGACCAGGACGACGAGCGCTACCGCCGCGCGCTTGATCCAGCTTGCGCGCTTCATTGGTTCGCCTCCCGCGCCTCGTACCACGCCGCCAAGGCGGCTTCTCGCGACTCCTCGTCGCCCAGCGGATCGAAGCCCGGCACCGACTTGCCGCGCGCGCGCAGCCAATCATGCGCCCGCGCCCGCGCCGCCGGATCGGGGTCCTCGAGGAACAGGAGGTTCTCGGCCTCGAACATGGCCGCTAGTTCGTCCAATCCGCGCGCGGCGCGCGACAACTCGTCCAAGGTCGCCGGCCAACGACCCACTTCGCCCGCGTGCGCCAGCAGCAAGGCTCGCGGCGCGGGCGCGAGGCCGCCCTCCTGGGCGCTCGCGGCGAGGTGGCGCAGCAACGCGCCGTCGACGACGAGGCCGAGCGACCGGAGCGCGACGGCGGCTTGCGCATCCGGCGCGAGGCTCGGCTCCAAGGCCGCGTGCACCACGCGCGCGGCCGCGGCGAGCTCCGCGTCCTCGGCGAGGAAGCCGTAGTCCTGCGCCACGTCGGCGCCCACGAGGTTGGCGACGTGCAGCCACGCGGCCCGGCCGTGCTCCGGCACGAGCAAGTCCGCGCGCGCGGCGGCGAGCTCCGCCATGCGCCCTTCGCCGCGCGACCAGCCGCGCACGCGCCGCTCGGTCTCGCCGGCCGACTCGCCGACGAGCGCCAACGTGCGCCGCAGCAGGTCGTCCTCGCCCGACGCGACCACGCGCCGCAGGCGCAGGCGCGCCGAGAGATCCGGACGACCAACGTCCGGCCCACGACCGGCGAAGACCAACGCGAGCCCGCCTTGGGCCAGGTCGACGTCGTTCCACCTCGGCGCGGCCGGCGCCAGGCCGTCGGTGAACGAGCCGAGGTCGAGGAAGTGCTGCTCTTCGCTCGCGATCCAGGCGCCTTCGTCATCCTGCACGCCCGCGGACGCGACGACCGACAAGGTCGCGCGCCCATCCTCGGCGAGA
Organism: Planctomycetia bacterium; assembly: GCA_046341775.1. GTDB lineage: Bacteria > Planctomycetota > UBA1135 > UBA1135 > SXXH01. The sequence continues at coordinate 10,136 of JBKDQQ010000037.1, forward strand.
TGCACATCGAGGCGCGCGAGCTCCGCGTCGTCGGCGCGCGCGGCGACCCGCCACCCCACCGTCGTCCCGGGCGCCACGAGCAACTCTTCGGGAGCGAGCACGAGGTCGCCGCCGACGCGCGCGTCGTAGGACGCGAGCGCATCGCCCGAGGCGAGGCGCACCGAGCCGCGCGCGCCGCTGACGGGACGGAAGGGCGCGCCGCCTCCCAACGCGATCTGCAAGCCGGAGCCCGCTTCGAGCGCGTGTGGCGCGAGTTGCGCGTGTTCGGCGCCGAGCAGCCATGCGCACTCGACGACCAGGCACTCCACTCCGCCCTGCTCCACGGAAGCGGGCGTGGCGCGCGCACCTGTCAACGCCGAGCCCGACCACGCGCTCGGGCTGGCGATGATCGGAGGCAACGGCGGTTCTCCAGGCTTGGGTGCGGAGCAACCCAGCAAGACGAGGATCGCGAAGTAGGCGCGCATGGGGGGCGCGTGATTCTTGCCGCCGCGCGCCCACGAACCTAGTTGCCCGTGCGAACCTGCGGGCGATGGCCGAGCGCGAGTTCCTGCCTCGGTCGCGGCGCGGATGCCAGTGGCGCCCGCGCAGTCGACGCACGACCTACGCCGGAACGAGGAGAGGCACCACGCTCAGCACCCCCCGGACCGACCAGGCCACAGTCCGGATCCAGTTCGTGCGCACGAGGAAGGCGTGCGCCGCCGGGGTGTAGCCAGCCTGCAGGCGCCCGTGGCTGGGCACCTGAAGAAGGGCGGTTGAAACCCAGATGACACCCAACAGAAGCATGCCCAGCCATGGCATCCAACCCGAGTAACGGGGCTCCTGCGCCCACAGCAGGGCCAGGCTGGTCGCCAATTCCACCAACATGAATGGCGCCACGACGAGCGTCGTGCGGCGTACGTGCTGTTCGTGGTAGGCCGAGAAGGCACCGGCGCCGACACGCGAGTAGAGCGGATAGTGCACCACCTGCACGAACCAGATCAGGCCCACCATGGCGAGGGTGGCGAAGGCGTGCACCGCGAGCAGCGTGTCGGTGGGGATGGGGACCATGGAGTCGGGAGAGGGTGCTGGGCGCACGACGGGGCATCACCACCGCCGCAAGAAAAAGCCTCCCCGCGAGCGAACTCGCGGGGAGGCCTACGACCATCTGTGGAGGACACACATCCTCCGATGGGTCGTTCGCCCCCCTGACCGGGGTCGGATGCACGGCGCGGCGGAATTTCTCCACGCGGGAAAGGCAAGTGCTCCGCGTGCCAAAGCTGGCACGACGCGGGCCGGACAGGCCTTCCATTGACAGCGCCGGGCCTAGGAAGGACTTTCCCGGCATGCTCCAACCGCGTCCTGCCTCTGTGAACCCGCGTCTCCTGAATTGGCTCTTCGCCATGCTCCTGGTCGCCTTGGCCGGTGCGTGCCGGGCGAGCAAGGAGGCGGCGCCTCCGACCGACGCGGCGGCGGCGACGCACGCGCACGGAGGGGCCGACGCGGCGAGCGAAGCCAAGCCGGCGCGCACGAACCGCGACCCGCACGGCAACCCCGATGTCGTGCGCTACATCGACATGCTGCAGTCGACGAGCCGGCTCGAGACCTTGCAGGTGCCGCTCGTGGTCGAACGCCTGGCCATCGCCCCCGACGCCATCGTGGGCGACCTCGGCTGCGGGCCGGGCAACTTCGCGCTGGCCTTCGCGGCGGCGGCGCCGCGCGGAATCGTGTACGCCTGCGATGTCGAGCCGGCGCAGCTCGACTCCTTGCGCGAGAAGATCGCCGGCGACGCCGCGCCGAACATCATCCCCGTGCTGGCGAGCTTCGACGACCCGCACTTCCCCCCGGGGCGGATGGACCTCGTCTTCATCGGCGACACCTACCACCACCTCCAAGATCGCGTGGCCTACATGCGCCGCCTGAAGCACTGCCTCGCTCCCGGCGGAAAGCTCGCCATCCTCGACTACAAGCCGGGCGACCTCCCGATCGGGCCGCCGCGCGCGCACAAGTTGGAGGCGGGGGTGATGGAGCGCGAGCTCGTCGAGGCGGGTTGGACGCGCGTCGCGAAGCACGACACGCACCCGTGGCACGACTTCGAAGTGTGGGTTCCGGACGAAGCGCGTTGAACGGCGCGGGGCGGGCATGGCGGCGGAATGCCGGCGCCGACCCGACGCGCCGCGGTTAGGCTTGTGCCACGGAGGATCCCATGCCGAGCTACGAGATCACGCGCTACACCGTGCAGAAGGTAGAGGGCGACGACCAGATCGAGGTCGTGCTGCACGCCAGCGACGGCGCGAAGTGGGAGTACGGGATCCCCTACAGCCGCTCGACCGGGCGCTACCAGTTCGAGGAGATCGACGTGATCGCCAACGACTTCGGCGACGAGTTCGCCGACGAGTTGACGGCGAAGATCGAAGAGCTCGTCGACAAGCTGGTGGCGGGCGCCTAGGTCGCGGACCGAGGATGGTCCGCGAGCGCGCACGGTGCGCGACCGGGTGACGGTGCGGGACCGGGCACGATGCGCGACTAGGGTTGGTCCGCGTCGGGGGCGCGCGGTTCGACGAGCTTCAGCAGCGCCTTGCGTCGCGGCTCGTCCTTCTCGAGCTCGAGCGCGCGCTGGACCATCTGGCGCGCTTCGACCATCGAGCCGCGACCGGCGTGCAGGATGGCGAGGTTCGTGATGGCGCCAAGGCAGCTCGGATCGCTCGCCACCGCGGCGCGGTAGTGCTCGATGGCCGCTTCGTAGGCGCCCTTGTCCTCCGACAGGACGCCCAGTTGGAAGTGCGCGCTCGTGCAGTTCGGATCGGCCTGGATGGCGCGCTCGAGCCATTGGCGGCACGACTCGGCGGACTCGGGATGGGCGGCGCGCACGCCCTTGTCGATGCAGCTCGCCGCGGCGGCGAGCAGGTCCTCGACGCCCGGTTGGCCCAGCTCGAACGCGCGCCGCCAGGTGAGGTAGGCGGCCTCGCTCGCTCCCGCTCCGGCGTGCGCGCGGGCGAGCAACGCCATGGAGGCGTAGTCGCCGCCGGTCGCGCGCGCGTACGCCTCGAGCGGTTCCACGGCCGCGGCCTCGAGCCCGAGATCGACCCGCAATCGACCGAGCAGCAGCAGCGTCTCCGGATGGTCGGGACGCTCCTTCAACGACCTCTCGAGGTACGACTGCGCCGCGCGACCGTAGTTGCTCGCCATCAGGATGCGGCCGTTGAGGGTCAACAGGTCGGGATCCTTCGGAAAGCGCTGCAGCATCGCCTTGGCGAGGTTGCCCGCGCTTTCGTAGTCCTGCAGCTCGAACAAGGCGCGCGCGGCCTCCAACGCGGGGCGCGCGCGCTTGCCGCCTTCGGCGAGGTGGATCGAGTACCAGCGATCGGCGGCCTCCTGCCATTCGCCCTTGCTCGTGGCCGCGGCGGCCGACTTCTCGTCGGTCTGCACGACGCGCGGCCCCTTCTTCTGCGAGGAGCCGCAGCCGACGAGCAAGGCGCAAGCGAGGAGCGCGCCCAGCGCGAGGCGCGCCGAGGAAGCACGGACCGGGACGAGGCGGGTGCGCGAGGTGCGGATCACGCCGCGCAGGATAGCGCGCCGCCGAGCGAGGCGCAGCAAGCCCGCGCCGCTCGCGGCACCGGCGCGGAGCGGATCCGCTAGCATGCGCGCCGCATGGCCTTGAGGGCGGTCTTCCTGGACGTGGGCAACACCTTGCTGCGCGAGGAGCCCGGCCGCTTCTCGCAGTACGCCTTGGCGGCCGCGGAGGAGGGCCTGCGCGTCCCCGAGGCGGACATGCGCGCGTTGATGATCGAGGCCCACCACGCCTTGCCGCGCGAGATCGACGGCGCGTGGCGCTACACCGACCCGTGGTTCGAGCACTACATCCGCTTCATCTTCCGCGATCGGCTGGGGCTCGACGAGCAGCGCCTCGCGCCGCTCGCGACGCGCTTGTTCGCGCGCTTCTCCGATCCGGCCATGTTCCGCGTGCACGCCGGCGGCTTCGAGCTGCTCGCGAGCCTGCGACGCGCCGGGCTGGTCGTCGGCATCGTCTCGAACTGGAGCCCGCGGCTGCCGCCGCTCCTCGAGCGGCTGGGCATCGCCCGCGAGGTCGACTTCGTCCTGTGCTCGGCCATCGAGCGCCTCGAGAAGCCGGACCGGGCCATCTTCGAGCGCGCCTTGCGCCTCGCCGGCGTGGCCGACCCGCGCGACGCCCTGCACGCCGGGGACCACGCGGAGAAGGACATCGCGGGCGCCCGCGCGGGAGGCTTGCAGGCCGCGCTGGTCGACCATGCCGGCGACGCGACGGCCGTGCCGGGCGCGCACCTCGTGCGCGACCTCGACGGGCTCGCCGCGCTCGTCGAACGGCTGCGCGCAGGCCAGCCATGACGAACCCCGAGGCAGAGATCGCCAAGGTGCGCGAAGACGCGGAAGCGTTGCGGCGCGCGATCGGCTCGCGCTTCCTCGGCCAACGCCTGGTGGTCGACGAACTGCTGGTCGCCATCGTCGCGGGCGGGCACGCGCTGGTCGAAGGCGCGCCGGGCACGGGCAAGACGACGCTGGCGCGCGCGCTCGCCGAAGGATGCGCGCTCGACTTCCGGCGCGTGCAATGCACGCCCGACCTGCTGCCGATCGACGTGCTGGGCGCGCGCCTGCCCGAAGGCGGCGGGTGGCGCTTCGAGCCCGGCCCGATCTTCGCGAACCTCGTGCTCGCCGACGAGCTCAACCGCGCCACGCCGCGCACGCAGGCGGCCTTCCTCGAGGCGATGGCCGAAGGACAGGTGACGATCCACGGCGGTACGCGCGCGTTGCCGCAGCCGTTCGTCGTGGTCGCCACGCAGAACCCGCAGGAGAGCGAGGGCACCTACCCGCTGCCCGAGGCGCAGCTGGACCGCTTCCTGCTGCGCATCGACGTCCCCTTCCCGGCCGGGGACGAACTCGCGACGATCATCGCCGCGAGCAGCGGCGCGCAAGCCGTGGCGAGCGGCGTCGTGCTGCCGAAGGAGCGCCTGCTCGCGGCGCGCGAGATCGTGCGCGAGATCGTGGTGCCGCCGCGCCTGGTGGAGCTCGCCGCGCGCCTCGTGCGCGCCACGCACCCCGACCTCGTCGAGGCGCCCGACGAAGTGCGGCGCGCCGTGCGCCACGGCGCGTCTCCGCGCGCGGGACGGGACTTGCTGCTCGCCGCGCGCGCGTGGGCGCTCTTGTCGGGCCGCATGCACGCGACGCAAGCGGACCTCGAACGCGTGGCGAAGCCCGTGCTGCGGCATCGGCTGGCGCTCTCCTTCGAAGGGCAGGCCGCCGGGGCGCAGGCCGACCAGCTGGTCGAGGCGGCGTGGAAGCGCGCCACGAGCGACTCGCGGCCCTGAGCGCCCGGGCGGAGTCGAGGCGCGGCGCCCCGCCGCTACAATCGAGCCTCCCATGACGCGCATCGTCCTCGCCCAGATCGAGCCCGCGCTCGGCGACCTGCGCCGCAACCTGGCCTTGCACGAGGCCGAGGTCGGCGCGGCGCGCGCGGCGGGCGCGAACATGGTCGTGTTCCCGGAGCTCTCGCTCACGGGCTACTTCCTCAAGGACCTCGTCGCCGAGGTGGCCCTGGCCCCGGGCGAAGGACCGCTGGCGCGCCTCGCCGAGCTCTCCAAGGACATCACCATCGCCGCGGGCTTCGCCGAGCGCGGGCGCGACGGGCGCATCTACAACACGCTAGGCCTGTTCGAGGACGGCCGGATGGTCGGCGCGCACCGCAAGGTGCACCTCGTGACCTACGGCATGTTCGACGAGGCGCGCGACTTCGCGCCTGGAGAGCGCTTCCGCGCCATCGACAGCAAGCTCGGCCGCTTCGGCGTGCTCGTGTGCGAGGACATGTGGCACCTCGACGGCATGTGGCTGCACTTCCTCGCGGGAGTGGACGCGATCCTCGCTTGCAGCGCCAGCCCCGCGCGCGGCGCGCCGGCAGGCGAGGCGCAGCCGCGCTCGCAACGCACATGGACCACGATCCAGGACGCGGCCGCGGTGCTGACGCAGAGCCATGTCGTGTACTGCAACCGCGTGGGTTGCGAGGACGGCATCGTGTTCGGCGGCGGCTCGCGCGTCGTCGGCCCGGATGGCGTCGAGGTGGCGCGCCTCGAAGGGTTGGAGCCCGGGCGGTTGTCGTGCGCGCTCGACTCCTCCCTCGTGCGCCGTGTGCGCACGATCACGCCGTTGCGCCGCGACGAGAAGCCGCAACTGGTGCTGCGCGACCTGCGCGCGCTCGAGGACGCCGAGGAAGCGTGAGCGCCAAGGTCCATCCGCTCGACCTGAACACCGACCTGGTCGAGGCGCTGCTCGTGCGCTTCCTGCGCGCCGAGGCGGGCAAGTTCGGCTTCGAACGCGCGGTGCTCGGCTTGTCGGGCGGCATCGACTCGGCCGTGTCGGCCGCGCTGGCGGCGCGCGCCTTCGGAGCCGCCAACGTGCTGGGCGTGATGATGCCCTACACGACCAGCAGTCCGGCTTCCGAGGCAGACGCGCGCGCCGTGGCCGCCGCGCTCTCGATCCGGCTCGACAAGGTCGAGATCGGGCCCATGGCGGACGGCTACCTCGCCGGCGCGCCGGACGCCGACCGCCTGCGCCGCGGCAACGTGATGGCGCGTTGCCGCATGATCGTGCTGTACGACCGTTCGGTGGTCGAACGCGCCCTGGTCGTCGGGACCTCCAACAAGACGGAGCTCCTGCTCGGGTACTCGACCCAGTTCGGCGACGCGGCGTGCGCGCTGAACCCCCTCGGCGACCTGTACAAGCACCAGGTGGTGCAACTGGCGCGCCACCTCGGCCTGCCGCGCGTCGTCATCGACAAGCCCCCGACGGCCGACTTGTTCGAAGGCCAGACGGACGAAGGCGAACTCGGCTTCAGCTACGCGCAAGCCGACGCGATCCTGCACGCGCTGGTCGACGAACGCCGCACGCTCGAGGAGGTCGTGGCCCTCGGTCACGCGCGCCCGTTGGTCGAGCGCATCGTCGCGCGCATGGCCGCCAACCAGTACAAGCGCCAGCCGCCGCTGGTCGCCAAGTTGGGCGAGCGCACGGTGACGCACGACTTCCGGTATTTGAGGGACTGGGGGCGGTGACCGCCGGTGCGCGGCCGTCGGCGTGTCAGGCCTGGACGGTCGGCGCGGCGCGCTGCGCGGCGTCCTCGAGCTTGAAGTAGGCCGCGGGCTCGAAGCCGAACAGGCGGGCGACGAGGTTGGTGGGGAACGACTCGCACTTCACGTTGAGCTCGCGCACGTTGCCGTTGTAGAAGCGCAACGCGCCTTGGATGCGGTCCTCGGTGTTGGCGAGTTCGGCTTGCAGCGCCAGGAAGTGCTGGTCGGACTTCAGGTCCGGGTAGGCCTCGAAGCGCGCGACGAGGAGCGCAAGCGTGGACGCCAAGCGGCCCTCCACGGCCGCGAGATCCCGCCGCGGCAGGTCGGCGCGCAAGGACTCCGCGTCGGCACGCAACGCGACGAGGCGCTCGAGCGTCTCCCTCTCGTGCGCGGCGTGGCCCTTGACCGTCGCCACGAGATTCGGGACGAGGTCGTGGCGTCGCTTGAGTTCGACATCGACGCCGCTCCAGCTCTCGCGCACGTGCGCGCGCGCCGACACGAAGCCGTTGTGCATCGCCGCGAGGGCGAGGCCCGCGACGAGGAGGAGGCCGAGCAGGACGAGCAGCGCTTCCATGGTCGACGCGGGGTCAGGCGCGCGCGGCGCGACTGGTGGTGGCGGCGTTGCCCGCTTCGACGAGCGGTGCTTGCGACAGGCGCGCGCGTTCGGAGTTCACCAGCGGACGCGGGATCTGCGCGAGGAAGCCGCGCGACCAGGCGAGCAAGGCTTCGAAGCGGGCGGGCGAGGCCTTGCCCGGCGACTCCAACACGACCAGCGCCTGGCGACCGCGCGATTCGAACTGCACGCCGGGATGGTCCTTCAACCAGGTCATCATCGCCCCGTCGAGCAGGTCCCACGCGTCCTTCTTGCGCTCGGCCTCGACCTTGAAGCGCTTGCTGAACTCGGCGTCCTCGAAGTCGATGTCGTCGAAGCCGAACATCGCCGCCAGCTTGTCGCCCACTCCCTCGGCCTCGAACGACACATGTCCGGGATCGAAGGCGAGCTCGACGATGGCGCAGGTCCTCCAGTAGTGGCGCGTGCGCCGGTTCCTGCCGCTGCCGCTGGTGATCGCATAGTGGTACTCGAAGATGGTCGCCGACGCGCCATCCAAGCCGGGCGTCGCCCGCGGCAGGCGGACCGCGGCGATCGCCTGCGCGTAGCGCGAGTGCCCGCGCCGGAACAAGTCCCAGTTCCAGCCCGGATCGTCGCGCCGAAGCGCGCCGGGCTCGAGCCCGCTGGCTTGTTGCCACCGCACCAGCGCCTCGACGCGCTTCTTGTCCTGCGCGGCCGCCCACCAGGCGAAGCCGAGGGCCAGCACGACCACGGCGATGAAGGCGATGTGCTCCAAGCTGGTGCTTCCGTGGCGACAGTCTACGCCACGCGCCGCTCCGCATTCACCGCGCGCTCCGCGCGACGAGAGGCGCCAGCACCGGACGCACGCCCACGCGCCGATCGACGTGGCCCGCGTCGACCTTCTCGACCGCGGACGAACGCGCGGCCGCGGGCTGGGACGCATGGTGGCCGCCGCGCGTCGCCCGCAGTCGCGAGCCGGAGAATGCGCCGCGCGCCGGACCAATCCACTCGGCCACGTTGCCGGCCGTGTCGTGGAGGCCGAAGGCGTTGGATCGCAAGGATCCGACCGGCAAGGGTTCCTCGACGCCCGAGCCGCGCAGGTTCGCCGCGCCGACCAGCGACGAAGGTTCGTCGCCCGTCCACCAACGTGCTTGCGTGGTGGCGCGCGCCGCCTGTTCCCACTGGGCCTCGTCGGGGAAGTCGAGGCCCGCGCGCGGCAGCAGCGTGGCGAGTTCGGTCCACGACACGCTTTCGCAAGGCAGGCGACCCGAGCCCACGTGCTGCGCCGGAGCGATCGCCCACAACGACCTGGCCTGCGCCTGCGTCAACTCGTGCTTCGCGATCCAGTACGGCTCCAGCTCGACGATGCCGCGCGGCCTTTCGTCGAGCGTGGCGTCGGGATCGGCTCCGGCGCGCGAACCGTAGAGCGCGCCCACATGGCTGCGACCACCCGGCAGGAGCACCATGACCATGGCCGCGTCGTCGGCGCCCGAGAGGCGTCCGTCGAGGCCACGCACGGGGATCGAGCCGCTGCCAAGCAGCGCGAACTCCTCGAGTCCGCTGCTCGGATCGGCACCGAGCGGCAGCAGCTCGTCGCGGGGTTCCGCGAGTGGACGCGCGTAGCGCGGATTGGCGGCGATGCGCTCCAGCGCGGCGCGCCAAGCCGACGCGCGCGCGGAGCGCGAGGCGTCCAGCTCGTCGAGCCGCGCGAGCGCCCCGCGCGCGGCGGCCAGCGAACGCGATCCGTGCGTGTCGGACAAGGTGTCGAGGTCGGCCACGAGCCGCGCGAGCAGCGCGGCGCGGAAGCGCGCATCCTGGTCCGCGGCTCCGGCGCCCTCGAGCGCGGCCCGCGCGCGGCGATGGTCGCCGGCGCGCGCCAAGAGACCCTCGCAGCGCTCGATCCAGCGTTCGATGGCCGTCCTGCGTTCCGCGCGCGGCGGCCAGAAGAGCTCGTCCGCATCGCCGCGCAGTTCCTGCGCCAGCACCGTGTCGGAGAGCGAGAGCACTTCGCCCGCCGCCTTGGCGCGCCACGCGGCGAACCCCAATGCGCCGCCGACGCCGAGGACGACCAGCGTCGCGCCGGCCGACGCGAGGAGGCGGTTGCGGCGCACCCACTTGGCCGCGTGCGCCACGAAGCCCCGCTCGTGCGCCGACACGACGCGGCCTTCGAGCCACGCGCGCAAGTCCCGCGCGAATTCCAGCGCGCCGGCGTAGCGCTCCTCGGCCTTCCTGCGCATGGCGCGCTCGGCGATGGAGACCAGCTCCTCGGGGGCGTGCGGCGCGAGACTACGCAACGATGGCGGCGGCCCCGCGCGCACGGCGTCGGCCACGGCGCGCGCATCCGGCCCGAAGTGGGGCGGCGCGCCGGCGAGCAGCCGATGCAGGATGGCCCCGAGCGCGTACACGTCGCTGCGCGGCCCGATCGCCGGGGTCTCGCCGCGCGCCTGCTCCGGCGACATGTAGGCCGGAGTGCCGAGCAGGGCGCCTTGCTGCGTGTCCTCCGGAGCCGACGCGCCATTGTCAAAACGAATGGACAAGTCCCCCTGGTCGCCGGCGAGGCCCCAGTCGAGCACGACCACCTGTCCGCGGTCGCCCACGAGGATGTTGCCCGGCTTCAGGTCGCGGTGCACCACGCCGCGCTCGTGCGCGAAGGCCACCGCTTCGGCGACATCGGCGAGGACGGCCACCGCACGCGGCAGCGGTTCGCGCCCGGCGGAGAGGTCCTGCGCGCAGGCCTCCAGCGTGCGACCTTCGACCAGCGGCATGGTGAACCACGGCGCGCCGCGTTCGTCGACTCCCAGGTCGTGCACGCCGACGATCGACGGGTGCGGCAGGCGGGCGAGGAGCCGTGCTTCGCGCAGGAAGCGCGCCACGAGCCGCGGATCGCCCAAGGCCTCGTCGCGCACGGTCTTCAGCGCCACTTCGCGGCCGAGGTTCGCGTCGCGCGCGCGCCAGACTTCGGCGCAGCGCGTGCGCGCGAGCAGTTCGACGCGCGCCAGCCGGCCAGCGTCGGCCTGCAAGCCCGAGAGGAGCGCGGCGACGCGCGACGCGTCGGGAGCGGCGCGACGCAACTCGTCGAGCGCCTCCTCCACGCGATCCAGGCCCGCGAACAGGCGCTCGGCCCGCCGCCAAGCCGCATGCAGCGACTCCAGCTCGGCGGCGAGCGCCGGAGCGCCTGCGCGCAGCGCCTCGAACGATTCGGCCGATCCGTCCTCGCGCCGCGCGAGCCACGACTCGAACAGGGCTTGCGCATCGCGCTCGCGGCTCTGTTGGATGGCCTCGGACATGGGATCGCGTCGACGCGGATCGTCGGGTCCCCGGACGCGGGTCGTTTCCGTGCCGCGGCGCCCCGAGCGCGCCTCTCGCGGCTACCATACATCCCGCGGCGCCATCCCGCTCCGCGAGGACCTCGGCATGCCCTCTCCGATCCCCTCCCTGCGCGGCCTGCGGACTTCGTGCGCCGCGGCCTTGCTGTCCCTGTCCGCGTTCGCCGGCGAGGAAGCGCGCATCAGCTACAACCGCGACGTGCGTCCGATCCTGTCGGACCGCTGCTTCCTCTGCCACGGCATGGACTCGGCCAAGCGCGCGGCCGATCTGCGGCTCGACATCGCGGCCGAGGCGACGAAGGATCGGGACGGCCTGCGCGCGGTGGCGCCCGGGAGCCTCGAGCAAAGCGAGATCTGGGCGCGCATCAACAGCGCGGATCCCGACGACCACATGCCGCCGGCGGAGTCGAACAAGCCCGCGCTCGACGCGCGCGAGAAGGAGATCATCCGCCGCTGGATCGAGCAGGGCGCGGAGTACGAGCCGCACTGGGCCTTCACGCCGCCCGCGCGCCCGACTCCGCCGCCGGGCGCGGCGAGCAACCCGATCGACCGCTTCCTGGACGCGCACCTCGCGGCCAAGGGCCTGTCCGCCGTCCCGCCGGCCGATGAAACGCGCCTCGTGCGCCGCCTGTTCCTCGACCTGACCGGCCTGCCGCCGACGCCGGAGGAGCTCGACGCGCACATGGCCTCGTCCGCGCCCGACAGGCTCGACGCCTTGGCCATGAAGCTGATGACCGAGGAGCCGTGGCGCACGCGCCACGCGGAGCGCATGGCGCTGCCGTGGCTCGACGCGGCGCGCTACGCCGACACGAACGGCATCCACATGGACGCGGGCCGCACGTTGTGGCCTTGGCGCGACTGGGTGCTCGACGCGTACGAGGCGAACATGCCGTTCGACCAGTTTCTGGTCGAGCAGCTCGCCGGCGACCTGCTGCCGGGGGCGACGATCGCGCAGAAGGTCGCGAGCGGCTTCAACCGCAACCACGTCATCACCGACGAGGGCGGCGCCATCGACGAGGAGTACCTGGTCGAGTACGCCGCGGACCGCGCCGCCACGACCGCCTCGGTCTTCCTCGGGCTCACGATGAACTGCGCCCGGTGCCACGACCACAAGTTCGATCCGATCTCGCAGGACGAGTACTACTCGTTCTACGCGTACTTCAACTCGAACGAGGAACCGGGGCTGTACTCGCAGCTGCCCGACGCCAAGCGCGCCTTCGAGCCGTTCATGGAGGTGCCCGCGCCCGGCCAGGCCGAGCTCCGCGCCGAGCTCGGCACGCGCATCGAAGCGGCGGCGCGCGCCTTGGAGCAGGACGATCCCGACGAGGCGCGCTTGCGAGAGGAATGGTTGGCGGCGGCGCTGGGTTCGTCGCGCTGGGTGGAGGCGCGCGTCTTGTCGGCCAAGGCCACCGACGGCGTGGAGCTGGAGGTGCAGGCCGACGACTCGGTGCTCGCCAAGGGGCCGAACCCCGATCGTTCCGACTACGAGGTCGAGCTGTCCTTCGCGGGCGCGGGCCTGCGCCTGCTCGCGCTCGAAGCCATGGCCGATCCCGCCCACGGGAACAGACCCGGCCGCGCGGAGAACGGCAACGCCGTCGTGTCGCGCGTCGTGGCCAGCGTGCGGCCCGCCGACCAGCCGGACGCGTGGCGCGAGATCGAGTTCGAGTGGCTGTGGGTCGACCACGAGCAGGTCGACGGCGGCTACCACGCGGTCAACATGCTGCCGGGCATGGGCGACGAGGGCTGGGCGCTGGGCGGCCACCAACGCGAGGGATCGCGCGTGCTGGTGCTGCTCGCCAAGGAGCCGTTCGGCTGGGATGGCGGCACCGTGCTGCGCGCGCGCATCGAGCAGCGCACGGTCCATGCGCGCCACACCTTGCGCCAAGCGCGGCTGCGCGTGGGCGCCCTCGACGACGCGGTGGTGGCGCGCCTGCCGTTCGCCAAGGGCGGCTGGCACGTCGTCGGGCCGTTCGACGGCACCCGCGCCGACATGTACGAGAGGAGGATCGGCCCCGAGGACGCGGGCACCATCGACCGCGCGGCGCGCTTCGCCGAGCAGGGATGGTCGTACCGCGCGGACTTCGTCGACGGACGGGTCAACGCCACGGCCGGCGGCTCGAACATCGTCTACGCCGCGCGCCAGGTCTTCGCGCCCAGCGAGCGCGAGATCGAGGTGTCGCTCGGCAGCGACGACGGCGTGCAGGTCTACCTGGGCGGCAAGCTGGTGCACGAGAACCGCGTCGATCGCGGCGCGCAGCCGGACCAGGACAAGGCGAGGATCCTCGTGCCGCGTGGACGCCACCTGCTGGTGTTCAAGATCGTGAACACGGGCGGCGCGGGCGGGTACTACTGGCGGGAGCTGCCGCGCGCCGACGAGTTCGCGGGCCAGATGGTGGCGGCGCTGCTCCCGCGCGCGGCGCGCGGCAAGGCGCTCGACGCGGCGCTGGCCGACGCGTGGCGCACGCAACACTCGCCGACCTGGCGCGCCAAGCGGGAGGCGCTCGAGACGGCGCGCGGCGAACTGGCGACGCTGGAGGCGTCGATGCCGCGCACGATGGTCATGCGCGAACGCGAGACGCGCCGCGAGACCTACACCTTGATGCGCGGTCGCTACGACATGCCCGACATGGCCCGCAAGCGCGAGCGCGGCATCCCCGCCGCGCTCGGCCGGCTGCCCGAAGGCTCGTCGGCCGATCGCCTCGGACTCGCGCGCTGGATGTCGTCGGCGGAGAACCCGTTGGTGGCGCGCGTCGCCGTGAACCGCCTCTGGGAGCAGTTCTTCGCCACGGGACTCGTGCGCACCACCGAGGACTTCGGCCTGCAGGGCGAGTATCCGCTGCACCCGGAGCTGCTCGACTGGCTGGCCGTCGAATACCGCGAGAGCGGTTGGAACACCCGGCACATGGTGCGCCTCATCACGAGCTCGAACGCCTATCGGCGCGGCTCGAACGCCGAAGCCGAGCTGCTGGAGCGCGATCCGGAGAACGTCGCGCTGGCGTGGTTCCCGCGCAAGCGGTTGCCGGCCGAGCACATCCGCGACCAGGCGCTGCACGTCGCCGGCCTGCTCGTCGAGAGGCAAGGCGGGCCGTCGGTGAAGCCCTACCAGCCCGAGGGCCTGTGGCAGGAAGTGGCGATGCTCCAGTCCAACACGCGCGTCTACGAGCGCGGCATGGGCGACGAGTTGTGGCGGCGCAGCTTGTACACCTACTGGAAGCGCGCCGCGCCGCCGCCGTCGATGCTGACCTTCGACGCGCCGACGCGCGAGTTCTGCAACATCCGCCGCACCAGCACGAACACGCCGCTGCAGGCGCTGGTGCTGTGGAACGACGAGCAATTCGTCGAGGCGGCGCGCGTGCTCGCCACGCGCACCTTGGACGAGGCCGGCGACGATCGCGCCCGCTTGGCGCGCATGTTCCGGCGCTGCGCGGTGCGAGCGCCGCAGCCGCAGGAGCTGGACAAGCTCGAAGCCGCCTTGGCGCGCTTCCGCGCGCGCTACGCGGGCGCGCCGGAGGACGCCAAGTCGCTGGTCGAGGTCGGCGAGGCGCCTGTCGGCGCCCGGCACGCCGCGGCGGAGCTGGCCGCGTGGACCATGGTCGCCTCGAGCCTCTTGAACATCGACGCCACGATCGTGAGGAGCTGAACATGCAACCCATCCACGCCGATCCCCTGCGCGCCGCGCTGCACGAACACGAGCTGCTGCTGACCCGCCGCCGGTTGTTCGCCGCGGGAGCGCGCACCTTCGCCGCCGGCGTGGGCATGGCGGCGCTCGGCTCGCTGCTCCCGCGCGACGCGATGGCCGCCAGTCCCTCCGCTCAACGGCGCCACTGGCGACCGAAGGCCAAGCGCGTCATCTACCTCCACATGGAGGGCGGTCCCTCGCACCTCGACTTGTGGGACTACAAGCCGGACTTGCGCAAGCGCTACAACCAGGACCTGCCCGAGTCCATCCGCAAGGGACAGCGCTTGACCACCATGACGAGCGGGCAGGGCCGCTTCCCCGTGGCGCCCTCGTTGTTCACCTTCTCGCGCCACGCCAACCAGCAGGACGGCGTCTGGATCAGCGAGTTGATGCCCCACACCGGTTCCGTGGCGAACGAGCTGTGCTTCCTGCACTCGATGCACACCGACGCCATCAACCACGAACCGGCGATCACCTTCTGCCAGACAGGCCACCAGCAACCCGGACGCCCCAGCCTCGGCGCGTGGGCCAGCTACGGACTCGGCAGCGCGAACGCGAACCTGCCGACCTTCTGCGTGCTCATCACGCAAGGCATCGGCAACATGCAGGCCTTGTCGGCGCGCTTCTGGGGCTCCGGCTTCCTTCCGAGCGAGCACCAGGGCTGCCGCCTGCGCAGCTCCGGCGATCCGGTGCTGTACTTGAAGGACCCCGCCGGCGTCGCGCGCTCCGACCGGCGCGCCATGCTCGACCTCGTCAACGACTTCAACGAGCGCGAGGCGCAGGCTTCGCTCGACGGCGAGACGCGCGCGCGCATCGCGCAGGCCGAGATGGCCTACCGCATGCAGATGAGCGTGCCGGAGCTGGCCGACCTGTCGGACGAGGACGACGAGACCTTCGCGCTGTACGGCGAGGAGGCGCGCAAGCCCGGCACCTTCGCGGCGAACTGCCTGCTCGCGCGGCGCTTGTCGGAACGCGGCGTGCGCTTCGTGCAGTTGTACATGCGCGGCTGGGACCAGCACGGCAACCTGCCGGCGGAGATGCGCGCCCAGTCGAAGGCCGTGGACCAGCCGCAGGCGGCCCTGATCAAGGACCTGCGCCGGCGCGGACTGCTCGACGAGACGCTGGTCGTGTGGGGCGGCGAGTTCGGCCGCACCGTGTACAGCCAAGGCTCGCTGTCGGAGACCGACTACGGCCGCGACCACCATCCGCGCTGCTTCACCATGTGGTGCGCCGGCGGCGGGCTCAAGCCGGGCGTCTCGCTCGGTCGCACGGACGACTACGGCTACAACATCGTCGAGCGCCCGATCGAGGTGCACGACCTGCACGCCACGATGCTGTCCCTGATGGGCTTCGACCACGAGAAGCTCGTCTATCCGTTCCAGGGGCGCGACTACCGCCTCACCGACGTCTCCGGGCGCGTGATCGAGGAGATCGTCGCGTGAGGCTCGTCGCGATCGTCATCTGGTCCATGCTCTGCGTCGCGTGCGCTTCCACCCCGGAGGGCCGCGCCGTCGACCGCGAAGCCCAGCTCGCCCTGCTGCGCACGGCGCTCGTGCACGTGGAGCAGCCGGATCCCGCCTCGCCGCTGCTGCTCGCCGACGCGGCCGCCGTGGCGTCCGCCATCGACGACGCGGAGGCGTCGCGACTGTTCGCGCCGCTCGCCACGGAGTGGTCGGACCTTTCGCTCGCGCGCACCAGGATCGGCGCGGGATCGCTCGCATGGCTGGAGCGCTGCGTCAACCTCGAACGGCTCGACCTGCGCGGCTGCGCCGGCGTGGACGATGCGTTCGTGGCGCGCGTCGCGCGCCTGCCTCGCCTGGCGGAGCTCGTCGTCGCGGGCACGCGCGCGGGCGATGGCTGCGTCGACGCCTTGCTGGCCGCGCCCGCCTTGCGCCGCGCGTGGCTGTGGAAGAGCGGCGTAGGCGCAGCGGGACTCGCGCGCCTGGCGACGCGCCCGGGACTGGTCGCCGATGGCGGCGTCAAGCCCGGGCTCGTCGCCGAAGTCGAGCCCAAGCCCGAGTTCGTCAACTTGCTGCCGCCGCCGGGCGAGGCACCGCTGCCCCCCGCCCAGGTGCCGATCAACGTCGACTGCCCCGTCAGCGGCGCGCCCGTCGATGCCCGTCGCACGCGCGTCCACGCGGGACGACTGGTCGGGTTCTGCTGCGAGAACTGCCCGAAGGACTTCGACGCCGACCCGAAGAAGTACGAGGGCGCGTTGCCCAAGCCGTGACGCGAGCGCCCGCCGAAAGGGACGCGGCGCGCACTGCGCTGCGCGCCGACGAGTTGCGACCGCTGCTCGAGCGGCACCTCGCGTTGCTGCGCGCACATGTGCGCGACAAGGCCGGCGCCGGATTGCTGTCGCGCGAACCCCTGAGCGACCTCGTGCAATCGGTCGCGCTGGAGGTGCTGCTCGACGCCGATCGCGAGTCGTTCGACGACGAGGCGGCCTTCCGGCGCTGGGTCTGGCGCGTCGCCACCAACAAGATCCTCGAGAAGCATCGCCGCTGGAGCGCCGCCAAGCGCTCGGCTTGCCGCGAGTCGAGCCTGGATCCCGACTTGGCCGTCGACTCCTCCGACGCGCCCGACGCCCGGGCGCAGCGCGCCGAGGAGCTGGGCGCGCTCGCGGCGGCGTTGGAGCAGCTCGACGACGATTTGCGCGAAGTGCTGCTGCTGCGTCGCGTGTTCGACGTGCCGCCGCCCGTGGTCGCGGCCGAGCTGGGCATCGCGGAATCCACGGTGCGTTGGCGCACGGCGCAGGCCTTGGCGAGGTTGGCCGCCAAGCTTGGCACGTCCGGCTCCGACGGGCGTCGGTGACCCGTCCATGAAGCGAGGCTCCACCGGCGAGCGCCGGCGGAGCCTCCGGGGGGGACAGAGGGGAATCGCGATGGGGTTGGACTGTCGTGGCGCCGAAGGCCTCAGCCAGCCTGCAGGCGGCGGATGAGATCCTCGAGGTCGGTCATCTTTACCTCCTCCTTGGCGATCGGGCGCAGCAACCGGAACTTGCGGCGCTCGGCCTCGGAGCTGAACTCGCCCGTCTGCGCGCGGCGCAGCGGCTGCTTCATCTCGTGCGCCGTCTCGCGCACCACCGCCGCGAGATTCTCGGGCAGGTTCGCCGGCAACGCTTCGCGTCGTTCGAGCGCGGCGCGAGCCCGCAGGCACACGTCGAGCGTTCCGCGCAAGTTCGTGCGGATGCGCCCGAGGCGATCGACATCGGCGTCGGGCACCTGCAAGGTGCGCTCCACCTTGGCCGTCGCCACCTCGAGCACGGCGATCAGGCAGTTGAGCTTGCGCATCAAGCGTTCGCGGTACTCGGGGGAGTCGAGGTGCGCTTCGCGGAAGGGTTCTTCGGGGTCGTTGGGCATGGTTCGAGGGCTGGTCCGCGCCGGCTTGGCGCGTCGAGACGCGTCCTTGCGCGCCATGGCAAGACTAGTCCGGTGGCGCGTGCGTGCGGTCGCGCGCTTCGGGAATCCGAAGCCCGTCGCGCGGGGCTGGAAGGATCTTCCCGCCGCCATCCGGGCGAACAGCCGCGCGCGCCGAACCAGGCAAGAAGCTCCAGCCGTGCCGCGCCCTCGGCGTGGCGCGGCCTCAGCGCACCGAACGCAGCAAGTGCAGCAACTGCTGGTCGTCGAGGCGGCCGACGACCATCACCTTGTCGCTCGGCCGCGCGTAGTCGCATGCCACCCAGGGGCCGGCGCGCATGTGCAGCGCCTTGCGCGGCGCTTCCGGACCGATGGACACCTGCTCCATCCCGGTCTCCGGCAGCACGGTCTGCAGGAAGAACAAGGAGTCGATGCCGTCGGTGTAGGTGCGACGCAGCACGCGCCGCCCGGGCACGGCCAGCACCTGGCTGTCGACCAACTGGTAGCCGAGGGGCAGCGCCTGCGGCGTCGCCGGCGACATCCCGAGTTGGGCCGCGCCCTCGTCGCCGGGACGCAGCTCGTCGCCGTCGAACGGAGCCTGGTGCCAGGCGGGGTTGTCGAAGGTCGGGTTCAGCACGAGGTGCGTGAACTCGACCTGGGCGACGAGCTTGCCGTCGTGGTCGAACTCCTCGTGGGCGAGCACGAGTCCCGTGGCGGGGTCGATGGACGCGCGGTAGACGAGGTGCGCGACGAGGTCGCGGCGACGCACCTCGACCACGACGCCGAGGCGCTCGGCGACCGTGCGTTCGCCGACGACCTCGAGCTGCCAGTTCTGCTGGAACAGCGACAGGTCGCGGATGCGGAAGTCGCGCCAACGCCACAGGAAGCCCTCGCGGTTCTTCTGCAGCAGCGCGAAGAGCTGGGCCTGCTCGCTGGTCATGGCCGGCTCGTGGACCACGAGCGGCTCGACGAGGAAGCGCCCTTGGCCGTCCGCGGCGACGCGCTCCTCGTGCACCAGGCGCGACTCGCCGGCGCTGGTGCTCCAGAAGAAGCTCGCGCGACGCACGCCGCTCAAGGCGGTCGTGAAGGGCGCCTCGGGCATGCGGGCGAGGAAGCTGGGCAGCGCCGCGCCCTGGGTCGGCGTGAAGGCCTGGCTGGCGCGATCCTCCGCGGGCCGGTCGCCGGGCGCGCACGCGGCGACGAACGCCAAGGCGACGGCGATGCCGGCGGCGCGGAACGCACCGTGCAGCGCGTCGCGCGCGAAGGCGCGCGGGGTCCCGGCGATCCGCGGGATCACAGCCGCTCCTCCCCCGTCGCGCCGCCGGTCACGCCCTCGAACAAGGCGCGCGTCAGCGGGTCGAGCTCGCGGGCCGAGCCCACCTCGACCAGCACGATCTCGACTTGTCCGGTTTCCTTGACAGCGCCCCCGGCGGGCCAGGCGTGGAAGACGGCCACGACCGCCAAGGCGCCCGCGACGACGATGGCGAGGCGTCGCAAGGGACCGGCGCCGGCGACGCGCCCGCGGCGCAAGTCGCCATCGACGCGCTCGAACAGTTCGTCGGGCGCGGCACGACCATCGGCGGCGCCGCGCGCGAAGCGCTCGACCGTGTTGGCCGGACTCGCGAGCAACTCGGCCAGGCGCGCGTCGAGCTCGGACGGCGCGGCGCGGCGCTCCAGGGCGGCGACGGCGGCGACGGCGCGTTCCTGGCGCGCGCCCGCGTTGAGCGCGGCCACGACGCGGCCCGCGAGCGGGCCCGGCGCGGCGCGGCGCGGCAGTCCGCGCAAGGCGGCGACGGCTTCGCGGCGGCGCGCCAAGCGCGACGAGCAGTCGGCGCAGTGCGCGAGGTGCGCGCGCAACTCGAGCGAACCACCGTCGACGAGCGCGCCGTCGAGCTCCTCGCGCCAGGCTTGGCAGGGGCCGCTCACGCGTCGCCCTCCAGCCGGTGGCGATCGAGCACCGGTGTCAGTTCGTGCTCCAAGGCGTCGTGCGCGCGCGACAGGCGCGACTTGACCGTGCCGAGCGAGATGCCGAGGACGACGCTGATCTCCTCGTAGCTCAAGTCCTCCACGTAGCGCAGCACCGTGATGGCGCGCATCTTCGGGCTCAGGCGGTCGATGGCGCGCTGCACCTCGTCCTCGAGCTCGTGGCGCGTGGCGTGCGCCGTCGGCGATTCCTGCTTCTCGTCGCGCAACTCTCGCGGACGCCCGTCCTCGTCCTCGATGTCGAAGGCCGCGACCTTGCGCGTGCCGGCGCGCCGCTTCTGGTCGATGGCCGCGTTGACCGCG
Organism: Planctomycetia bacterium; assembly: GCA_046341775.1. GTDB lineage: Bacteria > Planctomycetota > UBA1135 > UBA1135 > SXXH01. The sequence continues at coordinate 30,424 of JBKDQQ010000037.1, forward strand.
ATGCGGTAGACCCACGAGCTGAAGCGGCTCTCGAAGCGGAAGTCGCCGACCTTCCTGAACAGGATGCCGAAGGTCTCCTGCGACGAGTCGAGCGCGTCGGCGGCGTTGCCCGTGATGCGGAAGCAGACGTTGTAGACGCGGTCCTTGTACGCGTCGTAGAGCGTGCGGAACGCCCCCTCGAGCCCGTCAGGCGCCGTGGCCTGGCAGGCCTCCACGAGGAGGCGATCGGGGTCGTCGTTCACGCTCGTCGGGTCGAAGTGGGATCGTCGGGCAGTTCGGGACGCCGGTGCAGGTCCCTTCCCTCCGCGCAAGGCGCGCTTCGGGCTCGCGCTTGTGACGGAATGGGAGACCTTGGGGTTCCTAGGAGTCCTGATTCTCGCAGGATCGGTCCGGGAAGGGAACTCCCTCCCGGACATGGGCTTGCGGCCGATGCGGAGCTCCGCCTCCAGCACGGCCCCCACCGGCGTCCGGTCGGCGGGCTGGCAGCGGTTGCAGACCGCGGGCACACCGCGGGGCCGCCCCTGCGCTTGCGTGCAAGGACGGCCCCGCCGAGGGTGGAGAAGGCGGTGGTTTCAGCCGCCGATCAACACCAGTGGATCGAGCTCCTGGGTCGTCGTGCCCACGAAGTTGGCGCAATGCGGCGGGCAGAACGCGGCGAAGCCCTCGACGCAGTCGGCCGCCACGACCTCCAAGGTCACGAAGGAACCGCTGGTCCCCACGACTTGGGTGCGCTGCAGACAAGTCTCGTTGGGGATCCAACCGACGGCGCTGGCGCCGCCGCTGACCGGCAGCGGGGTGTAGATGCTGCCCGCCCCGGGCGTGGTCTGCGCCATCTGGGCGGTGATCGGGTAGGCGTTCTGCGGATCCAGCGGGTCGGGCCGCAACCAGCAGATCTTGCCGCCGATGGTGGCGAAGCGCACTTGCGTCGCGCTCTGCACGGCCGTCGTGCCCGGTTGGCCCGCCGTGGCCCAGATCGAGAAGCGCTGGTGGCTGGCGATCACGCTGCCGGGCACCCACAAGTCGAGGACCGCCGTCATGCCGCCGTTGGCCGAGGGCACGTAGCGCACGGCCGTGCGGTTGCCGAACGCGGACAGGGGCAAGGTGCCCATCTGGCCGTTCGCCGCCCAGCCGAGCGTCAAGTTCTTGCGACGCGGTTGGCCATCGGCCGCGTACAGCGCGAGGCTGATGTGCACGCGCGAGCCTTCGGAATACGCGGCGGCGCCGAGGCGCACCACATCGCCCGCGAGCGGCGTGGCGGCCGCGAGGAAGGGCGACGACAAGCGCGCAAGTTCCTCGCCGTCCTTGAAGCCGTCGCCATCCGTGTCGGGGTTGGAGGATGAAGTTCCCAGCAGCGCTTCTTGATGAGCGTGCAAGCCGTCGTGGTCGACATCGAGATCGGTCTGCACCGACGCGCCCAGGCCGGGCCCATCGCCACGATAGGGCGCGACGAAGGCGGCGCCCGCCAAAGCGAGCACGAGCACACCCGCCGCCACTCCGGTCCACGCGCTGGCATGGAAGCGACGTGCACGGAAGGTGGAGAGTTCCACCGTCGACCCGACCTCGGGGCGGATGGCCCAAGCACGCACCTGACGCAACCTGCTGTTGATCATGGTCTCGGCGGCGCGCGATCGATGGGCCGGAGGGGGAGGCCGACGCGCCGCAATCATCGTAGGCCCAACCCTCGAAAACGGTCAAGGTAACCGGAATTCGGAAAACCCATCCGTTCGGCTATGATCCGCCCCCCCTAGGGCGCGCCCGTAGCTCAGCTGGATAGAGCGGAAGCCTCCGAAGCTTCAGGCCAGAGGTTCGAATCCTCTCGGGCGTACCAACCTTTCGAGGACCGGCGACGAACCGACCGGGCTTCAGGCCCGTCGGGCCGGCGCGAAGAGCCGCTGCAAGCGTGATCGCAGACGAGTCGGCCGGGCCAGCTCGCACTCCCACACGACGACGACCCGCCAGCCAGTCATGCGCAGGTCGCGCCGGTTGGCCGCGTCGCGCCGCACATTGGCGCGGAACTTGCGCAGCCAGAAGCCGCGGTTCGTCTTGGGGGTCGTCGCGCCTCGGCAGGCCGGATGCCGGTGCCAAAAGCAGCCGTGCACGAAGACGACCGTGCCGTGACGCCGCAGGACGATGTCCGGGCGCCCGGGCAGGGCCGCGGGATGCAGGCGGAAGCGCAACCCCAAGGTGTGCAGCAGAGAGCGCACCTGGCGCTCCGGCAGGGTGTGCGCGCCGCGGATCTTCCCCATGTGGGCGCTGCGGGCCGCGGGCGTGAGGGGGTCGGTGCGCCTCGGGATCGTCACGGCGTGCCTAGCCTAGTCCGAATTCCCCAGTTCGCCCCACGCCTCGCCCGCCAGAGGCACCTGCCCCCCCTGTGGATCGACGCTCGGCGCGGGGGCCGCGCCGCCTAGACTCCCACGCCATGGCCACCCCCAGCTTCCGCCTCGATGGTCGCGTCGCGCTCGTCACCGGTTCGTCGAAGGGTCTGGGCAAGGCCATCGCCTTGCGCCTCGGGGCGGCGGGTGCGCGCGTGGCGCTGAACTACAAGAACGACGAAGCCTCGGCGCGCGCCACGTGGGACGAATACCGGGACGCGGGGCATGCCGGGGGGCTGTACCGGGCCAGCGCCATCGACGAGGGCGAAGTGGACGCCATGGTGGGGCAGGTCGAGCGCGAGCTCGGGCCGATCGACATCGTGGTCGTGAACGCCACGCCGGCCCAGCCGTTGAAGCCCATCGAGGAGTACGACTGGGCCTTCCACCAAGAGATGCTCGACTACTTCGTCAAGAGTCCCTTCCTGCTGACGCGCGCGGTGCTGCCGGGGATGAAGGCCAGGCGTCGCGGGCGCATCGTGAACATCGGGTCCGAGGTCCTGGCGCGCGGCGTCGCGCCGTTCTCGGCCTATGTCGCGGCGAAGGGCGCGCAGAACGGCTGGACGCGCTCGATGGCGCGCGAGCTGGCGCCGTTCGGCATCACGGTGAACATGGTGTCGCCGGGGTGGATCCCGGTCGAGCGGCACAAGGACGATCCCGCGGAGATGAAGGACGAGTACCTGCGCGGCATCCCCGTCGGCAGGTGGGGCGTGCCGGACGACGTGGCGGGCGCCGTGCTGTACCTCGCCTCGGACGAGGCGAGCTTCGTCGCGGGCGTCGACCTGCATGTCAACGGCGGCGTGACGGTGGGCTGAGGGCGGGTCTAAAGTGGTATTTTGGATGCGACTTTTGCGGGCCCGCGCGGCGACGCGGACCGGGCGCGCCACGCGGCGCCGGGATGCCGTGCGATGCTGGGCGGCGGCGTGCGCGACCGCGGGCGCGGCGACGAGTTGCGCGACGCCCGCCACCCTCGTCGTCGTGCTGCACGGGCGGTCCGAGCCGACGCTCGAGGCGTGCGTTCAGTCGCTGGAACGCGAGCTCGAGCGCGAATTCGAAGAGGCGCGCGTCGCCGCGGACGCGGCGCCCCTCGTCGTCGAGCGCATCGTCGTCGAGGCGGCTGACCCCGCGCTTGCCGCGCGACTGCGCGCGGTGGACGAGCGCGCGCCCGCGGTGGTCGTGGCTTGCGGCACGCCGCTCGTCTCCGCGGCGTGCCGAGCGTTGCGCGCGCCATTGGTGGCCGCGTACTGCTACGACCCGCGCGTGGCGGGCGTTGGCAGGCGCGAGCTCGAGTTGGAGGGCGCCGCCGGCGCGACGGGCGTGGGTTCGCCCCCGCCGCTGGCGGCGGTCGCCGCGTTGCTGCGCGAACTCGCCGCGCCGGACGCGCGCATCGGTGTCGTCGTCGACGAGTCCGAGGCCGGTCCCGCGGCGCAAGCGCGGCGCCTGCGCGACTTGCTCCAGCAAGGTCCGCGTCCCTTGGAGCTCGTGCAGGCGGACCTCGAGCGCGACGCGCCGGTTCCGCAGGCGTTGGAACGCGCGGTCGAGGAGCTTGTCGAGCGCCATGGCGTCGTGGCCGCGTGGAAGGTCGGCGACGCCACCTTGGTGCACCATGTTCCGGCGTACGCGGCCGCGTGGCGGGCGCGAGGCGTGCCGTGGGTCGGCGACCATCCGACGCACTTGGCGCGGGGCGCCTCGGCGGTGGCGTGGATCGACTTCGAGGAGGCGGGACGGCGCGCGGGACGCCTCGCGGCGCGCGTGGCGGCGGGAACCTCGCCGCGCGAGCTGCCCGTCGAGATGCTCGACGAAGGCAGGGTCGCGCGCTCCACGACGGCGCGTCGCCGATAGAATCGCGGCCCATGTCGGAGCATTACCCCCTCGCGATCGACGCGCGCGTGCCCGCGTGCGCCGTGCTGGTTCCGCCGGCGCGACTCGCCACGGGGACCGTCGAAGGGCTGCTGGACGCGGTGCTGCGCGCACGCAGGCCGGAATGGCGTTCGGTCGTGCTCGACATGTCGCGCGTGGCGTCGATGTCCAGCTCGGGCGTGCGCTTTGTGCTGCAGCTCGAGCAATGGTGCCGGCGGGAAGGGCTGTGGTTCGAGATGCGCGCGCCGTCCGCGGAGGCGCGGCGCGTGTGCGGACTCGCCGGCTTGCAGGCGATCCTCGACGCGCAGACGCGCGAGATCGGCCCCGCGATCGAGTTCGACATGCCCGCCGAGCGCGAGGTGGTCGGGCCGCAGCTCGACGCGATCGAGGCCGAGCTGGAGCAGCAAGGGCGGCCTTCCGAGGTCGTCCTGCGCACGCGCCTCGTGCTGGAGGAGCTGCTGCTCAACGTGGTGCACCACGGCAAGCCGCGCTCGGGACGCATCGAGATCCATCTGGCGCGAGCCGGCGCGATGCTGCGCCTGCGCATCGTCGACGATGGCGCGCCCTTCGATCCCTTCTCGGCGCCGCTGGAGGAGCACCCGGCCGACATCGCGGAGCGGCGCATCGGCGGCCTCGGCATGGTGCTCGTGCGCCAGAGCTGCGACTGGGCGCGCTACGAACGGCGCGGCGAAGCGAATGTGGTGGAGGTGGGCTTCCTGCCTCCGAACATGGACACGGATTGAGACAGGACGGTGATTGCATGCAGATCCACGACCAGGGCGGCGAACCCCGCGCGCTGATCCTCGAAGGCCGCCTCGACAGCGAATCGGCCGCGGCGCTGGAAGCGTCCATCGCGAAGGCGCTGGAGGACGCGCCCGGGGAACTGCGCCTCGTGATGGCGGCGGTCGACTACCTGAGCTCGGCCGGGCTGCGCGAGCTCGTGCGCGGCCACAAGCTGGCGACGGCCAAGGGCGCGCGCTTCGGCGCGTCGCAAGCGAGCGACCGCGTGCGCTCCGTGCTCAAGGTCGCGGGCTTGTCGCACCTGCTCCTCGATTGAAGCGGGCGGCGCGTGGCAAGTACGCGCCGCCTCGGCGATGATGGCGCGCCCCGCACCATGCTGCAGAGCTTGCGCACCTTGGCCTTGGGCCTGTTCCTGATCGCCCTGGCGGCGGGGGTGCTCCTGCTTGGAGATCGCGACGCGCGCGAGCGCGGCGACCGCGACGCCGGGAAGGCCAAGCCGCGCGTGGCGCTGGTCGTGCCCAACTCGCAGTCCACGCTCGAGGATGCGCAGGCGGGCTTCCTCGCGGCGCTGGCGGAGGGCGGATGGCGGGCCGGCGAGGAGTACGAGCTCGAGCTGCGCAACGCGCAAGGCGACGCGGGCGCATTGGCGCTGATCGCGCGCGAGGCGACGGCTGGACGCCACGATCTCGTGGCGACGTTCACGACCAACGCCTTGATCGGCGTCGCGCGCGCCAATGAACAAGGCGCGCGCACGCGGCATGTGTTCGGCCAGGTGGTCGATCCGTGGAGCGCCGGCGTGGGCCTCGAGAAGGGGCCGCCGCCGGTCCAGCCAGCGTGGATGACGGGCGTCGCCTCCCCGCCGCCGGTCGCCGACGCGCTGCGCCTGGCGCGGCGCCTGCGGCCCGAGCTGGCGCGCGTGGGGCTGGTGTGGAACGCGGGCGAGGCCAATTCCCGCCACCAGACGGCCACGGCGCGCGCGACCTGCGCCGAGCTGGGACTCGAGCTGCTGGAAGCCGACGCGTCGAACAGCGTCGAGGTCGGCGAGGCGGCCGCCTCGCTGGTGGCGCGCGGCGCGCAGGCGCTGCTCTTGTCGGGCGACTTGACCGCCATCGTCGCCTTCGACGCGCTGCTCGGCGCGGCGCGGCGCGGCGGCATCCCCGTGCTCAGTTGCATCCCGCCCATGACCGAGCGCGGGGCGCTGTTCGATCTCGGCTGCGACTACGTGGACGTGGGCCGCGAGGCGGGCAAGCTCGCCGTGCGCGTGCTCGCGGGCGAGCGTCCCGGCGACATCGCGGTGCGCGAGCACGCGCCGCAGGAACTGCGCCTCAACCTGGCGGCGCTCGAGGGCTTGCACGAGCGCTGGGACGTGCCCGCCGACGTTCAAGCGCAAGCTGCGCTGGTCCTGTCGCGCGATGGCGCGCGCAGCGGTCCGCGCGCGACGAAGCAGGCCGCGAGTCCGGAGCCCGCGGCCCGCAAGCGCATCGCCATCGCCTACTTCGGCCCCGAGCAGACCGTCGACGAGTGCATCGAGGGACTGCTGGGCGGCCTGAAGGCCGCGGGCTTCGAGGAGGGACGCAATCTCGAGGTGCGCAAGTCCCACGCGCAAGGCGAGATCGTCAACATCGGACCGATGCTGCAAGCCCTGGACGCCGGCGGCCACGACGCCATCGTGACGCTCTCGACCCCGGTGCTCGCCTCGGCCTGCGGCGTGGTCAAGCGCACCAAGGTGGTGCTGACCTACTGCTTCGATCCGCTGGCGGCGGGCGCGGGCAAGTCGCTCGACGACCACTTGCCTTTCCTGACGGGCATCGGCTCGTCGCCGCCGCTCGAGCGGCTGGTGGCGGCGCTGCGCGAGCTGCAGCCGCGGCCGACGAAGGTGGGGGTCGTCTACAACGCGTCGGAGGCGAACTCGAGCCGACGCGTGGAACAGGCTCGTCGCCTGCTCGAGGGCACGGGCATCGCGCTCGACGGCGCCACGATCTCCACGAGCAGCGAAACCCTGCTCGCCGCGCAGGCGCTGGTCGCGCGCGGCGTCGACGCGTTCTGGGCGGTGGGCGACAACACCGCGGTGCAGGCGATCGACGCGCTCATGAAGGCCGCGCGCGACGCGCGCGTGCCGGTGCTGGCCGACGATCCCACGCACGTCGACCGCGGCGCCGTGGCGGGACTGGGCGTGGCCTTCCACGAGGTCGGCAGGCGCACCGCGCCGGTCTTGTTGCGCGTCTTGCGCGGCGAGGACCCCGCGCGCATCCCGATCGAGCAGATCACGGTGCTGGATGTGGCGGTCGATCCCGCAGCGGCGCGGCGCCTGGGCGTGACCTTGCCGGAGTCCCTCCTGCGCGAAGCCAACCGCGGACCCTACGTGCGCGTGCCGCGCCCCCCGAAGAAGCGCGTGGTCGACGTGATGCTGTACTCCGAGAACGCGGTGGTGGAGCAGACGCTGGCCGGGTTGCGCGCCGGATTCCGCGAGGAAGGTTGGCTGGCGGACGATTTCGAGCTGCGCCTGCGCCAAGCGCAAGGCGACATCGCCACCTTGTCGAGCATCGCCGACGCCTGCACCCAAGGCGACGCGGACCTCGTGCTGCCCCTGACCACTCCGGCGACGCAGGCGGCCCTGCGTCGCGTGCGCGGCAAGCCCATCGTGTACGGGCTGGTCGCCGACGGCGTGGTGGCGGGAGCCGGTCGCACGCCCCTGGACCACGAACCATTCATCACGGGGGTGGACGTGCCGGCGCCCATCGAGGAGGGCGTGGATCTGCTGTTGCGCTGCCTGCCGCGCGCCAAGCGGCTCGGCACGCTGTACGCGCCGGGAGAAGTCAACTCGGTGCTCTACAAGGACCAGCTCGACGCGGCCTGTCGCGCGCGGGGCATCGAGCTCGTGGCGGTGGGCGTCAACTCGCCATCCGAGATCGCCGACGCCGCGCTGGCGCTGTGCGGCCGCGGCATCGACGCCGTCGCGCAGATCATCGACAACGCCAGCGCCGGGGGCTTTCCGTCGATCGCCGCCGCCGCGGAGCGCGCGCGCCTGCCGGCGATGAGCTGGTCTTCCGCCGCCATCCGGCAGGGCGCCTTCCTGACCGTGGCGCGCGACTTCGAGCGCAGCGGCGCCGACGCCGCGCGCTACGCCATGCGCGTCCTCGCCGGAGAGGATCCCGCGCGCATGCCGTTCGGGCGCACGCTGGAGACCTTGGTGCAGGTCGATCCGGCGAGAGCGCGCAGGTTCGGCGTCGAAGTGCCCGAAGACGTGCGCAAGCAGGCGAAGGTCGTCGACGAGGGAGGCCGCTGACGCGATGGAGATCCGCTGCGAAGCGCGCGAGTCGACGGCCAGGCTGGTGTTGACCGGCAGGCTCGACGCCAGTTGGGCCGACCACCTCGTCGAAACCGTCGCGGCCCAAGTGCGCGAAGGCCGGCACGCCGTCGAGCTGGAGTTGTCGGGCGTGGAGTTCCTCAGCTCCGCCGGGATCCGCGCGCTGCTGCGCTCGCAGCGCCAAGTCGCGGCGGTGCGCGGTTCGTTCGCGCTGCTGGCGCCCGGCGCCATGGTGCGCGGGGTGTTGAAGACAGCCGGCCTGTCGACCTTGGTGCGAACCGAGGCCGAGCGGCCGCGGGCGACCCAGGCCGAATCGACCGGGCACGAGGCCGCGCTTCGTGCTCCGACCGCGCGCGCGATCGCGCACCGCGGCCCGAACTGCGACTGGAGCGGCGCCTTGGACGCGGCCGCGCCGAACGCGCGCCTCGCATTGCACGGCGAGGCGGGCCGCCACGATGCACCTGCCCTGCCGCTCGCTTGCGGGCCCGAGGACCTCGTCGTGGGCATCGGCGCGCTGGGTTGCGACGAGGGCGCCGCCGCGCGCGCAGGCGAGTTCCTCGCCGCGGCCGGCCTGGTGGCGGCGATGCCCACCGATGGATCGCGACTGCCCGACTACGTGCTCGCTCCCGCCGAGGCGGCGGCGGAGACGCGACTCGTGCATGCGTTGCGCGCGCGCGGCTCCCTGTCGCGACCCTTGCGCTTCGAATCGCGCGACGGGCGCCCGGCCCCCCTCTCGGAGCTCCTGTCCAGCGTGCTTGACATCGTCGGCGGCGAGGCGGCGGCGTGCGTCCTGCTCGTCGAGTGCGCGGAGCTCGTCGGCGCCGCGCTGCTCAAATCGCCGAGCGCGGCCGGCGCCGAGCCACATGGTTGGCCGCAAGTGCGCGACAACTACTCGTGCACCACCGAGAAGCTGGGCGAGCCGCGCACGGCGCTGGTGGTGGCCGTGGCGGCGCGCCCGGACGGAGCGGTCGCCTCGCGTCTCGCCGCGGAGCTGCGCGCGCATGGCGGCGACGGCGTCGCGGCCCACGCGCACGCCTTGGTCTTCCCCTACCGGCCCCTGCCCAAGCTGCAGGGCGTCGCGCGCGTCGCGCTCGAGGAACAGTTCGCGGCCAGCCAACCGCTGTCGCTGCTGCACCTGCTGCACGACGATCGCGACGAAGGACTGGGCGAGAGCCTGTTCCTGCGCGGAACGGCGTGGGTCGCGCGCGCCGACGCGGAGGTGGCGACATGACGCTGCTCGTCGGCGCGTTGACCATCGGCCTGGCGCTGGCGCTGCTCGCGCTGGGCGTGTACCTGGCGTTCCGGGTGCTCGACTTCCCCGACATCACGCCGGACGGGTCGATCACGCTGGGCGCGGCGGTGTCGGCGCAACTGGTGGTGTCGGGTTGGAACCCGGCGCTGGCGACCTGCGCGGGCTTCCTCGCCGGCTGCGTCGCCGGCGCGATCACGGGCCTCGTGCACACGCGCCTCGCCATCAACGGGTTGTTGAGCGGCATCCTCGTGATGACGGCGCTCTACTCGGTCAACCTGCACGTGATGGGCCGCAGCAACATCCCGCTGCTCGGAGCGCGCACCGTGCCCGACCAGTTGGCCGAACTCCTCGCTCCGCTGGTCGGTCGGGGCGATCTGGATGTGTTCGGCTGGAGCGTCCCGGCGAGCGACGCCGCGGTGCTGCTCGGGTTCCTCGGCCTCGCGCTCGCCACCGCGCTGGCGCTGCTTTGGTTCCTGCGCACGCGCCGCGGCACCGCCCTGCGCGCCTGCGGCGGCAACGCGGGCATGATGCGCGCCCTCGGCGTCGATGTCGATCGCCAGATCGTGCTGGGGCTGGCGCTGGCCAACGGGCTGGCGGCGACGGCGGGCGCGCTGCTGGCGCAGTACCAGGGCTTCGCCGACGTGCAGATGGGCATCGGCATGGTGGTCTGGGGACTCGCCAGCGTGATCATCGGCGAGGCGCTGGTCGGCGGCGCGAGCCTCGGGTTGCTGCTCGCGGGGGCGCTGATGGGTTCAGTGCTCTTCCGCTTGATGGTCGCCATCGCGCTGCGCTTCGGCCTGGATCCGAACGACTTGAAGATCGTCACCGCGACCTTCGTCCTGCTTGCGCTGGTCGCGCCGCGCTGGATGCGGAGTTGGAAGGCGGCGCGCGGCGCCAGGGGAGCGGGCTGATGCTCGTCCTGTCCGGCCTGAGGAAGACCTTCCACGCGGGCACGCCCAACGAGGTGCGCGCGCTCGACGGAGTCTCGCTGCGGCTTTCCGACGGCGAATTCGCCACCGTCATCGGCACGAACGGCTCGGGCAAGTCGACGCTCCTGAACGCGGTCGCCGGCACCTTCCGGTGCGACGAAGGCCGCATCGAGCTCGACGGGGCCGAGATGGGGCGTTGGCCCGAGCACCGGCGCGCGGCGCTGGTGGGTCGCGTGTTCCAGAACCCGCTCGGGGGCACGGCGCCGCAGATGTCGATCGCGGAGAACATGGCGCTGGCCGCGCGTCGCGGGTTGTCGCGCGGGTTGGTGCCGGCCTTGACGAAGACGCTGCGCGCCGAGATCGCCGAGCGCGTCGCCACATTGCGCATGAACCTCGAGTCGCGCCTCGAGACACCCATCGGGACCTTGTCGGGCGGCCAGCGCCAGGCGCTCACCTTGCTCATGGCCACTTGGCTGAGGCCGCGCCTGCTCCTACTGGACGAGCACACGGCCGCGCTCGATCCCAAGAGCGCCGACCAGATCGTGCGCATCACGGCGGAGATCGTGGCGCGCGACCGGCTGACCACCTTGATGGTCACGCATTCGATGCAGCAGGCCTCGCAGCTCGGGACGCGCATCCTGATGATGCATCGTGGCCGACTGGCGCACGACCTGTCCGGCGAGGAGCGCGCGCGCACGCGCCCCGACGACTTGCTGGCGCGCTTCGACGCGCTGCGGCGCAGGGACCAGATGGACGAGGGCGTGGCCGCGATGCTGCGCAGGCAACATGTCTGAACGAAGCGGCGATTCGGGCGGCGTGCGCCGCAAGGTGGTGGCGTGGTTCGTGCTGGTGGCGGTTCTGGTGTCCGCCGCCGCGGCCTTCGGTTGGTGGCGCATGCACGACGAGATCCGCGTGCGCGCCGAAGCCGGCGCCTCGCGCGCCGTCGAACTGGTGCGGGCCCAGTTGGCCTCCGCCGAAGGCGTCCACGGCAAGCTGGCCCACGCCGCCGTCGGGTACCTGCGGTCGCAAGCAGCGGCATCCGGGCCGGCCGCGCTGGGACAGGAGGTCGAGGTCGCGGGCAGGCGCGTGCGCGAACTGCGCTTCGGGGCCGTGCGCGCCGGCGACTCGCACGCGCTCGTCGACGCCACCGTGGAGTTGTTCGGGGGCACGGCCACCTTGTTCGCCAGGTCCGGCGCGGACTTCGTGCGTGTCAGCACCAACGTCAAGCGCGAAGACGGCAGCCGCGCCATCGGCACGCTCCTCGATCCCGCGGGCAAGGCCTACGCGGCCGTCGGCGAGGGTCGCGAGTTCACCGGACTGGTCGACATCCTCGGGCGATCCTACTACACGCACTACGCGCCGATCTTCGACGAGTCGCAGGCCGTGGTCGGCGCCTACTACGCGGGCTTCGCCGTCGAATCGCTGGCGGAGGTCGAACGCTACGTGCGCAGCGTGCGCATCGTCGACCGCGGCTTCGCCGTGGTGTTCGGCCCGCACGACGAGATCCTCTACGCGTCCGACAGCCTCGATCCGGCCCTGCGCGCGCGCATGGGCGAGGTGCTGGCCCGCCTGGAGGCGGCGGGCGGGCGACGCGTCGAGTTCGAAGGTCACGAGTTCACGCTCGACGTGTACGAACCGTGGCAGTTCCACATCGTCGCCAGCAGGTACAAGCCCGACCTGGTCCGACGCACCTTCGTCCTGGTGCGCGAGTCGCTGGGCCTGATGCTGGTCGTGATCGTGATCGTGATGGCCGTGTCGTGGGCACTCGCCGGCCGCCTGACGAACGCCCTCGAGCAGGCGCGTCGCAGCCGCGAGGAGGCCGAGGAGGCGCGTGCGCGCGCGGAGGAGGCGCGCATCGCGGCCGAGGAGGCGCGCGTGGCCGCGGAACAGGCCAGCCGCACCAAGAGCGCCTTCCTCGCCAACATGAGCCACGAGCTGCGCACGCCGATGAACGCGATCATCGGCTACAGCGAGATGCTGATGGAGGAGGTCGAGGAGATGGAGCCCGACGAGGCGCGGGCGGACCTCGGCAAGATCCACGCGGCGGGCAAGCACCTCCTGTCGCTGATCAACGACGTGCTCGACTTGTCGAAGATCGAGGCGGGCAAGATGACCTTGCACCTCGAGGACTTCGAGGTGGCGACCCTGGTCAAGGAGGTCGTGGGCACGATCCAGCCGCTGGTGGCGAAGAACGGCAACCAACTCTCGGTCTCCGTCGCCCCTGGCTGCGGGACGATGCGCGCGGACTTGACCAAGACGCGCCAGACCTTGTTGAACCTGCTGTCGAACGCCAGCAAGTTCACCGACAAGGGGCTGGTCGAGCTGGCCGTCTCCTCCGACGAGCGCCTCGTGCGCTTCGAGGTGCGCGACACGGGCATCGGCATGACGCCCGATCAGCTTGGGCGGTTGTTCGAAGCCTTCGTGCAGGCCGATTCGTCCACGACGCGCAAGTACGGAGGCACGGGCCTGGGCCTCGCCATCAGCCGGCGCTTCTGCCGCATGATGGGCGGCGACGTCCTGGTGCGCAGCGAGCCCGGCAAGGGCAGCGTCTTCACGGTGGAGCTGCCGCGCGTCGTGGAGGCGGTGGCCGAGGCGGAGTCGCCCGGGCGCGGCGAGCCTTCCGCCTCCAGCGCGGATGCGTCCGGAGGCGCGGCGCAAGTGGCTGGACGCGCGCGCATCCTCGTGGTCGACGACGACCTGAACGCGCGCGAGCTGGTGCAACGCAACCTGTCGCGCGAAGGCTTCGAGGTGCGCGCCGCGAGCAACGGCGCGGCGGGGATCGAGCTGGCGCGCGCCTGGAGGCCGGACGTGATCCTCCTCGACGTGATGATGCCCGGGCGCGACGGGTGGGCGGTGCTGGCCGAGCTGAAGGCCGATCCGGCTCTGTCGTCCGTCCCCGTGATCATGTCGACCATGCTGGAGAACCGCGAGTTGAGCTTCGCCATGGGCGCGGCGGACTACATGCGCAAGCCGATCGACTGGGAGCGCCTCGAAGCGATGCTGCGACGCCACGCTCCGGAGGGCGCGCGACCCGTGCTGGTCGTCGAGGACGACGATTCGAGCCGCGAGATGCTGGTGCGCATGGTCGAGAAGGCCGGGTTGCGGGCGCGCGCCGCCAAGGACGGCAAGGAAGCGTTGGAGATCGTGGCGGTCGAGCGGCCGCAGCTCGTGCTGCTCGATCTGATGATGCCCAACGTCGACGGGTTCGACTTCGTGGAACGACTGCGCGCCAACGAGCTGGGAGCGGACATCCCGGTGCTCGTCGTGACGGCCAAGTCCCCGACCAGCGAGGACCTCGAGCGCTTGAACGGCAAGGTGGAGGAGATCCTCAGGAAGGGTTCCTTCCGGCAGGACGAGCTGGTGGCGCGCATCCGGGCGCTGGTCGGCGCCGACGAGTAGCATGGAGGCCCCATGGCGAAGATCCTGCTGGTCGAGGACAACGAGATGAACCGCGACATGCTGTCGCGCAGGCTGCTGCGTCGCGGCTTCGAGGTCGTCATGGCCGTCGACGGCGCGCAAGGCGTCGACATGGCGGCGAGCGAGTCGCCCGTCGTCGTCCTGATGGACATGGACCTGCCGGTGATCGACGGATGGGAGGCGACGCGGCGCATCAAGCGCGAGCCGCACGGCGCGCGCATGGCCGTCATCGGCCTGACGGCGCACGCCATGTCCGGCGACCGCGAGAAGTGCCTCGAGGCCGGCTGCGACGACTACGACACGAAGCCCGTCGACTTCGCCCGCCTCACCGACAAGATCGCGCAGCAACTCGCGCGCCTCGGCGTGCCCGCGCCGCAAGGCAAGGCCTGAACATGGCGACGCCGCACGACGATCCGCTGGCGAAGCTGCGCCACGACCTGCGCACGCCACTCAACCAGATCATCGGGTACGGCGAGATGCTGTTGGAGGACGCGCGCGACGAGGCGCTGCGCGGCGATCTGCAACGCATCCTCGGCGCGGCCGGCCACCTGCTCGAACAGGTCAACACGCGCCTCGTCGCGGGCGGAGTCGCGGACCAGGCGTTCCACTCGGCCGGCAAGGCCGAGTCGGCGCTGGCGCTCGCGGACGACGAACCGGCGTCGCCTGCGCGTTTCGGCGGAGCCCGACTGCTCGTCGTCGACGACAAGGAGTCCAACCGCGACCTGCTCGCGCGGCGATTGATGAAGGACGGCTACGCGGTGGATACCGCCGTCGACGGCGTCGACGCGCTCGAGAAGCTCGAGTCGACCGAGTACGACCTGGTGCTGCTCGACATCATGATGCCGCGCCTCGATGGCCACGGCGTGCTGCTGGAGCTCAAGTCGAGCGAGCGGCTGCGCCACACTCCGGTGATCATGGTCTCGGCGCTCGACGAATTGTCGAGCGTCGTGCGCTGCATCGCGGCGGGGGCCGAGGACTACCTGCCGAAGCCGTTCAACCCGACCTTGCTGCGCGCGCGTGTCGGCGCGTGCCTCGAGAAGAAGGCCCTGCGCGACCAGGAGCGGCGCACCTACGCCGCGTTGGTCGAGAGCCAAGCCGCCCTCGCGGCCGAGTTGCGCGAAGCGGCGGTCTACGTCGAGTCGCTGCTGCCGCCCCGCGCCAGCGATGGACGCGTGGCCATCGACTGGATCTACAAGCCTTCGACCTCGCTCGGCGGCGACGCCTTCGGCTACCACTGGCTCGACGAGCGCCACCTGGCGGTGTACCTGCTCGACGTGTGCGGACACGGCGTGGGAGCGGCCTTGTTGTCGACGTCGGCGATGAACGTCATCCGCTCGCAGACGCTGCCGGACACCGACTTCCACGCGCCAGGCTCTGTCCTCGCCGCGTTGAACCGCGCCTTCCAGATGGAGTCGCAGAACGAGATGTACTTCACGATCTGGTACGGCGTGTACGACGCCGTGGATCGAGCGATCCGCTACGCCTCGGGTGGACACCACGCGGCGCTGCTGCTGCTCGCGGACGGTTCGCAGCGGCTGCTGGAGGCCCAAGGCCCGATCATCGGGCTCCTGCCGGAGACTTCGTACCACGCCGAATCGAGCGCCGTGCCCGCAGGCGCCAAGCTGCACATCTTCAGCGACGGCGTCTACGAGGTGCGCCTGCAGGACGGACATGTGATGGATTACGACCAGTTCGCCGGGGTGGTGGCGGGCGTCGCGGGCCGTGGTGGCCGTCCAGGGGACATCCACATGGCGATGCAGCGGGTGCAAGGACGCGAGGAGTTCGAAGACGACTTCTCCTTGTTGCAGTTGTCGTTCGGCGCATCGGACGCGCAGTCCTGACCCTCGGGCGCCGCTTCGGCTCGACTTGGTTCCACGCGGTTCGGCTCGGCCCGGCTCGACGAGGCTCGACGAGGCTCGGCTCGAGGCGGCACGGCGCGCCTCCAAACGACTCGGAGCGATTCGGCACGAGCGCGGCCGACGGAAGAGCCGACGCCCGACGTGCCCCGCAGGGAGTGGCCATGCCGACCTTGGTTGATGGGCGCGTCATTCCTGAAGCGCGTTGGACCGTCCAGTGCCCGGCGATCGGACAAGGACGGGGCGACGCGCGGGGCGCCCTGACGGCGGGAGTGTCCCTCCCTGCGGCTGGTTCCAACCCTCGGCCGACCCCGTGGGAGCCCGGATGGCGGGAATCGCGCATTTCGCTGAACATGAAGGCGGTTCCGCGGCACTTGGGACCTCGGGACGGTCGCGCGTCCCACACCCTCGCCGCCCCCCCACACTCCTGACCGCCAAGGAACTTGCGAACCATGAAGCTCCAGCTCGCGTCGTCCTTCCTCCTCTCGTGCGGCTTGTCCGCCCTCGCATGCGCCCAAGGCAGCGGCGAGGCCATCTTCGTCGGCACCTCGGTTTCGGGATCCCTCGACCCGTACTACCTGCTCGACCCCACGACCGGAGCAGTGCTCGCCACGGGCGGCAACACCGGCAGCAACAACGTCACCGGCGCGGCCTACACGCGCGGTGGGCGCGAGCTGGTGCTGTCGAGCAGCCTCGGAAACCACATCACGAAGGCCGACGCGTTGGCGACGGTCCCGACGCCGAGCGTGCTGACGCCCTTCCCCGCCGCGACCTACGGGGTCGCCGAGGATGCCTTGCGCGGGCGTTTGTGGACCTTGGTGCAAGTCTCCAGCGGCACCGAGCTGTGCGTCATCGACTACAACCCCTCGAGCCCCGCGTACGGAGTGGTCGTCGGCTCGGCGGCCGGCATCAGCGCTTCGGTCGG
>JBKDQQ010000038.1:0-11811 GCA_046341775.1 Planctomycetia bacterium
AGGCGGCCATCGAAGCCTCCGAGACTCGGGCGCCGGCCTCGACCAAAGGCACGGAGCGGTCGGAGGTCGGTGGCGATCCGCATCGCCGAGGGCCGGCGCCTCCATCTGGGGAGACGCTCGGGGAGAGCAGCGCGTGGCAGCTGGACCGCGAATCAGGGCTCAGCCAAGGGGGCCAGTATCAGCTCATTGCCTCCAGACAAACTCTCCGTTGAGGAACACCCGCAACCCCCCATCCTCCGGATTGTCCTTCCCCGCCGGCACCGTGACCGCGAGGTCCATCCATCCATCCGAGTTCACATCGCCCGCGACCACGCGGTTCTTGCCGATCAGCCCATCCAACCTGCCGACCGCGCGGAACGAACCCTCTCCATCCCCCAGCCAGACCGACGCGCCTTCCTCGAGCGTCATCAGGACCATGTCCTGCATCCCGTCCCGGTCGAGATCGGCGAAGCACAACGCGCGGTGATTCTGCGTCCTGCTCGGCCCGTTCGAGAGCGCGCCGGGACCGGAGCCCTTGTCGACGTGGATCCACTCCTGCTTCTCCGCGTCCAACCGCCAGATTCCGAACGTCTCGTGCTTGGTCGTCGCGCGGGGATCGGGATCGGACAGGCCGGCGCTGGCGACATGGACAGGTCCGTCGGGCTCGAGGCGCAGGATGGCGACCGAGTAGATCGTGTTGCCGATGGAAGGCACCGGCAGGTTCTTCGACACGTCCTCGAAGGCCGTGCCCTCGCCGCGGCGCAGCAGCACCTTCAGGCCGGCGTTGCCGCCGACGAGGATGTCGTCGCGTCCGTCGCCGTCGAGGTCCCCGGTCTCCACGTCGCGGCCCATGTAGCCGCACTCGGGGATCTTCGCGTCCGCCACCTGTTCGTAGGTGCCGTCGCCCTTGCCGCGCCAGAGGTTCAACCCGCCCTTGAAGTGGCCGATGCCCACGAGGTCCTTGTGCGCATCGCCGTCGAGATCGAGGAAGGCGATGTCGAGTTGCAGCTCGTGGTGGGGGACGCGCGGCTCGACCAAGCTCCAGAGCATGGCGCCATCGTTGCGGTAGGCGCGCACGCCATCGAGGTGCGCGGAGATGACGAGGTCGCTGATCGCATCCCCGTTCACGTCGCCGGCGATGGCCGGGCCGTAGCCGAGGTCGCGCGAGATGTCCTTGAAGCGTTGGGTCCAGCCCTGGTCGCCGGCTTCGTAGACGTGGTACCCGTCCTCCTCGCGGTTGCTGGCGACGAAGTCCGCGCGACCATCGCGGTTGAAATCGGCGAGCAGGGGATAGCCGATCCAGGTGCCGCTGGTGGGCAGGCCCTTGTTGAAAGGCTTGAAGCCGAGGACGGGGAGCTGGAAGACCCGCTTGGGCTGGGGCGCTTCCCCGAGCATGGAGGCGGGGGAGCCGGGGACCTCGGGGGCGAGTTCCTTTCCGCCGCCGTCGCCACATTGGGCGAGCAGGAATCCGAGGCAGAAGGCGATCGCCGTGCCCCGGGCCAGCGCCATGTGACGCGCGCGGTGGAACTGCGGGAAGGACGTTCGGGTGGCACGGGGGCGCGGCGGGAAATCGTTCATAGGTGTGTGATGATGCTAGGGTTAGGGTTCTGCCGGTGTGCCGCCAGCGCAAGCCGCCGTACGAGGGATTTTTCCCTTGCTTGTATCGGGGCTCTACATTCTAATGCGACTTCCTGAAAAGGGCACGCCTTTGCGTGCTGCTGGACAGGGCTTCTCCAAAGAGCGCCAGGGTTCGTCCACCCTTGCTTTCGCCCGTGAATCCGCGAGGATGCCGTTCGTCGGCGATCGCGCGGGTTGACGGAGGGGATGCCCTCGGTGCCTCGCGCGCCGCCAGCAGCCACGGAGAGCGTGGCTCGACAACCCAAGACGCATTGCCTCGGTGCGCCGCTGTGGCGCCTCGAGCCCTCTCTCCAAAGCCCACTCTCCAAGAGTCCGACAACATGATCCTCAACTCGTTCTGCAAGACGGCGCTCGCGGCCGTCGCGCTCGCGGGCGCGTCGTTCGCCAACGGCCACAATCCTGGTTCGCTTCTGCTCTTCCCCGAGTTCGACAACCGCTTCGGCAACGACACGCTGATCACGGTCACGAACACGAACGCCGACACGGTGAACGGCTTCATCGAAGTCGAGTTCATCTACATCGGCAAGTTCGACGCGAGCGGCCAGGCCCTCAACTGCCTCGAGTTCAACCGCACGCACGTGCTGACGCCCAACGACACGCTGACGCTCGTCACGCGCGCCCACAATCCGCAGCAGGAGCAGGGCTACCTGTACGTGTTCGCGAAGGATCGCGTCACGCACCAGCCGAAGGTGTTCAACCACCTGATCGGCAACGCGATCACCATGCGCGGCATCGACGCGATCGACTTCTCCGTCAACCCGGTGACCTTCAAGGGCATCGGCAACGGCGTCATCACCGACGTCGACGGCGACGGCAATCGCGACCTCAACGGCATCGAGTACGAGGCCGTCCCCGAGGAGATCTTGATCCCGCGCTTCATCGGCTACGACCGCGTGCAGGGCTTCCGCAGCGAGCTCATCCTGCTGGCGCTTTCGGGCGGCACGGCGTTCCAGACGATCACGAACTTCTGGATCTACAACGACAACGAAGAAGCGTTCTCGGCGCAGTACAGCTTCCACTGCTGGACGCGCAAGTCGCTCCAGCAGATCAACGGCGTCTTCAGCCAGGCGTTCCTTTCGACGACGAACGACGCCCCGAACGAGGTGATCGGCTACCCGAACATCGAGACGGGCTGGATGCGCGTGTACGGCCAGACGGCCTACTCGACCGCCGAGCAGATCAACGACCCGGCCGTGTACGCGGTCCTGATCGAGATCGTCGCCGGCCACGGCGCCGCCGACCTGCCTTTCGAGTCGGTCGACCAGCAGACCAACGCTTCGTTGCTGCCGGTCAGCCCCTTCGGCGACGGCAACCCGACGCCGGTCACGGGCGACAACAACTGATCCCCGCCTGACCCGGACTTCCGCCTCGCGGCGTGGTTCGGGATAGGATTCAGGGCCGGGTGCGTCCATGGCGCGCCCGGCCCTTGCATGGGCGAAGACCTTCAAGGCCCGACTCGCAACCCCAGCCGATCCCCGATGGACCTGTCTCGAAACATGAAGAGCCCCAACTCCCTCCTCGTCCTCGCCCTCGTGGCCGCTCCGTGGCTCGTCGCCGGCTGTGGCCAAGGCGATGTCCAAGCCGGGAAGCCCGCTGCGCAGGCGGCGACCGCCGAGCCGACGCGCGAGCGCTTGGAGGCACGCGTGGGCGAGCGCCTGAAGTCGGTGGAAGCGCGCGACCTCGCCGCCGTGCACAACTACTTCAGCCCCGCGATGAAGAAGCAGCGCACGCTCGGCCAGTTCGCGCAGCAGATGGAGAACCACAAGTACGAGTCTTGCCGCATGGTCGAGATCCTCGCGACCAACCAAGACATGGGCTACGTGCGCACCGGCGCCTTGTGGACACCCACGCACCCGCAGGTGCAGCGCGTGAAGCTCGAACCGGGCCAGACGCTGACGCAGGACATCGAGATCATCGAGACGTGGCAGTGGGTCGAAAACGACTGGCACTTCGTCCGCCAGGAGAGCGAGTCGGACTTCTTCGAAGCCAATCCTGACTTGCTGAAGAAGAAGTAGGGCTGCCGATCTCGCACGAAGTCGGGCGACTCGTGGCGCCCCGACGTGGCTGCGATCGGGTCCTGCCGGGGCTGTCTCCTGCCAGTTTGCGCTTGCCGGGACTTCCAGCGCGACTGTGTGGGGCCGCATGGCCAACGAGAACGGTGAAGACCCCGCCGGCGGTGGCGCTGGGGGGTGACTGGTCCCTTTCGCTGTGCACGCCGAGGCGGGACGGGACCCCCGTGCAAGGAATCGTGTGCAAGGAACCGCGGATTCGGCGCCGATAGCCTCCGTCGATCGCGGGCCTTGGGGGTGGTTCAGGTTGGCCTCGACGGTTGGTAGGGGTGCCATGCCCCTGCCTGACTCCCGAGCTCGACGGCCGCAGGCCTCGCTGCGCGGGGCGCTGATGTGCGAATCTTGGGCTCGGGTCGGCCCGCGTGCCTCGCTGTGGCGCCAGCCATCGCATTCGCCGTGCCCTTGCGGTTGAGGTGGTACCCACAAGAGGCGGGATTGCCACCGTCCAGCAGGGTGGCTCCATCATCGGTGCCTGGAGCGGCGGCAGTGCTGTCTTGCGCCGCAGCGGGTGACTTCGGGGGCCATCGAGCCGAGGGGGGGATCCTGATCTCGGCGATCGGTCGTGCACAATCAACGGGGCCAGTGCCATTGCTGGCAGCCCCAGATGGCTTCGCCGCATGCGTCGCGCCTGCCTTGCGTTCAGCATCCGCGCCATGCGCAATCCGATTTCATCGCCCGTAAGCCAAGCAATAATGGGCACATAAGAAACTCCCAATTTGAGTAGCGAATGCAATCGAAGTGCGGCATCCTAGGTGCGTTCGAATTTGCCTTGGGCCGCAGCGGGACCGCAACCCGACCAGGCCCCCTTCGAAGCATCGGGAACCGCAACCCGGCGCTGGCGAGGGTCGGTGCATGCACCGTGGGTGAATCAGGACGGCTTCTCCCCGCACCACCCACTGGACTCGAGCGTCATGGCTTCTCGCACATGGCACGCGACACTCCGTGCATTCGTCCAATGCACGGTGGCCTCAGTCGTCTTCACCACCTTCGCCCTCGCTGAAGGGCGCAATCCTGCTTCGTTGTTGCTGTACCCGGAGTTCGACCACTCCGCGGGCCGGGCCACCTTCGTCACCGTCACCAACACGAACCCCGACCCCGTCGTCGGTCGCGTGCTGGTCGAATTGGTGCTCATCGACGCCACGTCGAGCGCCACCGCGTGCCTCGAGCAGAACCAGACGGAACTGCTCACGCCGAACGACACGCTGACGATCCGCACGAACGATCTCGCGCCCGCCTTCCAGCGCGGCTACCTCTACATCTTCGCCAAGGACCAGCAGGGCCGGGCGATCTCCTACAACTGGCTGATCGGCGATCTGGTGCTGGCCGACGGCTTCGCGTCGCTCGACTACTCGCTGCGACCGCGCGGCTTCGCCTCGAGCCGCACGATGCTGCAGCCGACGGATGTCGACCTCGACGGCCTGCGGGACCTCGACGGCGTCGAGTACGAACAAGCCCCCGACAAGATCGTCGTCCCGCGCTTCCTCGCGCCGAGCGCGCTGGTCGACTCCTCGCTTGTGTTCGTCAACTTGACGGGCGGCCGCGAGTTCACCGCGATCCTCGACTTCCTCCTCTACAACGACAACGAGGAGCCGTTCTCCGCCCAGCACGCGTTCCGCTGCTGGCGCAAGTCGCGCCTGCTCGAGGTCAACATGGCCTTCTCCCAGGCGTTCCTCGCGGCGACGGGCGACAGCGCCAACGAGATCCTCGGCCAGAGCTCGCAGGAGTCGGGCTGGATGGAGATCGACGGACGCATGGCGTACTCCGTCAACACTTCGATCGACGATCCGGCGATCCTCGCGTTCCTCGTCGAGCGCACGGCCGCGGGCGCCGGCTCCGAAGAGAGCTTCGAGGTCGGCAAGCAGGCGAATGGCGACTTGCTGCCGCTCGGCCCCGCGGGGGATTCCTGACGGTCCTTCCGCCTGCACGACATTCCTTCGCTGCTCCGCTCCGCAACTTGATCCGCACCATGAAGCCCATCACCACGAACCTGCTGGCCGGCGTGTTCTTCGCCTGCGCCGCGCTGTCCGCGCCGCTCCGCGCGCAGGCTCCCCAGGAGGAGTGCCACACGAGGTCGGTCCCGCAGACGACGACGGCGTGGCTGCGCCAGTTGACCTATCCCAAGTTCGATCCCGCCAACCGCGTGCTCGTCGGCGTGCGCTTCACCGCCAACGGCGAGATCCGCGGCCAGGCGCAGTTCGAGTCGCTCGACAACCGCGCGACGACGGTCAACGTGGTCTTCAGCGCGACGCTGCAAGTGCAGCGCCCCGACGCGTCGATCCTGCTGCAGACCTTCCCGACCTATTCGACCTCCGAAGCGGTCACGGCCTACGACGGCACGCTGGACTTCGGCGGCGGCTCGGGCCGCACGCTGCCGAACCTCGTGGCGACGCCTCCGACGGAAATCCTGAACAGCACCGCGCCGGCCGACCTCGCGTTGTTCACCGGACCCGCCGGCGCGCCCGGCACGATCGACCTCACGGGTCGAGCCACCGGCGCCTCCGTGGCCACCGGCCCGGGCAACCTGGTGAGTGCGTTCGCGCAGACGGCGGGCATCTCCGTGCAGGTGTGCTACCTGTGGTTGCCGGACTGCAACAACAACGGCATCCCGGACGCGCAGGACATCGCCAATGGCGCGCCCGACCGCTACGGCCCGACGACTTGCACGCCCGACGGCATCCCCGATGTGTGCCAGCCGCAGGCCGACTGCGACAGCGATGGCTTGCCCGACCGCTGCGAGTTGGCGGGCAACGACTGCGACAACAACCAGTTCCCCGACAACTGCCAACCGGACTGCGACGACGACGGCCAGGCGAATGCGTGCGAGATCCTCGCGGGTGCCGCGGACCGCTACGGCCCGACGACCTGCACGCCCGACCGCATCCCCGACGTGTGCCAGCCGCAAGCCGACTGCGACGGCGACGGCTTGCCTGACCGCTGCGAGTTGGCGGGCAACGACTGCGACAACAACCAGTTCCCCGACAACTGCCAGCCGGACTGCGACGCGGACGGCCCGGCGGACGCGTGCGAGATCCTGGCGGGTGCCGCCGACCGCTACGGTCCGACGACCTGCACGCCCGACGGCATCCCGGACAACTGCCAGCCGCAGAATGACTGCGACGCGGACGGCATTCCGGATCGCTGCGAGATCCTCGCGGGTGCCGCCGACCGCTATGGTCTGACGACCTGCACTCCCGACGGCGTCCCCGACGTGTGCCAACCGCAGGCCGACTGCGACAGCGACGGCTTGCCCGATCGCTGCGAATTGGCGGGCAACGACTGCGACAACAACCAGTTCCCCGACAACTGCCAGCCGGACTGCGACAGAGACGGCCAGGCGTACGACTGCGAGATCCTCGCGGGTGCCGCTGACCGATACGGCCCGACGACCTGCACGCCGGACGGCATCCCCGACAACTGCCAGCCGCAGAACGACTGCGACTCCGATGGCTTGCCCGACCGTTGCGAGCTTGCGGGCAACGACTGCGACAACAACCAGTTCCCGGACAACTGCCAGCCTGACTGCGACAGCGACGGCCAGGCGAACGCCTGCGAGATCCTCGCCGGCGCCGCCGACCGCTACGGCGTGAACACTTGCGCGCCGGACGGCATCCCCGACGTGTGCCAGCCGCAGCCCGACTGCGACAGCGACGGCTTGCCCAACAGCTGCGAACTGGCGGGCAACGACTGCGACAACAACCAGTTCCCGGACAACTGCCAACCTGACTGCGACAACGACGGCCAGGCGAACGCCTGCGAGATCCTCGCTGGCGCCGCCGACCGCTACGGTCGCACGACCTGCACGCCCGACGGCGTGCCGGACGTGTGCCAGCCGCAAGACGACTGCGACGCCGACGGCTTGCCCAACCGCTGCGAGTTGGCGGGCAACGACTGCGACAACAACCAGTTCCCGGACAACTGCCAACCGGACTGCGACGGCGACGGCCAGGCGGACGCGTGCGAGCTCCTCGCGGGTGCCGCCGACCGGTATGGCCCGACGACCTGCACGCCCGACGGCATCCCCGACGTGTGCCAGCCGCAGAACGACTGCGACAACGACGGCTTGCCGGACCGCTGCGAGTTGGCGGGCAACGACTGCGACAGCAACCAGATCCCGGACAATTGCCAACCGGACTGCGACGCCGACGGCCAGGCGAACGCGTGCGAGATCCTCGCCGGTGCCGCGGACCGCTACGGTCGCACGACCTGCACGCCCGACGGCGTCCCCGACGTGTGCCAGCCGCAAGCCGACTGCGACGGCGACGGCTTGCCTGACCGCTGCGAGTTGGCGGGCAACGACTGCGACAACAACCAGATCCCGGACAACTGCCAAGTCGACTGCAACAACAACGGCCTGGCGGACGCGTGCGAGATCCTCGCGGGTGCCGCCGACCGCTACGGTCCGACGACCTGCACGCCCGACGGCGTCCTGGACGCCTGCCAGCCGCAGCCCGACTGCGACGGCGACGGACTGCCGGACCGCTGCGAGATCCTCGCCGGAGCACCCGACGCGTACGGCGTCGCCGGAGGCGTGATCACCTGCACGCCGAACGGCGTGCCCGACTCGTGCGAGCCGGCGCCGGATTGCGATGGCGACGGGCTGCCGGACTTCTGCGAGATCCTCGCGGGGGCCGCGGACCGCTACGGCAAGACGGGTCCGAGCCAGATCGTGTGCACGCCGGATGGCGTGCCCGATGCGTGCCAACCGGCGGCCGACTGCGACACGGACGGCCTGCCCGACCGTTGCGAGATCGTCGGTGGCGCCGCGGACAACTACGGCACCGGCCCGAATGGACGCATCACGTGCTCGCCCGACCGCATCCCGGACATCTGCCAGCCGGCGCCGGACTGCGACGCGGACGGCTTCCCCGATGCGTGCGAGCTCGCGGGCGGCGCCAGCGATTGCAACGCCAACGGTCTGCCCGACTCGTGCGAGCCCGACTGCAACGCCGACGGCACGATCGACGCCTGCGAGGCGGACTGCAACTCGGACGGCACGCCGGACGAGTGCCAGACGCTCGTCGATTGCAATGCCAACGGCGTGCCGGACCAGTGCGAGCTCGCCGGCGGGGCCGGAGACTGCGATGGGGACGGCCTGCTCGACGCGTGCGAGGTCGACTGCGACGCCAACGGCGTTCCCGACCAGTGCGAGATCGCGGCGGCGCCGTACCTCGACGCCGACCTCGACGGGCAACTCGACAGCTGCACCTGCCTGCCGCGCGATCGCGGCGCGCCGGGCTCGCTGCTCGTGTACCCGCACTTCGACAACCGCGCTCCGTCGCGGACGCTCTTCACGGTGACCAACATCGACACGCAGCGCGCGATCGACGTGCACTTCGTGTTCATCGACGCGGAGACCTGCCTTGAGGCCAACTTCACGCGCCGACTCACGCCGCGCGACACGCTGAGCTTCCTGACCTCCGCCATGAACCCGAACATGGTCGAGGGGTGGTGCTTCGCGTACGCGCAGGATCCCGCCACGGGCGCCGCCGCCAAGCACGACTTCCTCGTCGGACGACTGAGCCGCGTCGACGGCGTGGCGCAGGTCGACTACGACCTGAACGCGGTGGTGTTCCGCGCCGTCGCCGGCCCCGCCACGGACGTGGATGGCGATGGTCTGCGCGACCTCGACGGCGTCGAGTACGAGGAGGCTCCCGACGAGATCCTCATCCCGCGCTTCTTCGCGCAGGACGAGCAGTTCTCGTCGGAGCTGCTGCTCCTCGCGCTGGGCGGCGGCGGTTCGTTCACGAACATCGTCGACCTGCGCGTCTACAACGACAACGAAGAGATCTTCTCGCTGCAGACGCAGTTCACGTGCTGGAGGAAGTCGCGGCTCGTCGACCTGAGTCCGCTCTTCACGCGCGACTACCTGTCGACCCGCACGAACTCGGATCCGAACGAGACGCGCCACGCACCTGGCGTCGAGACTGGTTGGATGAGCCTGGACGGACGCGTGGCGAGCTCGGGCTCGACGCGCATCGTCGACCCGGCCATCTACGCCGTGCTGGTCGAATCGACGCCCGGTCGAGTGATCGCCGATCTGCCCTGGGAGCGCTGCTCGCAGGCGAATGGAGTCCTTCTGCCCGTCGGGACGACGGGCCAGTAGGGGAGAAGCGCATGGCCGAGCCCGCGTGAACTCGCGCGCGGGTGGCCGGCATGCCTCAACGCGGCGGAGTCCCTCGCGGGCTCCGCCGCGTCTTTCCACCACGCGTGCTTCCGTGCGTTCCGGCACTTTGTGCAGCCCACTCCGGTGCCGCACGGGCCCCGAGGTGCGGGCTCCGCCCAATGCGCCCAGCCCAATGCGCCCTGCACGATGCGCCCTGCAGGATCGGTGCCCACCAGGCAGCGCTGGCCAAGCAGCGCCGACGACACGACGCCGCAGCCGCAGTCGATCCACCTCCGCGCGCGAAGCGCGGCGCGTCACACGTGGTGCACGGGCCCGCAACCGCCCACGGCGGCTTCGATCGTGCGCCGCGCATACACGGGCACCATCTCGCGACGCCACTCGGGATCGCCGGGGATGTTGGGCATCGGGTGGCACAACTTGCGCGCCATGGCGGCGCAGGCTTCGACCGCGGCCGGCCAACCGCTCGAGGTGGTGTCGACGCCCACGAGCAGCTCGGCGCACTTGGCGAGTCGCAGGGGACGCGCCTGCAGCGCGACGCAGCACAGCTCGGCGCGCGCCACCCGCGAGCCTTCCAAGTCGAGGCGCACGGCGACGCCCCACAGGGGGAAGTCGATGGAGCCGCGTTCGCGCAGCTTGCCGTACGCCCCGCGATGGCCCGCGGGGGTGGGCGGCAGTTCGATCGCGACGAGGATCTCGTCGTGCGGGAGCTTCTTGTTGCGGATGCCGTCGGCGAGCCACAGCTCGTCGATGGGCACGATGCGTTCCCCGCGCGTGGAGACGAAGCGCAGTCGGGCGTCGAGGCCCATCAAGGCCGGAGCCGTGTCGTTGCTGGCGGCGGCCACGCACTTGGACCCGCCCTCGACCACATGGCACTTGGTGCCGTCCTTCTTGAGGCACCAGCCCAGGGCCTGGCGCCAGAAGTGGCTCTGGTTGATCCACTGGCAGCGCGTGTCGAGCAGCACGTTGCCGCCCAGCGTGCCCATGTCGCGCAGTTGCGGCCCGGCCACGAGGGACGCGGCCTGCGCCAGCGCGGGGTGAGAACGGCGCAGCCGGTCGTCGGTGGCGATCGCCGCGAGGCGCGTCATCGCGCCGATGTGGATGCTCCCGTCCGCCAAGGGACGCACCCCCGCGAGCCCCGCCACGCGTTCGAGCGAGACGAGCACGGGCGGCGTCTCGATCTCGTGCTTCATGTTCACGAGCAGATCCGTGCCGCCCGCCACCACGCGCGATCCTTCGTGCTCGGCGAGCAGGCGCGCCGCCTCCGCGACGGTGCGCGGCTCGAACAGTTCGAACTTGGGCAGTCGCAGCATCTCAGCGCGCCTCCGACGCGACGGGGGATCCGGCGCGTTGCTCGCGCAGCGCGGCCAGCACGCGGGCCGGCGTGAACGGCAGCTTCCGCAAGCGCACGCCCACCGCGTCGAACACGGCGTTGCTGATGGCGGGCAGCACGGGGTGCAGCGGGCCTTCGCCCGCCTCCTTGGCGCCGTAGGGGCCTTCGGGGTCGATGGACTCGACGATCAGCGCGCGGAACTCCGGCGTGTCGAGGCTGGTCGGGAGGCGGTAGTCGAGCAGCGACGGCCCGCGGTGCAGGCCGAAGCGGTTGACGTCGTGCTCCTCGTACAGCGCCTCGGCGAGGCCCATGTACGCGGAGCCTTCCATCTGGCCCGCGACGATCATCGGGTTGAGCGCACGGCCGCAGTCGTGGGCGATCCACACGTCGTGCACGGTGATGCGGCCCGTCTCGGTGTCGACCGAGGCGTCGACCACGTGCGCGGTGAACGAGTAGGCGGGCGAGGCGCCGATCGTGCCGCCGCGGTAGTCCCCGCCGAGCTTCGGCGTGTTGTAGGAGCCGGTGGAGCCGAGCGTGTCGAACTTGGTCTCGGCGAGGTGGAAGGCCTCGACCGACGTGAGCGAGCGCGACGTGTCGTCGAGATCGATGACGAGCCCCTCGATCAGGCGCACCCGCGACGGCTCGCATTGCCACTTCTCGGCGACGGCGGC
>JBKDQQ010000039.1:0-11099 GCA_046341775.1 Planctomycetia bacterium
GTCGGGATCTGTGGTCTGGTGGACGCCCGCGTCGTGAGTCCGCGCCGGCGGGGCGCGGACGTAAGACGAGCTCGGGATTCCTGTTCTGGACCTTCGCGAGGAAGGTCGTGCGGGGCTTCGTGTTCAGTTCCTCGAGCAGCCCGTAGTTGTGGGGCTCGGCCTTCTCGCGCGAGACGCGCGAGTCCTTGTCGAGGATGTTGCCGAAGGCGATGGCCTCGGTCGGGCAGGCCTGCTGGCAGGCCGTCACGACTTCGCCCTCGCGGATCTTGCGATCCTCGCGCTTGGCGGCGTGGCGCGCGTGGCTGATGCGCTGCACGCAGTAGGTGCACTTCGCCATCACGCCGCGCGAGCGCACGCTCACGTCGGGGTTGCGCTGCATCTTCAGCGACTCGGTGGCCCAGTCGCTGTAGAGCAGGAAGTTGAAGCGGCGCACCTTGTAGGGGCAGTTGTTCGAGCAGTACCGCGTGCCGACGCAGCGGTTGTAGGTCATCTCGTTCAGGCCCTCGGGCCCGTGCGAGGTGGCTCCCACCGGGCAGACGACCTCGCACGGCGCGTTCTCGCACTGCATGCAGGGGATCGGCTGGTGGTGCATCTCCGGGTCGTTCTCGTCGCCCTTGAAGTAGCGGTCGATGCGCAGCCAGTGCATCTCGCGCCCGCGCATCACCTGCTCCTTGCCCACGACCGCGATGTTGTTCTCCGCGACGCAGGCGGTGATGCAGGCGCTGCAGCCGGTGCAGGCGTTCAGGTCGATGACCATGCCCCACTGGTAGTCCTCGCTGACGCGCGAGTCGTAGGCCTGCAGCGGAGCGCCGGACGCCTCCTTCTTGGCCTTCAGCGCCGCCATCTCGGCCGTGCGGGGCTTCTCGAAGATGTCGGTCGGACCGTGGTGCGCGGCGTGGCCCTGTCCAGGCTCGAGCGAACCGGGCTCCGCCTTGAAGCGGTCGATGGTGCGCACGCGCACGATGTTGCGCTTGGTGGCTTCGGTGGTGAACGCCTCGTAGTCGTCGTGCTCCTGGGTCGAGGCGAGCTCGTGCGAGCCGCCGACCTTCGCCAGCGTGGCGCCGGAAGCACCCCATTGCATCGCCGCGGTGCGCAGCGGGTACGCGTCGAAGCCCACGCCGTCGCCGACCTTGCCGGCGTGCTTGCGGCCGTAGCCGAGGTGGATCGTGAGCGAATCGGCCGCGTGGCCGGGGGCGATCCAGGCGGGGCCGACGACCTTGCGCCCGCCGATGGAGACCTCGACGAGGTCGCCGGTGGCGACGCCGAGGCTCTTCGCCGTGGCGGGCGCGAGCTGCACCGTGTTGTCCCAGGTCAGCTTGCTGATCGGCTTGGGGAGCTCCTGCTGCCAGCCGTTGTTGGCGTAGCGTCCGTCCCAGACCGTCGGGTCGGGGCGCAACTGGACCTCGAGGCCCGCGGGCGCGGCGACGACCGGTTCGACGATCGCCTTGGCGGCGACGGAGACGGCCTTGGCGCGCGTGCCGGGCACTACGCCGTCGTGCAGCCAGCGACGCCACTGCACCTCGAAGTCGTCGGGGCGCAGCGCCTTCCAATGCTCGCGCACCGCGTCGTAGGCGGTCTGCCCGCCCTTGTCGAGCATCGCGGCGAGGATGTCGTGCGCGCCCTTCGAGTTGTACAGCGGCGCGATCAGGGGCTGGACGATCGATGCGGTGCCGTCGGAGGCCGACGCGTCGCTCCAAGCCTCGAGGTAGTGGTGCTCGGGCAGCAGCCAATCGCACTGGCGGCTCGTCTCGTTCTCGTGCGTCGTCAGGTGCGCGCGCAGCGGCACCTTGGCGAGCGCGCCGGCGAAGTCGCAGTCGGCGGGCGCGTCGAAGAGCGGGTTGCCGCCGAGCACGACGAGCGCCTGCACCGCGCCGGAGCGCATGTCGTCGCACAGGGACTTGATCGAGCTCGCGTTGTCGACCTCGGCGCCGAACGACTCGACCGGCGGCAGCATCTCGACCGTCCGGCCGAGGCAGCCGAGCTTGTCGTGGATGGCGTGCACGAGCGCGTGCACGACCGGCGGTTGCCACGGACCGGGCACGAGCAGCGCCGCGCCCTTGTTCGCCTCCAGATCCTTGGCGATCGCCTCGAGGAAGCGCTGGGCGCGGGCTTCCAACGCGCCTTGCGGCACCTGCACCGCCACGCCGAGCCGCAACGCCAGTCGACGCACGAAGCCTTCGATGTCGACCGCGCGCATCGCCAAGCGGTGGTCGGCGGTGGCGCCGGTCGCCGTCGGGCAGGACTCGACCGCGTACAGGCGGTTCATGTCCTTGGTGTCCTTGCGCACCTTGCGGTTCGAGGCGAACTCGCGCGCCGCGCGCACGCTCTCGGGGCCGGCGACGAGGAAGTCGCTGTCCAGCGACACGAGCACCTTCGCCTTGCCGTGGTGCGCGTGCGAGGCGAGATCGCGGCCGAAGGCGAGCATGGCGCCGGCGCGCGCGTTGTCGCGGTGGATCGGCTCCCACACGTGGATCCGGAGCTTGGGATGCGCGGCGGACAGCGCGGCGAGTTGCGCGCCCAAGGTCGGCGACACGACGCTGCGCGTCAGCACGCGCACGCCTTCGCCCTGCCTGGATCCGGCGATCGTCACCGCCGGGCGCAGCTCGCCCCAGAAGTCGTCCCAGGTCGACACGCGACCGCGGCGCTTGACGGTGGTGGCGCGGTCGGGGTCGTACAGGTCGAGCACGCTCGCCTGCGTGAACGAGTCGGTCGAGCCGAGGCTCGCGGGGTGCGCCTCGTTGCCCTCGATCTTCGTCGGACGCCCCATGTGGTTCTCGACCAGCACGCCGATGGCGCCGCCCGCCCACGGCATGGCGGTCGCGAAGTACAGAGGCGTGCCCGGGGTCATGGCCTCGGGGTTCTTGGCGTACGCGTAGATGCGCTCCTCGGGCTGCTTGGTGCAGGCGTTGAAGCCCGCCAGCGCGAGCGACGCGCCCATGAGTTGCAGCACGGAACGGCGGTCCGGCGCGATGGCGAGCAGGTCGGCGGCTTGCGGGTGCTCGCGCTGCAGCCACTCCTTGAAGCGTTCCGTGCCGGAGTACTCCTCCAGGCTCTTCCAGTAGTCCTTGCCCGTCTTGCCGGAGAGTTCGGTGCGCATCGGCGCGTCGCTGGTCTGGTCGTTCAAGTGGCGGCTCGCGGTGGGGGGATGGTCGTGGGCTCGCGGCGTGGTGGCGCGCTCAGCGGTGGCAGGTCGAGCAGTTGGTCAGCGTCTTGACGTGGTTTGCGACCGCGAGTTCGTGGCCGAGCTCCGCCTGCGTCTTGCCGTACTTCGCCACGGGGTCGTACCCCATCGCGAAGATGTCCTCCTTGGGCCGCAGCACGTCCTCGGGGTTCCGGTGGCAATCGAGGCACCAGCCCATGTTGAGGGTGTTCTCCTTCCACATCAGCGGCATCTGGTCGACGCGTCCGTGGCAGCTCTCGCAGCCCACGCCCTTCTTCACGTGCACCGCGTGGTTGAAGTAGACGAAC
Organism: Planctomycetia bacterium; assembly: GCA_046341775.1. Taxonomy (GTDB): domain Bacteria; phylum Planctomycetota; class UBA1135; order UBA1135; genus SXXH01. The sequence continues at coordinate 3,469 of JBKDQQ010000039.1, forward strand.
TCCGGCAGGTCGTGCAGTCGCACCCACGGGATGGACTCGTCCTTGGCGTAGCTGTCGCGCACCACCTTCAGCATCTCGGCGTTCGTCCAGATCTGCGAGTGGCAGCTCATGCAGGTCTTGGTGGAGGGGATGCCGGCGCTGGCGGCGTCCTCGACCGACGTGTGGCAGTAGCGGCAATCGATGCCGAGGCCTTGCACATGGTGGTCGTGGCTGAACTGCACCGGCTGTTCCTTCGGAACCGCGACGTCGGTGGCCCATCTCGAGTTGTTCGCCTGCCAGGCGATGGCGACCACGCCTCCGCCCAGGACGGCGGCGACGGCGATCGAGACCTTGGCGAGGGAGTTGAAGCTTTCGTGGAAGATCTGGGCCATGGCGACGGGCGGACGGTGTCCGCTTGACTCTGCCTTGCGCCGCTCCTCGCGGGCCGCGCGACCGGGTGTGGGCCGCTTGGGCGCGCGCTGCGCGACGGGGCTTGAATGGCTCCAGGTTGGACTTGGACGACGTAGTCCAAGCACTCCGCCAGCAGACATTCAGGCGCGAGAGTTATAGGGGAATCGATTGTGTGGGGCAAGCAAATCGGAGCGCTGTTCCTAGCTGCGATTCGTGCACATAGCTCGCGTGAGCAGTAGAACTTGCAATCGATCTCTCGATGCGAAGAGTGACTATTGCGGGCACGTCAGGTTGCTGTCGGCCCAAGGCTCGACGAGGATCGTCCGGCGCAGCGTTGCTTGCGCCAAGGAGCCGCTATTCGCGCTCCAGCTCTCCCTTCGATCCCGCAGGATCGAGGCGTGTTTCCGCCCACTACGAAACGGGAGCCAGCGGAGGATTGAAGTGGACTTCATATGGTCGTTATTTGGGTGCCAAGGATCAATCGGGAGACGTCCATGCCAACGCGTATTGCCGACGGCTTCGTTGAGCGCCTGAGCTGGCATAAAGGCGATGATTACAAATCCGAAAACAGCCCGCGGCCCTGGAGGCGCGGCGGGGGGTGAATTCCAACTTCTTTATAAAGTTGTATATTTCTTATTGGCCGCACGTTAGGTGCTGCGGCGGGGTGCTTGTACCTGAGGTTTTCACCCGCTAGGCGGAGCCGTTTGACGGATCTTTGCAATCTGGTCTCATCCTTGCCCCAGACCCGTCATCCCGGAACCACGTCTTCGACCAAGCCGCACATGAACTTCGCCCGCATCCGCTCCGCCATCGCCCTGGTCGCCGTCGCCAGCGCGGGCGCCTACGCCCTGCAAGCCGTCAAGGTCGATCCCAAGCTGCCCGAGTACAAGGTCGTCTCCGGCGTCTCCGGCAACATCAAGAGCATCGGCTCGGACACGCTCAACAACCTGATGACGCTGTGGAGCGAGGGCTTCAAGAAGCTCTACCCGGCGGTCACCACCGAAGTCGAGGGCAAGGGCAGCACCACCGCCCCGCCGGCCCTGATCGAAGGCACGGCCAACTTCGGCCCCATGTCGCGCGACATGAAGAAGCAGGAGATCGACGACTTCGAGAAGAAGTTCGGCTACAAGCCGACCGGCATCCCGACCGCGGTCGACATGCTCGCGGTGTACGTCCACAAGGACAACCCGCTGCAGTCGCTGACGATGGCCCAGGTCGACGCGATCTTCTCCAAGACGCGCAAGGGCAACCACGAATCCGACATCGCCACGTGGGGCCAACTGGGCTTGGCCGGCGAGTGGGCCGACAAGCCGATCAGCCTCTACGGCCGCAACTCCGCTTCCGGCACGTACGGCTACTTCAAGGAGCACGCGCTGTTCAAGGGCGACTACAAGGACAGCGTCAAGGAGCAGCCCGGTTCGAGCTCCGTCGTGCAGGGCATCGCCACGGACAAGTACGGCATGGGCTACTCGGGCATCGGCTACATGACGGCCGACGTGCGCGCCGTGCCGCTGATGAAGGACGCCAAGTCGACCGCCGTCGAAGCGACGCCGGACAACGCCTACAGCGGCAAGTACCCGCTGGCGCGCTTCCTCTACGTCTACATCAACTACAAGCCGGGCAGCGAGATCGACCCGCTGCGCCGCGAGTTCATCAAGTACGTCCTCAGCAAGCAGGGACAGGAGGACGTGGTCAAGGACGGCTACTACCCGCTGCCGTCGAAGATCGCGGCCGACACCCTGAAGAAGATCGGCGTGGTCGCCGAGGCCGCCGTGGAGGCGGGAGCCTCCAAGTGACGAGCGCGGGCGGCTCCTGCGCGCAGGGCCGCTCGGACCGCGCGTCCGCCAGCACGCGGGCGCGGCGTCGCGCGGGCCGGCCGTTCCGGCGCGCGCGAACGCCGCGACCGCGATCCAGCCCCCCCCCAGACGGCAGCGATGAACCAATCGTCCCTCACAGGCCGCGGCCCCAGGCGCCGCACGCGTCGCGGCGTGCGCGTCGCGGAGCGCGTGGCGAAGGTACTCATCACCATCGGCGGCGTCGGGACGATCATCGCCGTCACCCTGATCTTCGTCTTCCTGGTGTGGGTCGTGACGCCGCTCTTCTTGGGCGGGGAACCCGCGGCGCGCGACTCGGTCGCGAGCAAGGGAGCGCGCGAGGCGGTGGCGCACGTCGTCGTCGACGAGTATCTGGTGCTCGCCGCCGAGATCGACGCGGCCGGCGTGGCGCGCGCGTGGCGCCTCGACGACGGCGAGCTCCTGTCCGAGACGCGGCCCTTCGGCGAGGCGCGCCCCGCCTGCCACGGCGCCCGCGGCGACACCCTCGCGTTCGGCTTCGCCGACGGCACCGCGCGCCTCTACACGCCCTCCTTCGAGAGCGAGTTCGTGCCCGCCGCCGAGCGCGAGGCCGTGCTGGCGCGCATGGGGGACTCGGAACTGGCGACCATCGACGGCTCCCTCGTGCAGCGCACGCGCGACGGCTCGTTGCGGCGCCAGCGCTTCGCGCCCGTGGTCTCCGAGGCGTTCGAGCTGAAGCCGGGCGTGGCGGTCGAGGCGATCGACGCGTCCATCCACTCCGAGGGCGGCATCGTCTTCGCGCGCCACGCGGACGGCACGCTCGCCCTGGCGCGCCTCGTGCGCTCCGAGAACCCCTTCACCGGCGAGGTCGAGAGCAGCCTCGAGGTCCATCCCGTGCCGTTCGAGCCGTCGCGCGCCGACGCGCCGCTGCGCGTGCTCGTGCTCGGCGAAGGCGACCGGCTCATGGCGGTGTGGGCGGACGGCGACGCGGTGCGCTTCGACGCGCGCGACCCGACGGCGGCCAAGGCCGTCGAGCGCCTCGACCTCGTCGAGGGCGAGGGCCAAGTGCGCGCGCTCGACTTCCTCGTCGGCCGCAACACGCTGCTCGTGGGCGAGTCCACCGGCAAGGTGGGCGCGTGGTTCGGCACCAAGCCCGACGAGGGCTCCCGTCCTGCCGACGGCGTCGTCTTCGCGCGCGCGCACGAATTCGCGTTCGGCGACTCGCCCGTCGTGGCGCTCGCCGCGTCCGCGCGCAACCGCAGCTTCCTCGCCGGCACGGAGGACGGCACGCTGCGCCTCGGCTACGCCACCAGCGGCAAGCTCGTGGCGGAAGTCGCGTTGCGCGACGCCGGGCCGATCGATTCGTTGGCGATCGCCCCCAAGGACGACGCCATCGTCGCTTCGCATCGCGCGGGATTGTCGAGCTGGAGCGTGGATCTCGGGCACCCGGAAGCCACCCTCGCCGCCTTGTTCGCCCCCGTGTGGTACGAGGGCTACCCGCGCCCGGAGCACACCTGGCAGAGCTCCTCGGGCTCGGACGACTTCGAAGCCAAGTTCGGCTTGCTGCCGCTCGTGTTCGGCACGCTCAAGGCGACCTTCTACGCGATGCTCTTCGGCGTGCCGTTGGCGCTGCTCGCCGCGATCTACACCAGCGAGTTCCTCTCGCCGCGCCTGCGCGCCCCGCTCAAGTCGATGACGGAGATGATGGCGAGCCTGCCCAGCGTCGTGCTGGGCTTCATCGCCGCCCTGGTCATCGCGCCGCTGGTCAAGGACTTGCTGCCGGCCTTGCTGGCGATGCTCGTCACCGTGCCGTTCATGCTGCTGCTCGGCGCGCATCTGTGGCAATTGCAGCGCGCCGACCGCATCGTGCGCTGGTCGGGCGCGCCGCGCTTCGCCGCCACCGCCGCGATGCTGCCGGCGGGCGCGCTGCTCGGCCTGCTTTGCGGCGGCTTGTTCGAGGGCCTGCTCTTCGGCGGCGACCTCGTCGCCTGGCTGTCGGGCGGCGCCGGAGGCGCCGCGGGCGGCTTCTTCGTGCTGCTCCTGCCCGCGAGCCTGCTCGTCGTCGGTTGGTTCTCCGCGCGCCATGCGGCGCCGTGGCTGCGTCGCCGCTCCGGGGGCTGGAGCCGCCAGCGCATCGCCGCCGCCGACCTCGCCAAGTTCCTCGTCGCCACGCTGGCCGTGCTGGCCCTCGCGTCCACCGGCGGCTGGCTGCTCGCCGGCGCGGGCCTCGACGCGCGCGGCGGCGTGCTCGACACCTACGACCAGCGCAACGCGTTGATCGTGGGCTTCGTGATGGGCTTCGCCGTCATCCCGATCATCTACACGCTGGCCGAGGACGCCTTGTCCAGCGTGCCCGCGCACCTGCGCCTGGCGTCGCTCGGCGCGGGCGCGACGCAGTGGCAGACCGCCTCGCGCGTCGTCGTGCCCACCGCCATGAGCGGGCTGTTCTCCGCGCTGATGATCGGCCTCGGTCGCGCGGTGGGGGAGACGATGATCGTGCTCATGGCCGCCGGCAACACGCCGCTGATGAGCTGGAACATCTTCGACGGCTTCCGCACCCTTTCGGCGAACATCGCCGTCGAGCTGCCCGAGGCCGTGCGCGACAGCACGCACTACCGCACGCTGTTCCTCGCCGGCCTGTGCTTGTTCGCCATGACCTTCGCGCTGAACACGCTGGCCGAGATCGTGCGCCAACGCGTGCGCCGGAGGTCGTACCAGTTGTGAGCGGCGTCGGCATGCAGCCCGGATCTCGCGTGGTCGAGAAGCGCCAGCGCCGCGAGCGCCAGCCCACTTCGCTGTCGGCGCACGGCGAGCCCTTCGTGTGGTTGGCGGGCGGCGCCATGGCCAGTTGCCTCGCGATGATCGTCGGCTTGCTCGCGCTCGTGCTGTGGCACGGCGGCGGCACCTTCTGGCCCGGTCGCGTGGTCGTGCTCGAACTCGTCGATGGCGCGCGCCTGAGCGGCGAGGTGAACGTCGAGGAGGACTACGCGCCCGCCGCGCAGGCCTTCGGCAAGGTTCCGGCCGAGTCCCGCGAGGCCGTCGTGCGCGCCGTCGCGGAGGCGGGCGGCGAGGCTCGCCGGCGCATGTTGCGCGTCGGCAACTACGAGCACACCGGCCAGCACTACCAGTGGGCCTCCGACTTCGAGGTCGTGCGCGAGTCCGAGCCCGAGTGGATGCTCGTGGTCGAACGCCTCGCGCGCGGCACGGCGGCGGGCCGCTTCTACGGCGAGCCGCGCGCTTTCGAGGTGGACGGCACGGTGCAGGCCGAGGGGCCGGAGGCCAGTTGGCGCGCCTTCGAGGCGGAGCACGCGCGCGCGCGCGTCGAGCACGCGCGCCTCGAGCACCTGCAGTCGGAGGAGCTCGGCGCGATCAACCACGAGCTCGAGGCCCTGCGCTTGCGCGTGCGCGCGGTCGAGATGCGCGAGGGCGCGGGCGGAGCCGCGCACCTCGCCGCCAAGGAGCAGGCGGCCGAGGAGGATCGCGCCTTGAGGCGCCGCTTCGCCGAGGTCGAGCGCGAAGCCTCCGCGTTGTCGGGCGAACTGGCGCGTCGCGTGCTGGTCCTCGAGACCGCCGACGGCAAGACCACGCGCACGCAGCTCTCCGACATCGTGCTGGCCTACCCGGCGAACCAGTTGGGCTTCTTCGACAAGCTCGGCGTGTACGTCGAGCGCTGGAGCGAGTTCCTCTTCGACCAGCCGCGCGAGGCGAACAGCGAAGGCGGGGTGTGGCCGGCGATCTTCGGCACCGTCGTCATGACGCTGCTCATGTCGCTCGCCGTGGTGCCCTTCGGCGTCCTGGCGGCGCTCTACCTGCGCGAATACGCCAAGCCCGGGCCGCTCGTCAGCACGGTGCGCATCGCCGTCAACAACCTCGCCGGCGTGCCGAGCATCGTCTTCGGCGTCTTCGGCCTGGGCTTCTTCTGCTACATCTGCGGCGCCTCGATCGACCAGCTGCTCTACTCGGAGCGCCTGCCGAACCCGACCTTCGGCAAGGGCGGCGTGCTGTGGGCCTCGTTCACCTTGGCGCTCCTGACCCTGCCGGTGGTGATCGTCGCCACCGAGGAGGCCCTCGCGGCCGTGCCCGGTTCGATGCGCGAAGGCAGCTACGCCTGCGGCGCGACCAAGTGGCAGACGATCCAACGCATCGTCCTGCCGCGCGCCATGCCGGGCATCATGACCGGCATGATCCTCGCCATCGCGCGCGGCGCCGGCGAGGTCGCGCCCTTGATGCTCGTCGGCGCGGTCAAGGTCGCGCCCGAGATGGCCGTCGACGGCTCCTTCCCGTACCTCCACCCCGAGCGCAGCTTCATGCACCTCGGCTTCCACATCTATGACCTCGGCTTCCAGAGCCCGAACAGCGAGGCGGCCAAGCCGATGGTCTACACGACGACGCTGCTGTTGATCCTCCTGATCGTGCTGCTCAACGTGGCGGCGATCTGGGTGCGCAACCGCCTGCGGCGCCGCTACACGGCGGGCGTCGTCTGACCCCCGACGCGAGGAATCCAGTCGTGCAAGAGACCAGCGCGTCGTCCAAGCCCCAAGCGATCCGATCGATGAGCGCCGACACCAAGCCCACTCCCGCCGCCGTCCCCTCCAACAAGCCCGGCGGGCTGTTCGAGCAGATCTCGCGCGGCGAGCCGTACCGCACCGAGCTGCACGAGAGCGTGCACAAGGACGAGGCGGTGCTGCGCATCGCCGACTTCCGCCTGTGGTACGGGCAGAAGCAGGCGCTGCACTCGATCTCGATGCCCGTGCCGCGCGGCAAGGTCACGGCGCTCATCGGCCCCTCGGGCTGCGGCAAGTCGACGCTCCTGCGTTCCGTCAACCGCCTCAACGACCTGGTCGAGGGCGTGCGCATCGAGGGCGACATGGCGCTGAACGGCGACAGCATCTACGCCTCGGGCGTCGACGTCATCGAGCTGCGCAAGCGCATCGGCATGGTGTTCCAGAAGCCCAACCCGTTCCCGATGAGCATCTACGAGAACGTGGTCTACTCGCTGAGGATCGACGGCGAGCGCGACAAGCGCGTGCTCGACGAGGTGTGCGAGAAGAGCCTCAAGGGCGCCAGCCTGTGGGACGAGGTCAAGGACCGCCTGCAGGAGAGCGCCCTCGCCATGTCCGGCGGCCAGCAGCAGCGCCTGTGCATCGCGCGCGCCATCGCCGCCGAACCCGAGGTGCTGCTGCTCGACGAACCCTGCTCGGCCCTCGACCCCATCGCCACCGGCCGCATCGAGGACCTGATCGAGGAGCTCAAGGGCAGCTACTCCGTCCTGATGGTGACCCACAACATGCAACAGGCGAGCCGCGCCAGCGACTACTGCGCCTTCATGTACCTCGGCCGCCTCGTCGAGTACGGCGCCACCACCGACATCTTCCTCAGCCCCCGCCTGCGCGAAACCGAGGACTACGTCACCGGCCGCTTCGGCTGAGCGGCGCGGGGACTGTCGCG
>JBKDQQ010000040.1:0-25798 GCA_046341775.1 Planctomycetia bacterium
ACGATGCCGTCGCCGAGCCACAGCACGCGCTCTTGGCCGTACCAGTCGCGCAGCGCCTGCTCGATCTGGCGTTTCGAGAGGTGCGGGTTGCGATTCTTGTTGAGGAGGCACGCCTCGCTCGTCAACACGGTGCCGCGTCCGTCGAACTCCACGGAGCCGCCCTCCATCACGACAGGGGCGCCGTCGACGCGCGGCAGCCACAGGCCTTCGCACCTGCCCTCGATGGACGGATCGCCCGCGGCCATGCGCTCCGCGATGCGCGTCGGCACGGCGTCGTCGGCTTCCCACGGCGGGTACTTGCCGCCCCACGCGTTGAAGCCCCAATCCACGATCGACAACTGCGACTTGCCGCGCGACTTGCGCGTCAGGAAGGCCGGTCCATGGTCGCGGCACCACGCCTCGTTCGTCGGGATGTGGTGGAAGCGCACGCGCTTGCCCAGGTCGCCCTTCTTCACGCCGCCCGCGACGAGCTGCTCGCCCACGATGCGCTCGTAGTTGCCGTTGGGCACGTTGATGTGCACCAGCTCGCGCGGCGCGATCTCCCTCACGATGGCGGCGATGTTCGCCGGGATCGTGTGGTACTTGTCCGGGAAGGAGATGCCCTCTGGACGCGGCCAGCTGAACCACGTGCCGCTGTGCCGCTCCCACTCGGCGGGGAAGCTCCAACCAGCTTCGCGCGGCTTGCCCGCGAGGATCCTCGGACGCCTGCTCGCCATCGTCAGACGCCGAAGCGTTGGGTGATGGGTCCGTACGCGTCGATGCGCCGGTCGCGCAGGAACGGCCAGTGCGTGCGCGCGAACTCGACCTTGTCGAGATCGGCGGGCTTCACGACCACCTCCTCCTTGTCGATGCTCGCGCGGTGCACGATCTGGCCGTTGGGCTCGACCATGAACGACTGGCCCCAGAATTGGATGCCGTCGTCGTCCACGGGCTTCTTGTCCAGACCCATGATGCGTTCATGGCCGATGCGGTTGGGCGCGACGACGTAGCAGCCGTTCGCCACGGCGTGCGAGCGTTGGATCAGCTCCCAGCTCTCGTGCTGCGCCTTGCCATGTTCGGCCTTCTCCTTCGGGTGCCAGCCGATGGCGGTGGGATAGAAGAGGATCTCGGCGCCTTGGAGCGCCGTCAGCCGCGCGCCCTCGGGGTACCACTGGTCCCAGCAGATCAGCACGCCGATCTTGGCGTGCTTCGTGTCCCAGGTGCGGAAGCCGAGGTCCCCCGGCGTGAAGTAGAACTTCTCGTAGTACAGCGGGTCGTCGGGGATGTGCATCTTGCGATACACGCCCATCAACGACCCGTCCGCGTCGATGATCGCGGCCGTGTTGTGGTAGAGGCCGCTGGCGCGCTTCTCGAACAAGCTCGCCACGATCACGATGCCGTGCTTCTTCGCGATCTTCGCGTAGAGGTCGGTCGTGGGCCCGGGGATCGTCTCCGCCAGCTTGAAGAAGCGGTGGTCCTCGACCTGGCAGAAGTACTGGCTGGTGAACATCTCCTGCGTGCAGACGATCCGCGCGCCTTGCCTGGCCGCCTGCTCGATCAACTCGGCCTGGTGCTTGCGGTTCGTCGCGACGTCCTCGACGCAACGCATCTGCGTGAAGCCGATGTCGACGACGCGTGAGGAACTGGACTTCGGGCGGCTGGCCATGCGGGTTCTCCGGACGCGCGACTTGCGCGCGAAGGCGACAGTATGGAGATCGGCGGCCGCCCGCGCGAGTCGCCGGCGCTCGAACCCGATGGTCGGCGCGTCGCCCGCGACCGGCTTCGCGCCTCCGAGGCGGTCCGCTCGACGGCCGCGGCGGGCGCTCTCTCTCCGCGGGACCGGTCGGGGAAGGCGCTGGCCGTAAAGAGAAATTGACAGAGGTCGCGGCGGCGTTCAGCCGCAGCGCGCGCCCGGCTCGAGTCGCGCGCCCCGCGCCCACGCCGCGCCGTCCATGGGGCCCTTGCCGGACGGCTTGACGCGCGCCAAGCGCACCGCGCCTTCGCCGCAGGCGACGACGAGCCCTTCCTTGGTCGCCGCCACGGCGCCCGGCGTCGCGTCGGCGCCGCTCGGCAAGTCGCACGGCGGGCAATCGAGCAACCCCAGTTCCGCGCCGCCAAGCAGCGTGCGCGCCCCCGGCCAGGGCGAGAAGGCGCGCACGAGCCGATCGACCTCGAGCGCGTCCTTCGTCCAATCGACGAGCCCTTGTTCCTTCCTGATCTTCGTCGCGTAGGTGGTGCGGGCCGCGTCCTGCGCCACGAGCCGCGGGTTGCCGCCGGCCACCATGTCCATCGCCTCCAGCGCGACCTGTCCACCGAGAACCGCGAGGCGCGCGAGCAATTCGCCCGAGGTCTCCCGCGGGCCGATCGGCGTGCGCAGTTCGTGGACCACGTCGCCCTCGTCGAGCGCCAGCACCATCCGCTGCACGCACACTCCGGTCTCCGCGTCGCCGGCGAGGATCGCGGCTTGGATGGGGGACGCGCCGCGCCAGCGCGGCAGCAGCGAGGCGTGCACGTTCCACGCCCCGCGCGGCGCGAGTTCCAGCACGTCCTGCCGCAGGATCTCGCCGTAGCTCGCCACGAGCAGGGCATCCGGACCCCATGCGCGCAACGCCCCGAGGAATTCGTCGCCGCGCGCCTTCTCGGGTTGCAGCACGGGGATTCCGCGCTCCCGCGCCGCCGCCGCCATGGAGGACGGCTCGACCTTCATGCCGCGACCACGCGGCTTGTCGGGCTTGGTGACGAGGCCGACGACCTGGTGGCGACCGGAGGCGAGCAGCGCGTCGAAGACGGTCGCGCCGAAGGGCGGCGAACCGAGGAAGGCGATCTTCATGCCCACCGCCCGGCCGCGCGGGCGCGGCGCCGCTCGATCGCGCTCGTGGGTGCGCCGATCTTCGCGACGGTGCGCGCACCGACGTGCGCACCATCGGGCGCGGGCACTGGTGAGCTCATCGACGCGTCAAGCGCCGTGACCGGGGACGCGCCCGAGCGAGCATCCGACGACGGCGCTCCGGCGATGGACGCCGCCTCCACCCGCGAAGACCGCAAGAGCAGGTCCCTTCCGGCGCTCAGAGGTGCGCCGCGACGAGCGACTTCAGGCGGTCGTACGGCATGGCGCCCATCTGGCGCGCGACCATCTTGCCGCCCTTGAAGACCATGAAGGTGGGGATCGAGCTGACGCCCAGATTGCTGGCGACTTCCTGGCTCTCGTCGGTGTTGAGCTTGACCACCTTCAGTTGCGCGCCGAGTTCACCGGCGAGCTTGTCGACGCTCGGGCCCATCGCCTTGCACGGACCGCACCACGGCGCCCAGAAGTCGACCAGCACCGGCACCTGGCTCTTGAGGACGACGGAATCGAAGGTCTGGTCGGTGACGTCTTGTGCGGCGCTCATGGCGAAGGTGGCGGGGTGGCTGGACCGACGCGGGATCGGCGTCGGGACGCAGACTATGGGCCACGGCGCGCCCCCAGACAAGTGCCGCGCCGCGTCGTCCCGCCTCCGCGACGCGCGGACCGCGCCCGGGGGGGGAGAGGCTCGCTAGTCCGCCTCGGAGGCGTCGGGAGCGGCGACGGACGCGACGCCGGCGTCGGGCGCCGCGCGGGACTCGGGCGAGTCGGCGGGAGGCGACTGTCCGTCGACCGGCTCCTCCGGGCGTTCGTCGTCGAAGGTGCTGGCGGCGAGCATGCCCGCCAAGTCGGCCTCGCCCTCGGGTTGGAAGGCCAGCAGGATCTCGCCGCCGCCTTCGGCCTGGCTCGCGCGCACCACTCCCAGCTTGCACAGTTCCAGCAACGCGCAGAACGAACCGACCAGCGATTCGCGCGTCGGTTCGGCGTCGATCGACAGCACCAGCTCGCGCAGCCCCAGTTGTCCGGATTTTTTGACACGCTCGGCCAACGCCTGCACGTAGAACCGCAGGGGCCGCTTGTCGACGGCCACCTTGTGCGGCGCGTTGGCCAAGGTCTCGCGCAGCAGCCGCGAGAACGCGCCCAGCAGGTCCCACGCCGTCACCTCGCCGAGGTCCAGCTCGGGCCCGGGCGCGTCGGCCCGCAGCGGCGACGCGCCGCGCTGGTGCTGCAAGTCGCGCACCTCCGCGCGCCGGCCGAGGTCCTCGGACGCGGTGCGGAACCTGCGGTACTCGACGAGGCGCTGGATCAGCTCGTCGCGCGGATCCAAACCATCGTCTAGGTCGACCGACTCGCGCGGCAGCAGCGAGCGGCTCTTGATGGCGAGCAGAGTCGCGGCCATCACGAGGAAGTCGCCGGCGACCTCGATGTCGAGCTCGCGCATGGCCTTCAGGTGCGCGAGGTAGCCCTCGATCACGCGCGACACTTCGACTTCGTGGATCTCGACCTCCTGCTCGCGCACGAGGTGCAGCAACAGGTCCATCGGACCGTGGAAGACCCGTTCGAGGCGCACGGTGTAGTCGCGCGCGACCGGATCCGGGTTGCTCACCACGCGCCTCCGAGGCCCACGACCGCCTCGAGCACGCCCTCGACCCAGCGGATGGCGTCGCGTTGCAGCGCGTTGAAGCCCGGCACGAGCCAGATCAGCGCGAACACGATGAAGAGGCCCCAACGCTCGAGCGACATGTAGCCGGGACGCAGCTCCTTCGGCAGCAACCAGGCCGTGATGCGCGACCCGTCCAGCGGCGGGATGGGGATCAGGTTGAACACCATCAGCAGCACGTTGACCGACACGAGCGCGTCGAGCACCCGCGGCAGGAGGTCCGCGGGCCGCGAGTAGAGGGTCTCCGCGGCGCCGTTGTAGAACCCGGTGTGGACGGCCACCTTCCACAGGAACAAGAAGAGCGCCGCCAGCAGCAGGTTCGAGAGCGGACCCGCCGCCGCGACGAAGCTCATGTCGCGCCACGGCGACCGCAGGCGGTGGAAGTCCACCGGCACGGGCTTGGCGCCGCCGAACAGGAACCCGGAGGTCAGGAGGAAGAAGGCCGGGATGGCCACGGTCCACATCCAATCGATGTGGGCCATCGGGTTGAGCGTCAAGCGCCCCATCTGGCGCGCCGTGGGATCGCCGCACCGGTCCGCGGCCCAGGCGTGTGCCGCTTCGTGCACGCCCAGCGACACGACGAGCAAGGTCAGCACGAGGGCGACGAACAACGGGTCCGCGGCGAAGTCGAGCAGCGCGAGGCCGCCGATGCTCGATGCCGGGAACGCCATGTGCAGGCTGGCGCCGCCCGCCACGGCGAGGAAGGCGTTGCGCAGGAGGCGATGGGTGCGGGACATCGGCGGTGGTCGGCGCGTTCGCCGAGCGCCGGATTCTACGCGAAGGAGGAGCGGAATTCCCGCCGCGCCGCGCCGTTGCAGGTGCTTCGTCGCGACCTCTAGAATCCGTCCGAAGCCGCGCGCCGCACGCTGCTTGCGACGAGGCCTCCGAGCTGCGTCGCGCCGACCGCGCCGCACCACCCCCTTGGACGCCCGCCCGCACCACCATCCGCTCCTCGCGCAGGCCGCCGAAGTCTTCCGCAACGAAGCGGCGGCGATCGCGGCGTTGGAGTCGCGCCTCGACGAGCGCTTCGTCGCCGCGGTCGAGTCGATCGTCGCCTCCGAAGGCTTCGTCGTCGCGACCGGCGTGGGCAAGGCCGGCATCGTGGCGCAGAAGATCAGCGCCACGCTCGCCTCCACCGGCACGCCGAGCTTGTTCCTCCATCCCACCGAGGCGCTGCACGGCGACCTCGGGCGCATCCGCGCGCGCGACGTGCTGCTGGCCTTGTCGAACAGCGGCGAGAGCGCCGAGGTCGTGGCGTTGCTGCCGAGCGCGCGCGCCATCGGCGCGCGCATCGTCGCCATCACGGGGGCGCCCGGCTCGACCTTGGCGCGCCACGCCGACAGCGTGCTCGACATCGGGCGCGTGCAGGAGGCCTGTCCCCTCAACCTCGCGCCCACGGCCAGCACGACCGCCATGCTCGCCATGGGCGACGCGCTCGCGATGGTCGTGCTGCAGCGCCGCAGCTTCTCGCGCGAGGACTACGCGCGCTTCCACCCCGGCGGCTCGCTCGGACGACGCTTGATGAAGGTGGGCGACATGATGCGCCGCGGCGAGCAGCTGCCGCTGGTGCGCGCGGGCGCCACGCTCAAGGAAGCCGTGCTCGTCATGAACCGGACCCCCGGTCGTCCGGGCGCCGCGCTGGTCGTCGACGCGGAAGGGCGCCTCGCGGGCATCTTCACGCACGGCGACCTGGCGCGCATGTTCGAGCGCGGCATCGCCTTCGACGGCGCGCAGTCCGTCGACGCGCACATGGGCACGCGGCCCAAGACCACGCGACCGGAGGCGCTGGTCGAGGACGCGCAGCACCTCCTGCACGAGCACAAGATCGACCAGCTCGCCGTGGTCGACGACGCGCATCGTCCCGTCGGCCTCGTCGACGTGCAGGACCTGCTGGACCTGCGGGTCTAGGGCGCCGGACAAGTGGAGCACGATTCCCAAGGACTCGAGGCCGCCTTCAGGCGCGCCAAGCTGCTCGTCCTCGACGTGGACGGCACCTTGACGGACGGCCGCATCGCCTACTTCGACCATGCCGGCGGCGTGGGCGAGCTCCTGTCGTTCGACGTGCGCGACGGGCTCGGCCTGCAGTCCTTGGCGCGCACCGGCGTCGTCGTCGCGCTCGTCACCGGCCGCGGCAGCCCGGCGCTCGAGCGCCGCGCCGGCGAGCTGAAGCTGCGCCTCCTCCAACGCGTGGCCGACAAGCGCGCCGCGCTCGAGGAGTTGCAGGCGGAGCTGGGCGTGGCGTCGTCCGAGACGATCGCCATGGGCGACGACCTGCCCGACCTCGGGCTCGCCGAGCGCGCCGCGGTCCTCGTCGCTCCGCCCGACGCCGTCGACGAGGTCAAGCGGCGCGCGCAGCTGGTCGTCTCGCGTCCCGCGGGACGCGGCGCGGTGCGCGAGCTGTGCGAACGCGTGCTCGCCGCGCGCGGGACCGGCGCGCGATGAGGAAGCTCGTCGTCTTCCTGCTGGCTTTCGCCGCCGGCCTGGGCTTCCTCCTGTGGCGCCAGTCGCGCATGGCGCCGCCGCCCGCACCGCCCGCGCCGACGGAGCCGGAGACGCGTCCCTTCACCGAGGTGGAGGTCAAGCAAGGCGAGGACGGGAAGGGCCAGGCCGTGGGCGTGCTGCTCGACGGGCCGCTCGACTTCGCCGAGCGCGTGCAGGTCGACGGCGAGCCGCGGCGCGCGCTCGTGCTGCGCAGCTCCGACGTCGATTCGCTCGAGGGCGGCCGCTACCTGCTGAAGGACCTCGCGGTCGACCTGTACGACCCGCAGGCCGGGCTCGTGCGCGCCACCTTGCGCGCGCCGCGCGCCACGGTCGTGCTCGCCGTGGTGGACGGCGTCCCCGCGCTCGCCCCGTCGAACCCGGTGGAGCTCGAGCAGCCCAGCGCCACGATCCTGCGCGGTTCGCCGATCACGCCGCTGAAGGTCGAGTCGTCGCGGCTTTCGTGGCTGCCCGGCGAGGACCTCTACCGCACCGACGAGGCCGTGGTCGCCACCGGCGCGGGCTTGCGAGGTTCGGGGATCGGCTTCGAGGCGCGCGGACAAGGCGCGACGATCGAGTTGAAGCGCGCCGTCTCCATCGCGTTCGAGCTGGAGGACGGCGGCGTGGCGACTCTTTCGTCCGGCGCCACCGCGGGCGTCGTGCTGCGATCCGTGGAGCGCGACGGCGGCGAGTTGCTGCAGCTCGTCGCCTCCGGCGGCGCGCGGCTGGTCCTCGCGGGCGGGCGAGCCATCGCCATCGAAGGCGAGACGATCACGATCGTCGGTCGCCCGGGCGACGAGGACCGGCCGTTCCAACTGCTTTCGGCGGTCGCCGAGCGCGGCGTGGTGGCCGAGCACCTCGGCGACACCTTGCGCGCGGACCGCGCCGAATTCGCCTTCCGCCCCGACAACGGCCTGTCGCGCGGGGAGCTCGTCGGCAGCGTCGAACTCGAGTCGCGCGGCGACAAGCTGCGCAGCGAGATCGCCGTGTTCGAGTTCTCCGAGGCGGGCCTGCTCACCCGCGCCGAGTTCAGCGGCTCGCCGCGCGGCGAACTGGCGCTGGGCCGGGTGGGCGACGCGGCCGAGGCCCGCGGCGAACGCGCCGTGCTCGACGGACTCGGTCCGTTGGTCGTGTCGCGTGGAGCCGAGGACCGCATGACCATCGCCGGTCCGGCGAGCCTCGAACTGCGGCAGTCCGGCATCGTGCTCAAGGCGCGCGAGAGCCTGTCGGCGCAAGCCGCGCTCGACGGCGCGAGCGGGCGACTCGAGGCCATCGGCGAAGTGCGCCTCGTGCGCGGCGCCGACGAGCTCGCCGGCGAGCGCGTCGAGCTCGACTCTCGCGCCGCGCCCGGCGGCGCGCGCCTCTTCGCGTATCGCAGCCTCGGTTCGACGCGCTTGTCGGCGACCACCAGGTCCGGCGCGCCCTTCCGCGCCACCGCTTCGAGCGGCGTGCGCGGCCGGCTCGAAGGCGCGCGCTTCCTCGTCGACGAGGCGCGCGACGTGCGCATCGAGCATGGCGCCGCCGCCGAGTTCGTGGCGGAGGCGCGACTGGTCGAGGACTTCGACGCGGCGGGCGCGTCCTTCCGCGCCTCGGGCGACGTGCGCATCGCCGCGCCGCAAGGCTCGGGCTTCGCGCAGGAGGCGCGCGTCGTCGGACAGGACCGCGTCGAGCTCTTCGGCACGCCCGAGGCGCCCGCCCGGTGGTCGAACGCGGCGAACGACGCGCGCGGCGGTTGGCGCGCGACCGCGCAAGCCTTGTCCATCGCCGCCGATCCGCGCCGCCTCGAGGCCAAGGGCGCCGTGGTCGCGCGCGTGGAGGCCGAGGGCGCCGAACTCGACTTGTCCAGCGGCTCCTTCGTGGTCGAGCTCGGCGCGGAGGCGCCGACGCGCCCCGTGGTGGTCGTGGCCGAATCGAGCGTGCATGCGGTGCTCGTGCAGGCGGGCGACAAGGTCGTGCTCGACGGCGAGTACCTGCGCGCCGACGGGGAACTCTCGCTGGTGCGCGAGGAAGCGACGCGTCCCGACGGGACGCGCGCGGTCGTCGAACGCGAAGTCGCCAGCGGCGTCGAGGTCCTCGCGCGCACGAAGGTGCGCGTCTCGTGGCTGGGCGACGCGGCCTTCTCGGGCGAGGGCGACCGCTTCTGGATGCACAAGGACGGGCGCATGCGCCTCGACGCCGCGCCGGGCGAACGACTCTCCGTCGCGGGCCGTCTGGCGGGCACGGCGCTCGACTACGACGCCACGGCCACTTGGCTCGAACGCAGCACCGCGCCCGCGAGCCTGGAGCTCGCCGCGCCCTTGCTCCTCCTGCGCGATGGTTCGCCGCGCCGCGCGGACGCCACGGTGCTGCGCAAGTTGCAGGCCGGCAGGCTGAAGGTCGACTCGACCAGCATCCTGCTCGAAGGCGCCGTCGCCAGCGGAGCGCCTGGGCAACCCGAGTGGGAGGCGGGCAGCACGCGCCTCGAAGGTTGGGACGAGGAGGGTCGCGAGTGGCGCGTGCAAGCCGGCTCGATCCGCCTGCGCGGCGACTTCCGCGACGCGCGGCGATTGGAGGCGGAGGACATCCAATCGCTCGTCGCCCAAGGCGGCTTCCGCGCCGACTTCGGCGACTCGTTGTCGGCGACCGGCGATCGGCTGGACGGCGTGCCGGGCCGCCTGCGCTTCGAGGGCCGCCCCGCCTTGATGCGACTCGAGGACTCCGAGTGGGAATCGGAGTGGATCCAGTACGACCTCGTCAACCTGCTCCTGTCCACCGACGCCGGCGAGCTGCGCTCGAAGACCGGCGCGACCGGCATGTCGTGGGCGCTGCGCTACGACTCGTTGCAGCCCTTCGACCAGCAGGACTCGACCATCCTCGCCCTGCGCAACCCGCGCATGCGCGCCGGCCAGCGCCAGGTGCGCGCGGATTGGGTGCTGTTCTGGCTCGATCGCGAGCGCTGGCGCCGCGGCGGCCTGCGCGCCATCAAGAGCGGCATGGGGGCGCCCGACCTGCGCAGCCGCGAGCTCTCCGGCGCGGGGGAGCCGCTGGAACCGCGCGGCGCGCAAGGCGCGCGCGTGCCGGCCGACGAGATGATGCGCGAGCAACTCGCGGGCCTGCCGCTGGGCGACGCGCTGGCCGAGGTCTACATCGAAGGCAACATCGAGTACTACGACGCCGGCGAGCGGCAGGCTCGCGCCGCTGCGGTGTACCTCGACCTCGTGGAGCAGCACGGCTGGATCCAGCAGGGCGACCTCTCGATCGAGTTGAACCTGCGCGAACGGCCCGAACGGCTGCGCGTCAAAGCCGACTGGCTGCGCATCTCGAACACCCCGGCCGGCGCGGAGCTGCGCGCCGCCAGCGCGATCCTCAGCTCGTGCGAGTACGACGATCCGCACTACGTGATCGAGACCGGGGACCTGAGGTTCGTGCCTCGCCAGGAGTCGAAGGACGAGCGCGTGGCCTATTCGGTCGCGGCGCGCGACAACGCGATCCGCTTCCAGAACGGCTTCAAGCTGCCGCTGCCTTCGATCGTGTTCGAGACCGACGAGCGCGGCAATCCGCTCGTCGACCGCCTCGTGCTCGGCAACAGCGCGCGACTGGGCACGCAGATCCGCGCTTCGATCAACGCCGACCTCGGCTCGCTGGGACTGGGCTTCGGCAAGATCTTCGCCGGCCTGATCGGCCTGCCCTCGACCGACATCCGCGGCGGCTGGAACTACGACGTGGGCCTGCTCGGTTCGCGCGGCGTGCTGCTCGGCGCCGAGCTCGACCTGCAGATCGCCCGGCGCTTCCGGCTCAAGACCTCGATCGACGCCATCCCCGACGACGGGCGCGACCGGGGCTTCGTGCGCGTCGATCCCGACGATCGCGACACGCTGCGCACCTGGCTCGTCGCCCGCGGGCGCTACGACCTCGGTCCAGGCGAGTGGATCGACATCGTCGGTTCGCTGCAGTCGGACCCCGGCGTCCAGGCCGAGTTCTTCGAGAACGACTACCTCGCGTACGAACAGAAGGACGTCTACCTCCACTGGCGCAAGGCGCGCGAGGAATGGTACGCGTCGGCCATCGCCAAGTTCGTCGTAGAGGACCGCACCGACACCGAGGAGCTGCCCTCCGCCTTCCTGTACCTGCCGCGCAAGCGCGTGGGCGGCGTGGCGGGGGCCGATGCGTACTGGACCGGCACGGCCACGGCCGCGAACCTGCGCAGGCTCGAGGGCGATCCGACCTACTACCCCTACACCACGCCGTATCCCGACGGACTGGGCGAACGCGAAGTCGTGCGCGCGTCGGTCGACCAGCGCATCGAGCTGCCCTTCGACGTCGGCGTCGCCGCCGTGCGCGCCACGCCCTACATCCAAGGCAGCGCGCGCATCTGGGACCAGGCCGTCGATCCCGAGGACTCGGCTTCGCGCGCCGCGCTGATCGGCGGCCTCGAGTTCTCGAGCACCTTCTGGCGGCGTTCGGCCGGCGGCGCGGTGCAGACGATCACGCCGTCGCTCGCCGTCGCGGGCGCCTTCGCTTCGTGGGAGAGCGAGGCCGAGCCCGTGTACTTCGACCCCATCGAGGCTCCGCTCGACGGCGAACTGGTCGAGGCGGGCTTGCGCACGCGCTGGTCGTCGCCCATGTCGCGCGAACGCTTCGACGCGGACCTGCGCCTCCAGCGGCGCATGCTGCCCGACGAGTCCGACACGCGACCGGCCAAGGTGCTGGGCGAGTACCTCACTTGGCTCGGGCAGGTGCCCGTGGGCCTGCGCCACGACGGCCGCTACGAGCTCGACGGCGCCAGCTCGCCCTACGCGCGCACCGCGCTCGGCTTCGAACCCACTCCTTCGCTGGGCCTCGAGTTCGGGCACGTGCATGGACGCTCCGAGGCCGGCGACCCCTTGTTCGAGGCCGTCACCGGCGCGTTGCGCTGGCGCTGGACGACCAAGTGGGAGCTGCAGTTCCAGCAGAGCCTCTCGCTGCTCGAGGACGCGAGCCTCGGCAACCAGATCCTCCTGCGGCGACTCGACCACGACTTCGTCACGGAGATCGAAGTCTCCTATCGCGCCGGCGAAGGCGCCTCGTTCAGCCTGAACTTGCTGCCCAAGCTCTCGTGGCGCCGCCAGGGCCTGGGCCTGCTCGACAACTGGTTGGGCCTCTACCACTAGCCCCGCGCCGCGGGCCTTTTCTTCCGCCTTGCGCGGACTTGGCCCGGCCTTGACCCGCCGGCGCGCCGTTCGCGGGGCCGTGCGTGGTAGAGTCCGAACATGGTCCTCGCCCTGTTCGAGAGCCTTGGCGGCTCCGAGCTCGTCATCGTCGGCATCGCCGCCTTGCTGGTCTTCGGCAAGCGCCTGCCCGAGGTGGCCACGCAAGCCGGCAAGCAGATCGCCAAGCTGCGCCATGGCCTCGACCAGTCGTGGAAGGAGACCGGGCTCGACAAGGAGATCAACGAGCTCAAGGAGGTGCTGCCGAACGTCGCGCCCTCCGAACTCGCGCGCAACGCCTCGCGCCGGTTCCAGCAGCGCCTCGCCGACAAGGCGCGGCAGGAAGGGTTGGACCCCGCGGCGCAGTTCGAGCAGGACTCCGACCAGGACGACGACATGACGCCGACTCCGTTGATGGAGCGGCCGAACTTGATGCACACGACCGGATCCCGACCGCAGGGCGGCGCGCTCCCCGAGGCGGGAGCCGCGTCGAGTCCGGCTCCGGCGGCCGATGCCGCGACGGGGCAGGGGCAGCACACCGACAAGGCCGCCGGCTGAACGCCGCGCCTCGACGACCAGTCATCCGCAACCGGCTTCGTGCACCACGCCTACTGCACCAACGGCCTCGCGCACCATCGTCCGCGCCAGGCGTGCGAGCTGCTCGCCGACCTCGGCTATCGCGGCGTCGCCTTGACGCCCGATGCGGGTGGATTGGACCCTCTCGCCCCCGACCCGCGCACCGTGCTCGAGGTGCGCGAGGTCTGCCGCGACCGCGGCTTGTCGATCGTGGTCGAGACGGGTGCGCGCTACGCGCTGGATGCGCGTCGCAAGCACCACCCCTCGTTGATGGACGCCACCCCAGCCGGACGGGACCTGCGCCTCGACTACTACCGGCGCTGCCTCGATCTGGCCGCCGACCTGGGCGCCCCGGTCCTGTCCTTGTGGTCGGGCAGCCACCCGGACGGCGTGCATGCCGAGGACCCGGAACCGACCGGCATCCACGCGGAGGCTTGGGATCGCCTGGGGGCCGGGATGGCGCGCGTGCTCGCCCTGGCGGCCGAGCGCGGCGTGGTCGTGGCCTTCGAGCCCGAGCCGGGCATGTGGATCGAGCGCCCGGCTGGATATCGGCACCTCCTCGAACGGCTTGGGACCACCCCCGCGCCCTTGCGGCTGACATTGGACCTCGGGCATTGCGTCGTCACCGGCGACCTGCCCATCGCGGACACGATCCGATCCTTGGGGCCCCATTTGGCCCATGTCCAAATCGATGATGCCCGACCGGGCGTGCACGAGCACCTGCCGCTTGGGGCTGGCGAGTTGGACCTGAAATCCGCGCTAAGTGCCTTGAAATCAATCGGTTACACAGGCCAGTTGGCCGTCGAGTTGGCGCGCGACTCGCACCGCGGGCCTGAACTGGCCGCACTGTCCCTAAAGGCACTGCGGGACGCGGGTTGAGCGGGTGCGTGGGCGGTGGGCGGCTTGATCCTGTCTTGATCCCACCGGCTGCACGGGTCCAGAATAGGCGTTCCAGCGGCCCCCGACCGCCGACCCTCTCTCGGGGGTCACCTACCTGAACCTAGATGGAGCCCATGGACGCATCCAGTCCCGAAGGCCTCCGGCAGTGTCCGACCCGCACGGACGGCACGCCGGTGCTCTTCGCCCACAAGGTGAGCCTTGGCCAGTGCCAGGACCGCCAGCGCGGCCTGTACCACAAGTGCCACACCTGCGCGTGGAACAACAACCTCGTGTCCAAGCACGGCGCGCCCACCCTGCAACCCAAGGTGCCGGCGCTGCCCAAGCTCGAGGTCGGCTGACCGGGCGGTCGCGCGGCGTTCAGCCCCCCACTCGCTCGGCGCTCAGCCCTTCGCGGCCGCCAACACTTCGGCCTCGGTCAACAGGCGCTTGCTGCCCTTGGCGCGCTCCAGGACGCGTGCCACGACCTCTTCGGTCGGTGCGACGCCGCGCTTCTCGAGGAAGTAGGTCACATTCGAGCGACCGCTCATCGGCCCGACCCCGATGACCTGCTCGAGGCCCACCAGGTCGGCCGGCACGCCCGAGTAGACCCGGTTGGCGAGCCACACATCGCCCTTCTTGAAGGCCTTGATGACGGCCGAGGCGTGCACGCCGGTGCCGGTCTCGAAGGCGTCCTTGCCGAACACCGGGTAGTTGTGGGCGACCTCGACCCCCGTGGCCTTGGCGGCGAGCTTCACGTAGTCGCCCAGCATCGTCAGGTCGTTGTCGATCAGGCCGAGCAGCCGCAGGTTGACCAGCAGCAAGTCCATCTCGGTGTTGCCGGCCCGTTCGCCGATGCCGAGCGCCGTGGCGTGGACGCGCGTCGCTCCCGCCTCGAGCGCCGCCAACGCGTTGACGAGACCCATGCCGCGGTCGCGGTGGCCGTGCCAGTCCACGCCCACCGCCGGGTTGAGTTCCTTGGCGATGCCCGCGACGTAGGACACGAGGCGCTTCACTCCGTTGGGCGTCGCGTGGCCGCAGGTGTCGCAGACGCACACGCGCTTCGCGCCGGCTTCGATCGCCGTCGCGTACAGCGCCCGCACCTGGTCCGGGGTGGCGCGCGTCGTGTCCTCGGTCACGAACATGCACGGCAGGCCGTTCTTCGTGGCGAAGGACACCGCGTCCTTCACGAGTCCCAGCATCTTGGCGAAGTCCCAGTCCTCGGCGTATTGGCGGATGGGCGACGAACCGATGAACGCGCACACCTCGATCGGCACGCCGGTGCGCTGCACCATGTCGACCACCGGCTCGATGTCCGAGACGACCGTGCGGCAGGCGACATTCGGCCGGATCTTGAGCGCGCGCATCTCCCGCGCGAGGCGTTCGATGTGCTCCCGCGCCCGCGGTCCGGCGCCGGGCAGTCCCACATTCGCCGTGTGGATGCCCAGCCGATCCATCAGGTGGATGAGCGCGAGCTTGTCGTCCAGGTCGGGATCGAGCACCGACGGCGATTGCAGGCCGTCGCGCAGGGTCTCGTCGTCGAACTGGATCCCTCCGGAAGCCTTCCAATCCGGGGTGTTCCAGTCGTGGATCAGCGCATCGCGGTCGGTGGTCATGGCGAGTCTCGCAGGGTGGTGTCGAGAGGGGATGGTAGCACGCGACCGCGCCACGCCGGACCTGCGCCTGCGCGGCCCGCCTATGCCCGGGAACTTGCCGGATGCGGCGACACGCGATGAGTGAGTCGGGAGGTCGCGTTCCGTATAAATAGGACCATCCACCATGCCGTTCGCCCGTGTCATGAAGTTCGGCGGCGCCGCCCTGTGCGACGGTCCCGCCATCCAACGCGCCTGCCAGATCATCCAGACCCGCGGCGGGGCCCGCCCGCTGGTCGTCGTCAGCGCCCACCAAGGCGTGACCGACATGCTCGACACCATCGCCCGCTCGGCGGCCGAGGGCCATGTCGAGGGTGATCGCGTGCGGATCCGCCATCGCTCGATCCTGCACCAGCTCGGTCTCGAGCCGGACCTGCTCGATCGCTACTTCTTCGAGCTGTACGCCGTGCTCGAGGAGGTCCGCCGCCGCGGACGACTGGCGCCGGGCGAACTCGACCACATCCTCGCCATGGGCGAACGCATGAGCGCGCGCGTCGTGGCCCACGCCTTGAAGGCCGCGGGCTTGCGCGCCACGCCGGTCGACGCCTACGACGTCGGCCTCGTCACCGACAGCAACCACGGCGACGCGCGGCCCCTGCCCGGCCAAGGCGACAAGATCCGCGCGGCGCTCGAGCAAGTCGCGGGCATTCCCGTCGTGACGGGCTTCCTCGCGCGCGACGCGCGCGGCAACCTGACGACGATGGGCCGCAACGGCTCGGACCTGACGGCGGCCTTGCTGGCCGAGGCCGTCGGCGCCGCCGAGCTGCAGTTGTGGAAGACGGTCTCGGGCATGATGACCGCCGATCCCGACCTCGTGCCCGAAGCCCGCACGGTCGAGCGCCTCGGCCTGGCCGAAGCCGCCGAGTACGCCTTCCACGGCGCCGAGGTCGTGTACGGGGCCGCGCTCGCGCCCGTGCAACGCGCCAACGTCAGCGTGCGCATCCTCGACGCGCGCACGCCGTCGGACGTGGGCACGGTGCTCGAGGCCGCCTCGCGTCCGGTCGGGGCCGTGGGCCTCGCCGCGCGCCGTCGCTTGCTGCGCCTCGAAGTCGCCATCGGTCCGCTGGAGCCGCGCGGAGCCTGCCTCGCCGACTTGTTCACGCTGATGGCGCGCCACCAGATCGAGCCCGGACTCGTGTCGACCGCCGGCGATCGCGCCGTCGTCCACGTGGCGCCGTGCCCCGGACTCGAGGCGCTGGTCGCCGCGCTCGGACGCCGCGCGCGCGTCGAGCGCGACATCTCGCTGGTCGCCGTCGTGGGCCGCGACCTCGGCGCCGACGGCGTGCTGGCCGCGCGGGCCATGGCGGCGCTCGCCAACGCGGGCGTGGCGGTGCAAGAAGCCTGCGTCGGAGCGCGCGTCTCCAGCCAGGCCTTCGTGGTGGCCGAGGCGCAGCTCGAACGCGCGGCGCGCGCCTTGCACGCCGAGCTCTTCCCCGCGCCCGCCGCGCGTCCGGCCGCGTCGACGCCCGTTCCCCTCGCATCGACCGCGCGCGCATGAGCCAAGCGGCGGGTCGCTTGCACCACGCTCGGCGCTGGCTGTGGACCGGCGCGGCCCTCCTGCTCGCGGCCCTCGCGACGCGGGCCTTCGTGGCCGATGTGCGCCGTGTCGAATCCGGTTCCATGGAACCCACGCTGCGCACGGGCGAATGGGTGCTGGTGCTGCTCGATGGAGCGCCGCCGCGCGCGGGAGAGCTGGTCGTCGCGCGCGAAGCCGAGTCGGGCCGTCCCGTGGTCAAGCGCGTGGTCGCCCTGCCGGGCGAGACGGTGCGCGTGGCCTCCGGCGACCTGTACATCGACGGTGCGCCGCGGCGCGTCGACGAGGCCGACGAGCTTTGGATCGAGGTCGCCGACAGCGCGCGCGAACCGATCGCCGCCGCGTGGAGCGTGCCCGCCGGTTGGACGGGCGTCGCGGATGGCTTGCGCGGCGACGCGGGGTGCGGCCCGTTGCGACTCGACTCCGTCGACGACGGCTGGACCTGGCCGGCGCGCGTGCGCGGCCCGCACGAGGTGGCCGACCTGCGCGTGGCGGCCGACCTGTCGTGCGCAGGCGACGCGACCTTCGAGTTCCAACTGCGCCAACGCGGCGAGGCGTTGCTGGCGCGCCTCGAGCGGCGCGGCACGGAACTGCACGCCATCCTCGCCACCGCGGCGGCCGAGGCCGGCGAGCCTGAATGGACGACGCGCGCGCGCGCCACGGGCGTGGCCGCGGCCGCGGACGTCGCGCAGCGCATCGCGTTCTCCGTGCGCGACGGCCGCGCCGACTTGCACGTCGATGGCGCCGAACTCGCCTCCATCGCGCCGTTGGGTTGGCGCCTGCACCGCGCGGACGCCGCGCAGGAAGGCCGTTCGTATCCGCCGCGGGCGCTCGTGCGCTTCGTCGCGGGCTCGGGCGTCGTGCGGCGCCTGCGCGTCGAACGCGACCTGCATTGGCAACCGGTCGGCGCGCACGCCGTGCAGCGCGAGCTGCCGCTGGGGCCGGACCAGTGCTTCCTGCTCGGCGACGCCTCGTTCCAATCGCGCGATGGACGCCAATGGGGCCCGACGGCGCTCGCGGACCTGGTCGGCAGACCTGTCGCGGTGGTCTGGCCGCCGTCCGCGTGGCGCCGTCCGCGTTGAGCGGCTCGCGCCCGCCAGCACCACGCCACGCGCGAGTACGATGCATCCGATGCGCCGCTTCGTGGTCGTCCTCTTCTTGCCGGTCGCGCTGTCGCTCGTCGTCGCGTCGTCGCTCGGCGACCTGGTGCGCGTGCGCGACGACGAGAGGCTGCTCGCATCGGATGCGGGCGGCATCGTCTTCGTGCGTCCCGCTTCGATCGACTCCGTCGTGGACTTGCCCGCGCGCGGCGCGTTGGTCGTGGTGCGCGACGACGCCGGCGCGGCGAGCTTCGGGCGCGTCATGGGCCTGCCCGGCGAGTCGTTGCGCCTCGCCGCGGGGGAGTTGCGGCAAGGCGACGAGCCGCTCGTGCTGCCGTTCGACCAACAGGCGTGGATTCCCTGGAGCGACACCGCGCGCGAGTCTTCGGCCGCCGCATGGGCCGGGCTCGAGGCGTGGACGCGCGACGCGACAGGTTGGTCGGGCGACTTCCGGTCTCCCGCGCTGCGGCTGGGGCGCCTCGACGACGGCTGGCTGCGCGACGACGGCACGCGAGCGCCGGGCGTGGCGTGCGATCCAGCGCTGCGCGTCGTCTTGCGCGTGCTGTGGAACCGGCCGCAGGCGCAGCTCCTCGTCGAGCTGCGCGCCGACGATGCGGTGGCGCAGTTGGTCGTGGAGCGCGAGGGCGGCAAGATCTCGAACGCGTTGCGCCTGCTCGACGGGGAAGGTGGCGCGGTGCGCCGCGGACTCGCCTACGCCGATCTGCGCGACTTGCCCGAGGGCGCCTTCGAACAGGAGTGGAGCTTCGAGGCCCGCACAGGTTGGCTGCAAGTGCGCGTCGATGGCGAGCACTACATGTCGGCGCCCTTGCCGCGCCTCGACGGCGCGTCGCGGCACGCCCGAGGTGCGCCGCGCGCGCTCGTGCGCCTCGGCGCGGGCGGCGCGACGCTCGCGCGCATCGCCACTTGGCGCGCGCCCGTCTGGCGCGACGACGCACCCGCGTTGCAGGTCGCCGCAGGTCATTGCCTCGTGCTCCCCGACGCTCCCGTGGCGGGGAGCCGCTGGGCAGCCTGCCATCGACCCTGGGGCGCGATCCTGGGCCGTCCCGTGGCGGTGGTTTGGCCGCCTTCGGCCTGGCGCCGGCTGCCCTGAAACGACTTCCGGCGGAGCTCGGACGGCGAACCGCGCGGACCCGGCTTCGGCCCGGAACCCGCGCCTGCCGACACGGTTCATGGATCGAGGCTACCCTGCCTCGGGCCCACCATGACCGACGATGCCTTCCGCGACGAACTGCCGCCCGACGCCCTGGCGGGCGACCATGCGCAGTTGGAGGACGCGGGCGCGCGGCTCATGCTGCGCTGGAAGGCCGGCGACGAGACGGCCTTCGAGCGCATCGTCGAGCTGTACAGCGACCAGTTGTGGGCGTTGCTGACGCGCTTCCTCGGCGCCAAGCACAACCGCGAGGACTTGCTGCAGGAGATCTTCCTGCGGCTGGTGAAGAGCAAGGACCGCTACGAGCCCACGGCGCGCTTCTCGACCTACTTGTTCCGCATCGCCTTCAACCTCGCGGTCAACGCGTCGAGTCGGGCTTCGGAGCGCCGCGCCGAGCATTGGAGCGCCGAGGACGGGGTCGACCCGTTCCAGCAGGTGGCCGACGAGCAAGCGACGAGCGCCCAGGACGACCTCGAGCGCGCGGACGTGGTGCGCGCCGTGCGGCAGGCCATCGCGGCCTTGCCCGAGCAGCAGCGCATGGCGCTGGTCCTCGCCAAATACCACGACATGCCCTACGACCAGATCGGCCAGGTTCTCGGCTCGAGCGAGAAGGCGGTGAAGAGCCTGGTCCATCGCGCCCGCGAGAACCTGCGCGAGGCGCTGCAGCCGTGGCTCGCCAAGGAGGAGCGTTGAACATGGGTTCGTCGCCCGTGCATTCGCGCTTCGAAGGCTGCGCCGGCTTCCGGCGGAGGCTCCTCCTCGCCGTGCTCGACGGCGAGGCGCTCGCTTCGTTGGCGTGGGACGAACACTTGCTCGCTTGCGCGACTTGCCGCGCGTTGACCGAGAGCGAAGAGCAGCTCGACGAACTGCTGGCCGCGTGGCCCGCGCCGCGCCTGGACGCCGCCACGCGCGAGCGCCTGGTCGGACGCGTCGCCGCGGAACGCGTCTTGGACGCGGTGCTGGCGCAGGACGTCGTCCTCGCGCCGCGCGCCCTCGCCGCGCGCGTGCTCGCGGCCGTGCGTCGTCGCCTCGCTGCCGACGACCTCGCGACCGCCGACCTCGCGACCGCCGCCGGCGCGCCCATCGATCTCGACGCGGCGCTGGATGCCGCGTTGGAACCGCGCGAGCTGCAAGTTCCCGCGGGCCTGGCGGCGCGCACCGCCGCCGCCGTGCGCGCGCGCCTGGCCGACGACGCGCTCGACGCGCTGCTCGATCTCGATCGCGTGCGCGCGCCCGTGGGCCTCGTCGGGCGCGTGCAGGCCGCCCTCTTGCAGGCCGCCCCGTCTCCGGCCGCCTCGTCTCAGGCCGCCCCGTCGCCGACCACCCCGCGCGCCCCCGCGGATGCGCCGCGGCACAACCCGCGCGCCACGTCGGCCGCGGACCGCGACGTCGCGCCGCGCCGCGCCCAGCCGACCTCGCGACCCCGCCTGGCGTTGGTGCGCGTGCTCGTGTCGACGGCGATGGCCGCGGCGATCCTCGCCTTCGTCTGGTTGGCCTGGCGCGACGACGGCTTCGAAGACCGCTTGGCGCCGCTGGCGCAAGGTGGCGACGCGCGCGCGGTCGATGGTGGCTCCACGTCGCCCGACGCGCCGTTGGTGGTCGACGCGCAGCTCGACGAGCGCATCCTGCAGGACCTCGAGTTGCTCGAGGAGGTCGAGGTGCTGCTCGCCGGCGACCTCGAACTGCTGTTGTCGACGATGGACGCGTCGGAAGAGGCGCTCCTCGATCTGGACGCGGACGAAGCGCCGGCCACCACGGAGGACCCGAGCAAGGGTTGACCGTTCCATGGCGCTCCGACTCCAACTGCTGCTCCTGACGTTGTGCGCGCTGGTCTTCGGCGCGGCGGCCGGCGCCCATCTGCCCGGCTTCGGTCGCGAGGCGCGCGCCCGCGACGAGGGGCACGCGGCGCGCCGCCATGCGCCGCCTTCGCCCGAGATGCTCGCCAAGGCGCGCGCGAAGTGGGACACGCTGCCGCCCGAGCGCCGCGCGGAGTTGATGGCCGCGTGGCGCAAGTTGCAGGAGCTCGCGCCCGAGGAACGCGCCAAGCTCGTGGAACGCGCGGAGCGTCTGAAGCGCATGCGCGAAGAGCTGGTGCAGCAGCTTCCCGCCGACGAACGCGCGCGCCTCGCGGGCCTGCCCGCGGACCAGCGCGAGCAGGTCCTGCGCGGACTCGCGCACGCCGCCAGCCGCGAGCGCGGGGCGCGTTTGAAGGAACGCATGCCGGAGCAGTGGCGCGCCGAGATGGAGGGCCGCACCCCCGAGGAACGCGCCGAGCGCATGGCGCGCTTCCACGCCGGACTCGCCGAGCGCGGCTTGCGCCTCGTCGTCGACAAGGTGGCTGAACGCCTGGCGTTGCCGGCCGACGAGCAGGACCGGCTGCGGACCTTGCCTCTCGAGGAACGCGAGCACGCGCTGCGCGTCTTGATCGCCCGGCTGTCGCCCGACGAGGCGCGTCAACTGGGTTGGAAGGCGGACACGCTCGAGGAACGCGCGGCGTTGCAGTCCCTGCCCGTCAAGGAGCTCGCGGCGGCGTACATGTCCTCGCGGCTCGAACGCGAGTTGCGCGCCAAGGGGCACGCGGAGGAGCGCGTGCAGGCGCTGTTGCGCTTGTCGCGCGCACTCGAGCCGAACCCCGAGGATTGGACGGCGGTGCGCGAGTTGCCGGAGGGCGAACGCCGCGCCGCGTTGGAGGAGCGTCGTCGCGCGCGCATGGTGCAGGCGTTGGCGCAGGACGGCCTCGTCGATCCCGCGCGTCTGCAGGCGCTCGCCGGGCTGCGCGGCCCCGAAGCGACGCTGGAGTTGCGACGCCTGCTCGACGAGTTGGGCCTCCCGCAGCGACGCGGTGGCCGCCCGCGCGGTGGTCCCGACGGCAGGGATCATGGTCCCGACGATCGGCGTTGGGGCGAGCGCTGGCGCGGCGAACGCGACGGCAAGGAACGCGACGGCGCCACGCGCGAAGCGGGTCCCGGCGCCGAGCGCCCCAAGGACTAGCGCGCGTCGGCGGGACCGCGCGCGGCGACGGGCGGCGCCCCGCGCGTGCTACCCTGCGCCGCATGGATGGGCGCGCGGTGTTGGCGAAGGTGGATGCGGCGGAGGTCCTTCGTCGCGGCCTCCCCGTGGTCGACTTGCGCTCGCCTTCCGAGCACGCCGAGGACGCGCTGCCGGGCGCTTGCAACATTCCGCTCTTCGACGACGTGGAGCGCGCGCTGGTGGGCACGCTGTGGAAGCAAGCCTCGCACGCCGCGGCCTTCGACGAGGCCGCGCGCATCGTGCGCGGACGCATCCGCGGCCTGGTGGCCGAGGTCGAGGCTCTCGGCGGTGCTTGAACGCGCGCCGACGACTTCGAGGCGCGCGTGTCGCGGCTCGTCGCCCCCGGCCTCGAGACCCTCTCGGCCGAACTCATGCAGCCCGCGTGGACCGCGCCGCACCCGGAACCGATCGTGTTCCAATGCTGGCGCGGCGGCCTGCGCAGCCGCAGCGTCGTGCACTTCCTGCGCTCGGTCGGATGCGAGCGCGCCACGCTGCTCGAGGGCGGCTGGAAGGCGTACCGCGCGGTCGTGTCCAGCGAACTTGACGGTTGGACGCCTCCGCCGATCGTCGTGCTGCGCGGCCTGACGGGCGTCGGCAAGACGCTCGTGTTGCGCGAGATCGAACGCCTGCGTCCGGGCTCGACCCTCGACCTCGAGGCCTGCGCCGGGCATCGCAGTTCCCTGCTGGGGATGGTGGGGCTCGAACCCGTGTCGCAGAAGCTCTTCGAGACGCGCCTCGCCGCGAGGTTGCGCGCCGTGGCGGGAGCGCCGTTCCTCGTGCTCGAAGGCGAGAGCCGCAAGGTCGGAGACCGCGTCGTGCCGCAGCGCGTGTGGGGCGCCCTCGACGGTGGCGCGAACCTCGAACTCGTCGCGCCCGATGCGACGCGCGTGCGGTTCCTGCTGGAGGACTACTTGTCGAGCGAACGCGCGCGCCTCGAGCTGCCTGCGCGGCTCGAACAGGTCGAAGCGCGCATGGCGCGGCCCAAGGACGCGGAGGCGCTCGTCGACCTGTACGCGCGGGGGGCCCACGAGGAACTCGTGCTCGAGCTGCTCCAGCGGTACTACGACCCCCTCTACCGCCACAGCGAGCAAGGCAAGCGCTACGCGGCGCGCATCGACACGGCGGATGTCGCCGGCGCCGCGCGCGCCGTGCTCGCTTGGATCGACGATCGACTGGTGCGATCATCCGTCGCATGAAGGACTCCTCGCGCGTGCTCGCGGTGTCGCTGCTCGTCGCCGTCTGCGGCGCGTTGGGCTGGATGCTGACCCCCGGTGGAGGCGAGGCGCGGCGGGAGTCCGTCCAACTTCCCGACGAATCCAGCGCGGCTCCGCGCGCCGCCGACGCGGCGACGCTCGAACCGGCGCCGCCGCGCGGCGAGGACCTGGCGCGATCCGCCACGAGCGAGTCGGAACGCAGCGCGGCGACGGCCGAACGGCGCACGACGCCGGAACAGCTCGAGTTGCGCCAAGCCATCGCCGCGGCCGAAGCGCGCCACATCGAAGCGGTCGAGGCGGCGTTCGCGGCGTTGCGCGAATCGCGCGGACCGGGATGCATCGAAGGGTGGCGCGACTCCTCGGGCGAGGTGCAGCTCGACCTGCAGGCGCCGCCGCTGCCGCACCTCGTGCGCGTGTACGACCTCCCGGCCGATCCTCCCGAGTCGGCTCTCGACCCTTCGGGCAAGGGCGCGAGCGCCGCTCCCGCGCGGGTGCGCGTGCTGGCCGTGCACCTGACGCAGGCCAACGCCCCGCACCTGCAAGCGCTGGAAGCGGAGGTCGAACGGCTGCGGAAGCGCTTGCGCTAGTGACGCCCGCGCGGCGTCACGAGCACAAGAGGATCGACAACTTGCGCCGGTACTGGATCGCCAACGGATTGGTCGGCCCCAGCGCGTCGAAGGCCTCCAGCAAGGCCAGGCGCGGCGCGCCGCCGTCGAACTTCAAGTCGACGATGCAGGCTTGGTAGAGGCGCTCGAGTCCTTCGTCTGTGCGCCCGGCCGCCAGCAAGCCCTTGCCCAGCGCCAGTTGCGCCTTCAAGTCGCCCGCGTCCTTCGCCACCGCGGCCTCGAGCGGCGCGAGGTCGACCTTCTGCTCCTCCAGCGCCAGCAAGGCCTTGGCAGTCCTCGCCGGGTCCGACTCGAGCTCGTCCTGCGGCAGCAGTTGCCACTCCGTCCGCGCCTCGTCGACGGCGCCGTTCTGCGCCAGGATGCGCGCGAGGTGCGCGCGCGCGAGCTTCGTCGGCTTCTCCGCCTCGGCCAGTTCGCGCAGCGCCTCCATGGCGCCGAAGATGTCGCCTTGCTGTTCCAACTCGAGCGCGGCGATCAGCGGATCGACCGCCGCCGCCGGCAAGTGGCGCTTGAGCATCTCCTTGATGTAGGCCTCGGTCTGCGCGCCGACGAACCCGTCCAGCGGTCGCCCGTCCTTGATGAGCACGACGGTCGGGATGCTCTGCGCCCCGAAGATCTCGGCGATCTCGGGGTTGGCGTCCACGTCGACCTTGGCGACGACGACCTTGCCGCCGAGATCGGCCGCCACCTTCTCGAGCGTGGGGCCGAGGGTCTTGCACGGGCCGCACCAGGCGGCCCACAAGTCGACGAGCACCAAGGTGCGCTTGCTGCGCTCGACGACCTCGTCGCGGAAGGTCTCCACGGTCACGTCGACCACATGCCCGCCGCCCGGCGCCTTGGGCGCGAAGCCCGGCTCCATGGAGGCTCCGAAGCCGCTCGGCGCGCCCGAGCCCAGGCCCGAAGCGCCGAAGCCGGGCGCGCCCGCCCCGCCCATCGAAGGTGCGCCGCCCGCCGAGGAGCCGCCGCGTCCGAAGCCGGGGAAGCCGCCCTTGTCGTCCTTGCCGCTGTGCATGTGGGTGCTTGCCGTCCAGCCTCGGGCGCAGGACCATCCTTGCGCGGAGCGGCTGGAACAGCCGACTAGGATAAGCCCCGCCTCGCCGGAACTCGACGGCGCCCATCCCCGCCATGCCGCTCGACCCCGCCATCCGCTACTTGATCGTCAACGCCGACGATCTGGGCATGCACCCGAGCTACGACGAGGCCATCTTCGACGCCCACGAGCACGGGATCCTCACCAGCGCCAGCCTCGCCGCGACGGGCGCGAGCTTCGCGGCGGCGTGCGAACGCGCGCGCCGCGTCTGGACCTTGGGCCTCGGCGTGCACCTCGTGCTGCACGACGAGCGGCCGGTGAGCGATCCGGCGCGCGTGCGCACGCTGGTCGGTCCGGATGGGCGCTTTCCCGGATTGCACGCGCAGTTGCGCCGCCTGGTGCTCGGCCGCCTCGACAAGGACGAAGTCGCCTTGGAGTGGAACGCGCAGATCCAGAAGGTGCGCGACGAGGGTTTGCAACCCGACCACATCGACGGGCACTGCCACTTGCACGCATTGCCGTCGATCGGGCCCCTCGCGCATCGATTGGCGCAGCAGCACGGCATCCGTTGCGCGCGCGCCAGCGAAGCGACCCGCTGGCGCGAGTACCGCGACGCGTCGCCCGGACGTTGGCCCGTGTCGCTCTTCATCACGGCCGCGTCGCGCGCGACATGGATGCTCTCGAGGTCCGGGCTGCGTCGCCCCGCGCGTTTCGTGGGCATGGTCAAGTCGGGCGAACTCGAGGTCGAGTGGCTGGAGTCCGCGCTGCGCGCGCTCGAACCCGGCCGCGTCAGCGAACTGCTGGCGCATCCGGGCATGGGCACCGAGCCCGGGGAACCGTGGGGCGACCACGGCCCGGCGCGTCG